>SPQI01000165.1 GCA_004570315.1 Oxalobacteraceae bacterium OM1 | reverse complement strand
ATCCGGTGCTGCACGAGATCGGCCGCATCCTGCACGATTCCCCGTCTACCGAACTCGCCGGCGTGATGACGCATTCCGGCGGGTCCTACAGCACACCCGGCGCCGAAGCGATCCGCAAGGTCGCCGTGCGCGAGCGTGAAGCGATTCTGGCGGCCGCGAACCGCCTGCGCGAAGCCGGCCTGCCGTGCCCCATCGTGAGCGTCGGTTCCACGCCGACTGCGATGTTCGGCGAAGACTTCAGCGGCATCACCGAAGTGCGCGCCGGCGTGTATGTGTTCTTCGATCTCGTCATGGCCGGGCTCGGCGTATGCAGCGTGGACGATATCGCCGTGAGCGTGCTCACCAGCGTGATCGGCCACCAGCAGCGCAAGCAGCAGCTGCTCGTCGATGCAGGCTGGATGGCGCTTTCGCGCGACCACGGCACGGCATCGCAGCCGGTCGATCAAGGTTACGGCCTGGTCTGTGACCTGCGCGGCAAGCCGATCGGCGATTTGATCGTGACGGCCGCGAACCAGGAGCACGGCATCATCGAGTCGCGCAGCGGCGCACCGATCGACTTCGCCGCGTTCCCCGTCGGCACGCGCCTGCGCATCCTGCCGAACCACGCGTGTGCCACGGCCGCGCAGCACAATGCCTATCAAGTCATTGCCACCGATTCGCCTGCCGTCCTGGCGACGTGGCAGCGCTTCAACGGCTGGTAAGACAGAAGGAACTCCATGAGCACAGCACTTGCAGTCACCTACGCCGACGTCGCCCGCGCGGCGGAAATTCTCGACGGCGTCGCGCATCGCACGCCGGTCCTGACCTCGACGCGCGCCGATGAACTGGCCGATGCCCAGGTCTTCTTCAAATGCGAGAACTTCCAGCGCATCGGCGCCTTCAAGTTCCGCGGCGCCTATCACGCGATAAGCCGCCTGAGCGACGAGCAGCGCGCGCGCGGCGTGCTGGCTTTTTCCTCCGGCAACCATGCGCAGGCCATGGCGCTCGCCGCACGGCTGCTGAACGTGAAGGCCACCATCGTGATGCCGCATGACGCGCCCGCGATGAAGCTGGCAGCGACGCGCGGCTACGGTGCCGAAGTGATCCTCTACGACCGCAACCGCGAGGACCGCGAAGCCGTCGCTGCGCGCATCGTCGAGGAGCGCGGACTGTCGCTGATCCCGCCCTACGATCACCGCGATGTGATCGCGGGACAAGGCACGGCGGCGAAGGAACTCATCGAGGAAGTGGGAGCGCTGGACTATCTGTTCGTCTGCGTCGGCGGCGGCGGCCTCATCTCCGGCTGCTCCATCGCGGCGAAACAGCTCGCGCCGGACTGCAAGGTGATCGGCGTCGAACCGGAAGCGGGCAATGACGCGCAGCGTTCACTGCGCAGCGGCGAGATCGTCGACATCCCGGTGCCCGACACCATCGCGGACGGCGCGCGGACGCAGCATGTCGGCAAGCTGGTGCTGCCCATCCTGCAGGCCAATGTCAGCGACATCCTCACCGTGAGCGACGATCAGCTGCGTTCGACGATGCGCTTCTTCGCCGAGCGCATGAAGATCGTCGTCGAACCGACCGGCTGCCTTGGCGCCGCCGCCGTGCTGGCGCGTGCGCTGCCGTTCATGGGGGCGAAGGTGGGCGTGATCATCAGCGGCGGGAACGTGGACGCCGACATGTTCGCGCGCTGCATCACTGCCGCGGAGCCGCTCTGATGAACGAGATGCGCTTCATCGAAACCCCGTTGGCGCCGCTGCCTGCGGGGCACTATTCACAGGCCGTGGTCGCGCAGGGTCTGGCCTTCGTGTCGGGCGTGCTGCCGCTGGTGCCGGGGCAGGGGACGCAGCTGCCGCATGGCATTGAGGCGCAATTCCGGCAGGTGTTCGAGAATCTTTCGAACGTTCTGCAGGCGGCGAACTCCGGATTGCATCTGCTGGTGAATGTCCAGATCTTCATTCCGGACGTGTCGCTGTGGCCGTCCATCGACGCCGCCTATCGGCAGGTGATGGGCTCGCACAAGCCGGCGCGCACGGTGGTGCCGTGCGGCGGCTTGCATTACGGGGCCATGCTGGAAGTGAATGCGGTCGCGATCGCGCCGCATCTGCCGCGCGACTGATTACTTCGCGAACAGCTGGCTGCGGTCGGCGAAGGCCTTGATCTCGATCGCGTTGTTACTCGGATCGTAGAAGAACATCGTGGCCTGCTCGCCGACCTGTCCCTCGAATCGGATGTAGGGTTCGATCACGAACTCGACGCCGTTCGACTTCAGGCGTTCCGCCAACGCTCTCCATTGTTCCATCGACAGTACGGCGCCGAAGTGCGGCACCGGCACGTGCTTGCCGTCCACGTCGTTCCCGGCCTTGGGACCGTTCGCACCCGGCGCGAGGTGGGCGACGATTTGATGCCCGTAGAAATCGAAGTCGATCCACTCGTTGGAACTGCGTCCTTCCGGGCAGCCGAGCATGCCGCCGTAAAAGGCGCGCGCGGCATCGAGGTCGTGGACCGGGAAGGCGAGGTGGAACGGGGGCATGGCGGACACGGCGTCTCCTTGGAATTGATCTGTGGATTCATTCTAGCGTTTCAACTCGCGGTCCGCAGGACGCAAAAAAGGCCGGACCGCCTTGGCGCGTCCGGCCTTGCATCGGGACAATCAGGACGTCAGGCGACAGCCAGTTTCACGTCGATGTTGCCGCGGGTGGCATTGGAGTAGGGGCAGACTTCATGCGCCTTGTTGACCAGCGCCTGCGCAGCGGCCTGGTCCATGCCCGGCAGCGAGACGTTCAGGCCGACGGCGAGACCGAAACCGCCCTTGTCGTTCGGGCCGATGCCGACTTCGGCGTTGACCGCGGCGTCGGCCGGAATGGTGACCTTGGTGTGCGCCGCCACGAATTTCATTGCAGACAGGAAGCAGGCTGCGTAGCCGGCCGCGAACATCTGCTCCGGATTGGTGCCTTCACCGCCGGCGCCGCCAAGTTCCTTCGGCGTGCTCAGCTTCACGTTCAGTTTGTCGTCGCTGGAAACGGCGCGGCCGTCGCGGCCTCCGGTGGCGGTGGCGTTTGCGGTGTAGAGAGTCTGCATGTCGTGCTCCTGTGTCGTAGAAGATGAAGTGGCGGCGTGCTGCATTCCGTGGGCATCAATATAACACGCAATTAAATTGCGTGCAATTTAAATGGCGCCCGGAGTCATGCCAGGCTTTGATGCGGATCAATCGTCGGTGCGGGCGAGTTCGTCGCGGATGGCGCCGAGCTGGCCGCGCAGGGATTGCAGCACCTGCACGGTCTGGCCGCTGGCGCACAGGATCTGCTGCGGAATCGACTGCGCCTTCTTCTTGAGCGCGCGTCCTTCCTTGGTGAGCGTGATGCGCACCTGGCGCTCGTCGGCTTCGTCGCGCGTGCGGGTGATCAGCTCGGAAGCTTCCAGCCGCTTGAGCAGCGGCGTGAGCGTGCCGGAGTCGAGGAAGAGCTTTTCGCCGATGGATTTCACGAGGACGTCATCCTGCTGCCAGAGCACCAGCATGACGAGGTATTGCGGATAGGTCAGACCCAGCTTGTCGAGGAAAGGCTTGTAGGTCTTGGTCATTGCCAGCGAGGCGGAATAAAGCGCGAAGCAGAACTGGTTGTCCAGCGCGAGCGGATCGGCGGACGACGCGGCCTGGGGTGCCTGTTTGGACATGGTGGACCTGTTTCAGCGTGGGATAATTGAATTGCGCGTGATTATATGTAACCACTGTTCATTCATCCTATGCGAATTTTCCGGCGCCTCCAAGTTGCGATTGCCTTTTTGTTCATCACCGGCGCTGCCATCGCGCAAGAAATTCCTCCCACTGTTGCAGACGCGCTGCAACGTGCCGAAATACCAATGCAGTCGGTCGGCATTTTCGTGCAGGAAGTCGGCAACGGACCCGTGCTGCTCAGCGCGAATGCGGTCGCACCGTTCAATCCGGCATCGACCATGAAGCTGGTCACGACCGACGTCGCGCTGGAAATGCTCGGCCCGGCCTTCACCTGGAAGACGCAGGCGTTCATGACCGGCAACCTGCGCCATGAAGTGCTGCGCGGCGACCTGCACATCCGCGGCGGCGGCGATCCGAAACTGGTGGTCGAAAACCTCTGGCTGTTCCTGCGCCGCATCCGCGCCAAGGGCATCCGCGACATCCAGGGCGACGTGGTGCTCGACCGCAGCATCTTCGAGGCCCAGCCGCAGGACGCGGCGGCCTTCGACGGCGATCCGCTGAAGCCCTACAACGTCGCGCCGGATGCCTTGCTGGTGAACTTCAAGGCCGTCACGCTGCGCTTCGCACCGACATCGAGCGGACGGGCGGTGCACGTCTCGCTCGATCCCGCCCTTGCCGCTTTCCCGGTGGGCGCGCCCCGGATCGCGGGCGGCGATTGCGGCGACTGGCGCCGCAGGCTGAACCCTGTCATCGACGCCTACGGCATCCGCTTCGCCGGCACCTATGCCGCGAGCTGCGGCGAGAAATACTGGTCGATCCATCCCTACCAGTTGAGCCATGTGAAGTACTTCGACCTCGTATTCCGCAAACTGTGGGCGGAGCTCGGCGGCCGGCTCGGCGGCGAGGTGCGCGAAGGCGGCGTCCCGGACGCGGCCCTGCCGGTGGCGGACTGGGAATCGGCGTCGCTGTCGGAAGTCATTCGCGACATCAACAAGTACAGCAACAACGTGATGGCGCGCCAGTTGCTGCTCACGCTGGCCAACCAGGTCACCAAGCTGCCGGCCAACACCGAGCGGGGCGGCACGGTGGTACGCAGCTGGCTCGCCAGCAAGGGCATCGATGCACCGGAGCTCGCCATCGACAACGGCTCGGGATTGTCGCGCACCGAACGCATTTCGGCCGGCACCATGGGACGCATGCTGAGCCTTGCGTTCGCGGCCCCGACCATGCCGGAGTTCATCGCCTCGATGCCGCTGGTCGGCTACGACGGCACGATGCGCCGCCGCCTGAACGGGCAGACCGTTGCCGGCAAGGCGCACATCAAGACCGGGACGCTCGACGACGTGCGCTCGGTGGCCGGCTACGTGCAGGCGGCGTCGGGGAAATACTATGTGGTCGCCTTCCTGGTCAACCATCCGAACGCAGGCCGCGCGGTGGATGCGCAGGACGCGCTGGTGCAGTGGGTGTACGAACGGGGCTGACGCTCAAAGCACAACCGGCGTATCCGACAGCTCGTTGCGCGCACTCCCGTCATCCGGGTAAAGCCGCGCCAGCAGCGCATTGAGTTGCGTGAGCGCGGCCAGCACGCTCGCGTGGAAGTCGCCCCCGGCAAAGCCTTGCGTCATCGTCTTGCAGATTGCCTGCCATTCCGTCGCGGCGACCGCCTTGCCGACGCCGCGGTCGGCCACGATTTCCACCTGGCGGTCGGCCAAATTGATGTAGACCAGCACGCCGCAATTCTCTTCCGTATCCCACACGCGATAGTGCGCGAACAGCTCGCGCGCACGATCGCGTGGCGACACACCATTGAGCACGCACTGGGCATCCAGCGCGGGCTCGACGATCAGCTGCAC
>SPQI01000443.1 GCA_004570315.1 Oxalobacteraceae bacterium OM1 | reverse complement strand
CGATTCGGCGTGCCCGGCATATCCCGTGACCGACCAGAGGACGCCGCCGAGCGCCTGGCCGAGATAGATCGCCGACGAGTTCAACGCCACCGAGGCCGAGGCCAGTTGCGGCGCGATGCCGATCAGGCGCACCTGCTGCGAGCCGTTCACCGCGAAGCAACCCAATCCCCACATCAGGGTCAGCACCACCGTCACGGGCAGCGAGCCGCGCGTCAGCGGCCACAGCGTGATCGCGAGCAGCATGCTGCTCATCGCCGCCACGCCCACCCGCACCGGACCCACGCGGTCCATCACCCGCGCGCCGATCACGTTGCCGGTCACGCCGGTGATGCCGAAGCAGAGGAACATCATGCTGACGGTAGTCGGCGTCGCATCGATGAAATCCTTCAGCACCAGGGCCATGTACGAAAAGAGCGTGAACATGCCCATGGCCTGGATCGCGGTCACCGAGATCGCCAGCAGCAGCGGACGGTCCGAGAACAGCGCCTTCCAGGCCGCGCGGTCCATGGGCGCGACGAACAGGCGCGGGGGAATCTGCAGCCAGACGGCGAGGGCCGACACGGCCGACAACAGGCCGACCAGTCCGAGCGTCGGCCCCCAGCCGATGTGCGCGCCGAGATAGGCGCCGAGCGGACTGCCCAGCACGGCGGCGAGCGACCAGCCGAGGAATACCGATGCAACGGCATTGCCGCGCTGATCCGGCGGCACCATCAGGCCGGCGGTGGCGGCCGCCTGCGCGGTGAAGAGTGCGGCGCCGATGGCGGTGACCATGCGCAGGATCAGCAGGGCTTCATAGCCGGGCGCGAAGGCCGAGGCAAGATGCAGCGCCGCATACAGCAGCAGCGAGCCGGTGAGGAGTTTGCGCCGTTCGATGGCGGTGGTCGCCGCGGCGAGGAAGGGGCCGCCGATGCAGATGGTCATCGCGAAGGCCGAGATCAGCAGGCCGACTTGCGGCGGGGTCACCTGCAGGCCGGCGGCGAGGTCGTTGAGCATGCCCGGCACGACCATGACGCCAGTGCCGATCGCGAAATTGCCGAGGGTGAGTGACCAGAGTTTGGGTTGCATGGGGCCGCCTTGTGGAAGCGGCTAGTGTAGTGTGGGCGGGAAAAGTGTGCAGGCGCGGGGGTTGGGTGCGCTTTGGACGCCAATCGTGCGTCGTGCGCCTTGATTGCGTTGGTGCGCCGAGCGCACCCTACGTCTGCTCGCGCAATGCCTCCGGATTGAGCACGTTCTTCGGCGTGCCGTTGGCGTACTCCACGATGTTCTGGAACGCCGCACGGAAATACAGCTCGTAGCTGTCCCGCTCCACATAGCCGAGATGCGGCGTCGCCAGCACGTTGGCGTAGCGCAGGAAAGGCGAGTCCGCCGGCAAGGGCTCGGTCTCGAACACGTCAAGCGCCGCGAAGCCGGGATGCCCGTCCTTCAGCGCCGCCTCCAGCGCGCCGGGCGCCACCAGCTCGGCGCGGCTGGTGTTGACGAACAGCGCGTCGTGCTTCATCCGTTGCAGATCATTTGCCGTCACGATGCCGCGCGTGGCGTCGTTCAGGCGCAGGTGCAGCGACAGCACGTCCGCTTCCGCAAAGAAGGCCTCGCGCGAAGGCGCGGCTCGATGCCCGTCGGCCTGCGCTGCGGTGCGGCTCTTTTCGCTGCCCCACACCATGACGTCCATGCCGAAGGCCTTGCCATAGCCGGCGACCATCTTGCCGATGCGGCCATACCCCCAGATCGCCAGCGTGCGGCCCTTCAGCACGCGCCCCAGCGTATTGAGTTCCGGCGCGGGCGAGGCTGTCTGCCACTGGCCGTCGCGCAGGTTTGCTGCGTACTGCGGGATCTTGCGCGAGGCCGCCATGATAAGCGCCCAGGTCAGTTCCGCCGGCGCGGTCGGGTCGCCCACGCCTTCGACGATGGCCACGCCATGCTCGGTGGCCGCCGCCACGTCGACATGGCCGCTGACCTTGCCGGTCTGCGAGATCAGCCTGAGATTCGGCAGCCGGGCGAGCAGCGCGCCGGAAATCGCAGTCCGTTCGCGAATCAGCACGAGCGCTTCGAATTCTCCTAGACGCACCGCAAGTTGCCCGAGGCCGCGGGCGCTATTGTGAAAGACCCGGACCTCGTGGCCGTCGAGCAGGCGGAAGCAATCGAGGTGGCGGACGGCGTCCTGGTAGTCGTCGAGAATGGCGATTTTCATGGCGGTTGGTGCGCAGGTGTCGAAAAGTTGGCCGGCGTAAAAATGCGACGCATATCACCGGATCGTGAAATGCCCTACTACAAAACTCAAGAATTGCTACTACAATTTTGTTGTAAATCATTGAGCGGGGTGGGGTCAGAGTGTAGAATCAATCGCTACATCTCGCCCGTTTTGCTTCAGCATAAGAGGCGAGCCCACCAGCCCGTTGATTATCCATTTCGGGCTGCTCGGACGACAAGCGGTTGGAGACATGCGTACGTTGAGCCTTGCCATTTCGCGAACGAGCCCGTACCTGTCCGCCGCCCAGCGCGTCCGCTCCGACAAGACCGCCGTATCGCTAGCCCTCACAGCCCTCACGCTCCGAGCCCTAGCCAAGCCACAAGCTGACGACGATCCTGCCGTGCCGGGACAAGACCGAATTCTTTATTGGCATTGGAGGTAGTTTTTATGAATCGACCCGTCATGGGTGGCGTTGCTCCGCTCAACGCTCCGTCTTACGTCAAGCAGCAGAAACTGCTCAACTGGGTGGCAGAAATCGCCGCCCTCACCAAGCCCGATCGCATCTACTGGTGCGACGGTTCCCAGGAAGAATACGACCGGCTGTGCGCCGAGATGGTCGCCGCCGGCACCATGAAGAAGCTGAACGAAGCCAAGCGCCCGAACAGCTACCTGGCCTGCTCCGATCCCTCCGACGTGGCGCGTGTCGAAGACCGTACCTTCATCTGCTCCGAAAAACAGGAAGACGCCGGCCCCACCAACAACTGGATGGCCCCGGCTGAAATGCGCACCACGCTGAATGCGCTGTTCGACGGCTGCATGCGCGGCCGCACGATGTACGTCGTGCCGTTCTCGATGGGCCCGCTGGGCTCGCCGATCGCGCACATCGGCGTCGAGCTGTCCGACTCGCCGTACGTGGCCGTCAACATGCGCATCATGACCCGCATGGGCAAGGCCGTGTACGACGTGCTGGGCGAGACCGGCGAGTTCGTGCCTTGCGTGCACACCGTCGGCAAGCCGCTGGCGGCCGGCGAGCAGGACGTGCCGTGGCCCTGCAACCCGACCAAGTACATCGTCCACTATCCCGAGACCCGCGAAATCTGGTCCTTCGGCTCCGGCTACGGCGGCAACGCGCTGCTGGGCAAGAAATGCTTCGCGCTGCGCATCGCCTCGACCATGGGCCGCGACCAGGGCTGGCTGGCTGAGCACATGCTGATCCTCGGCGTGGAATCCCCCGAGGGCAAGAAGCACTACGTCGCTGCCGCCTTCCCGTCGGCCTGCGGCAAGACCAACTTCGCGATGCTGATCCCGCCGAAGGCCTTCAACGGCTGGAAGGTGACGACCATCGGCGACGACATCGCCTGGATCAAGCCGGGCGCCGACGGCCGCCTGTATGCGATCAATCCGGAAGCCGGTTACTTCGGCGTCGCCCCGGGCACCAACATGAGCTCGAACGCGAACTGCATGTCGTCGCTCAACGCCAACACCATCTTCACCAACGTCGCGCTGACCGATGACGGCGACGTCTGGTGGGAAGGCATGACCAAGGAAGCGCCGGCGCACCTGATCGACTGGCAAGGCAAGGACTGGACGCCGGAGAGCGCCAAGGAAACCGGCCGCAAGGCCGCGCATCCGAACGCGCGCTTCACCGTGTCGGCCACGCAAAATCCGGTGATCGACCCGGCCTGGGACGATCCGGCCGGCGTGCCGATCTCGGCCTTCATCTTCGGCGGCCGCCGTTCGACCACGGTGCCGCTGGTGACCGAGGCCCGCGACTGGGTGGAAGGCGTCTACATGGCCGCGACCATGGGTTCGGAAACCACCGCTGCGGCCGCCGGCCAGCAGGGCGTGGTGCGCCGCGATCCGTTCGCGATGCTGCCGTTCGCCGGCTACAACATGAGCGACTACTTCCAGCACTGGCTGAACATCGGCAAGAAGATCGAAGCCTCGCCCGCCGAGCAGCCGAAGATCTTCTGCGTGAACTGGTTCCGCACCGACGAGAACGGCAAGTTCGTCTGGCCGGGCTTCGGCGACAACATGCGCGTGCTGAAGTGGATGCTGGACCGCATCGAAGGCAAGGCCGGCGGCGTCGAGCACATCTTCGGGATGACGCCGCGCTACGATGACCTGAAGTGGGACGGCATCGACTTCACCCGCGAGCAGTTCGATCGCATCACCTCGATCGACACCGCGGCCTGGGAAGCCGAGCTCAAGCTGCACGCCGAGCTGTTCGACAAGCTGAAGCACAACCTGCCGAAGGAGCTCGCGTCGACCAAGGCGGAGCTGGAAAAGCGTCTGGCCGCCTGATAGGACTCGGCTGAAAGAGAAAGCGCGATGGAGCAATCCGTCGCGCTTTTTTATTTCCTCGGCAAGACAGCAGCGTCGAAGCCGCTTGTCGCTTTGAAAAGTTGGTTGAGATTAATCAAAAGCTTACCTTTCGTTACCATTTAAATATTGCCGTACGGAAATATTCGTCGATAATGGCAAGATGATCGTGAATCATTGCGGGGTGCCCTCTGGTGACCATTCCCGCGTGAAGAAAGCCATCTTGCCATGAGCCCTCATCCTTCCACCGCCAGCAGCCCAGCGCCCGTCTCGGCGGAACGCCGCAACGAGATTCTGCGCGAACTGGCCGACATCGCGGCCGGCGTCGTGAACAAGCAACTCGACGGCTTCGCCACCCGCCTCGCAGATGCGCTGCAGCGCGTGGCCCAGCTCTGCGTCGATCCGGAACAGGGCCGCGGCCATGCGACCGCGGCGGCCTTGCTGAAGAAGAACCGCTATCCCTTCTGCTACGTCGCCACCGAACGGCTGGCCGCCATCCTGCACGACGAAATCACGGCGGCCGACGATCCATCCTTCAAGATCGCGCTGCCGGCCGGCGAGCTCAAACGGCTCGAACCGGACGTCGAGATGGACAAGAAGCTGTGCCTGGTGAAGGCCGCGCGCGCGATCGAGCGCGACCACAGCGCACGCTATGCCGACCTGACCGCGCGCCTTGCCTCCGTGCTGGGCCGCGACGAGCTGCCCATGGCGCAGAACCCGTTCCGCCCGCAGGTTTTCCTCGGGGTGGTGCACGACGCCTGGTGCGAATTCCAGCCGCAGTCCGCGCTGCATCACCTGGTCTTCCCGCTGCTCGGATCGGAGTTGTGCCTCGACATGTGCTCGGTCCTGCATGCACTCAACACCGTGCTCACGCGCCGCGGCATCGCGCAACAGCCGGGCGCCGCCAAACCGGCCGCCGCCGGCACCGTCGAGACGGCACAGGACGACCCGCTGACACGTGAGCTGCGCCGCCTGTTCCCGACGGCCGGCGCGCCGCAAGGCGGTGACAAGC
>SPQI01000339.1 GCA_004570315.1 Oxalobacteraceae bacterium OM1 | reverse complement strand
CCAGCGTATTGAGTTCCGGCGCGGGCGAGGCTGTCTGCCACGGGCCGTCGCGCAGATCCCACCCCAGCGTGTACGCATAGTTCGGGAGCAGCGCCTCGCACACCGCGTCGAACCACACGGTGTGATCCTCGTCGCGCTTGAGCGCATTGGCCAGGCCGTGCGGATCGAACTGCGCCAGCGTCTTCGCCAGCTCCTGCGCCGTTGCGCCAGGGGCATCGCCCCAACCCAGCACCGGATTGAAGTTGTACTCGGCGCCCGAGCCGTACCAGCCTTCGCGCCACGGACGCTCGAGCCAGTTGCGCTGCCCGGTGAACAGATGCCAGCGCCAATGCAGGCCCGAGGGTTTCGGCCAGCTGTAGAGGTAGAGCTGCTGGTAGCCCGTGCGATGCAGCTCGCGCACCATCGCCATCAGGCGCGCGTGCGGCATGCGGTCGGGCGGATCGCGGCGGAAGCGGATCGGCTCGCCGTCGGCATGCTGCAATTCGTCATGCGCGAGGTTCAAGTCCAACGTGCGCACCTCGTCGCCGAAGCGCGCCGAGACCCAGCCGGTCAACAGGTTGACCGACGTGATCACGCCGTAGCCGCGATGGCGATGAAAGATGACGGTGCCGGGTGCAACTGGTTTCATGAAGCGTTCCGTTTTTGCAATGCGCGCTTCGGCATTCGTCCTAGTGTACCGGGAATGCGTGTCGCGCCGTTTCAAGTTTGAGCCGCCGCCGGGCACCGTGTTCGGGCGCGGCGATTGATCGAGAGCACCAAAACGGCGCTTGAGTGACCGGTGCTGCGCTGCCCGGCGGCAAAACGGGTGTTGGAGAGGCAAATCGTCAAGAAATTCCCGTGGCCTGCAAATTGCAATCAGGCAAAGAAGGGCGCCCACACCGGAGCGCCGATGCACTACGGAGAATCGCCATGACGCACTTCCTCGGCGGCGACGTGCTGTACGACCGCCTTTCCCTCGCGACGGAAATCCTCGGCCGCTTCGTCGCCTGCGCGCCGCGGCCGGTGACGCTCGCCCAACTGGCCGAACACACCGGCCGCATGCCGCGCGACATCGCGCCGTTCTGCACGGCCATGCAACGCGAGGCGTTGCTGCGTGTGGCAGACCGTCGCATCCGCAGCTGGCAGCTCGCCTGCGAGCCGAGCGCCGTCACGCTCGAAGACGCCTATCGCTGTGCGCTCGCCTTGCGCAACCGGACGCGGCGTGCAGCGTCTTCCGGCGCGGCCGCGCAGCGCGACGTCGACCTGCTGCTGATGCAGGCGAGCATGAGCGTGAATCAGAGCGTGGTGCGCTTGTTGCGCCAGTTCACCCTGGACCGGCTGAAGGTGGGCGCGTCCGGCATGTTCGCTGCGCGGCCGGTTCAGGCATCTACCGGTTGACGCGGCCGCCGGGAGGACCCCGGGCTATGCCCGGCTTGCATAAAGTGATGCCAATAAAGCATTAGTGCCCGGCGGCGACATCTTTTACGATGGCGTTCGAGTGACAGGGCGGTCATTGCTCAGTCTCTCCTAGGGGTGGAGCGGTACCGCGAGGTGCCGCTCCTTTTTTTATTCCGCCAGCGCCAGCTGCGCCATGCGCAACGCGCCCTCGTACGAGATGGCGGCAGCGATGAAGCGGGCGTTGTGGCAGAACACCGCATCCGGCACGCCGGTCACTTGGGCGAGCGCCTCGCCGCGCAGGCCGGCCCAGGCCGCCGGCAGATCCTTGCGCGCCACGAAGCTTTCCGGCGCCGCCGGCACCACATGCAGCAGATGCCGCTGCTCCGACGGGCTGTAGCTCAGCACGAACAAAACCTCGGGCATTTCATTGCGCACGATGCCGGTCCACGGCAGGCCGGCATGGTCCAGATACAGCAGCCGGCCGCCCTCCAGCCGCGCGCCGCCGCGCACGCGCTCCACCGCGAGCAGGCCGCCGACGCGATACTTCACCTGGTTGACGAGGATGTCCGCCATGAAGTCCATCGCCCGCCGGAACTGCTGCAGGCGTAGCGCTTCCATCGCCTCCGGCGTGCCGGTGCGCTCTTCGTCGAGCCAGTTCGGATTGA
The DNA here is from genome assembly GCA_004570315.1 of Oxalobacteraceae bacterium OM1. Taxonomy (GTDB): domain Bacteria; phylum Pseudomonadota; class Gammaproteobacteria; order Burkholderiales; family Burkholderiaceae_D; genus Noviherbaspirillum. The sequence goes on along the minus strand of SPQI01000339.1, from coordinate 3,528 downwards.
AGCCGGAAATGACCGCGGAGAGGCCGTAGCCGCCCGGCGCGCTGCGGGCGGCGCCGGTGTCGGCCATGTCGAGGTACTGGACGACGTCGCCGTCGATCGCATAAGCCATGTCCTGCGCCTGCGCCGGTGTCAGCACCTGGCCGGTGTGCTGCTCGGCGACCCGCGCCACGCAGCGCGCCCCGTGCTCCCTCCATACGAGGCCGGCGCTGGCGTACACCACGCCGGAGGCGCGGGCGCCGGCGAAGCCCTTCTGGTGATGATCGAAGCGGCCGGTGGCGGGATCCCATACGTCGCCGACATCCACCGCGAAGTCGGCCATCGCGATGCGGTCCGGATCGCGGGTGCGCACCAGCTCGCTGCCCGGAAAGAGCAGGTCGAGCACGGTGACGCCCCAGACGTCGTCGGCGTGAAATTTTCCGGAGTGGGTAGCGATCAGCATGAGGAAGCGGGCGGTAGCAAGGGAGCGCCATTGTAGGCGCAGCCGCGCATGGCCGCCCGCGTGAGGCTTACTGCGGCGGCGGGAGCTTGTCCTTCAAGGCCTGCTTCAATTTCTCCTGCTCGATATCGGTATTCGTCCCGCGGTCGCCCTGGGACATGGCCTTGCCGACCGCATCCGACGCTCCGGCCGCTTCGCCGATGCTGGTGTCCTGCGGCATCTGCCCGACATGCCGCATCGCGTTCGACTGCTCGTCGAAGTTGACTTCCTCGGCGATGCTATAGCGGCCGTCGTCGTTGTCCGGGTCGGCCTGCGACAGCGAATAGTCGGACTGCGTGGTCTCCAGCGTCTGCGGCTGCCCGGGCATGTCGGCCGAATCTTCGTGCCGACCGGCAGCCCGCGTCGTATTGCCCTGCTGCGTCGTCTGGCCGGAAGAGACGACCGGCGAAGTGAAATCCTCGTCGCCCGACATGCCTTCGGAGCCGGCCGCATACGTGGCATTGTCTTCACCGGTCTGCGCCCTTGACTGCATGGCGCCGGGCGAGGCGTCCGCACCTTGCTGCATGCCCGCCATACCGCCTGCCTGCTGCCGGCTGCCGCGCTGCTCGATGAAGTCCTTCATGCGGGCGAGGTCCATGCGCAGGCGTTGCTCCATCTCCTGCGCGCTGTCGCCTGACGGCGAGCCGGGTACCTGCTGCGGCTCAGCGTCCAGCGTGAGCGTCACGCGCGAGGCGTCGTCACCGAGCGGCTCCACGTCCACCCGGCCGGAATTGGTCGGGCCGCTGACGTTGTGCCAGGCGATGCAGCGGTCGGCCTGCTGCTCGACGATCTGCGCATCCCATTCCACCGGCCGGTTGGACATGATGGTGGTCCAGTGCAGATGCCCTTCATCGACCTGCTCGACGGCCCGTACCTCTTCCATGAACTGCGGATAGTCTTCGAACTGCACGAGCTGGTTGTAGGCCACATGCACCGGGACCCGGATTTCGATCGACTGCTGAATCCTTGCCATGCTGAATCTCCTTCTTGTCTTGGTCTCGTCTTGGCGCCGCGCGGCGCGGTGCGGCGTGCCGTCACGTCAGAGCGCGGCGCACGCGGCAAAGTTGCGCCGCGATGCCGTGCTCAGATTGCCGTACTCAGATATCGCGCTCGTCCACATGCGAGAACGAGCCGCCCTGCAAGCTCACACGCAGGTCGTCGCCCGTCGTGCCGTTCTGCCGTTCGAACAGTCCGCGTGCATATTCCTTCAGTGCCGCATCGCGCTCGGCCTCGCTCAATTCGCTCCAGGGCGTTCCCTCGTGGCGCGCCATCACTTCCTCCACGGAAAACTCCACCGAACTCTCCACGCCGTTGCCGCGAATGATTGCCTTGATGCCTTCCATGTCGTCTCCTCGATCCGAAACCCGCAGGACAAGCGAAACGCATGCCGGCTACGAATGCGTTACGAACGCGTTACGAATCCGGCAGGCGCGACGCTGAACCGATTGCCGCGCCGGCACTCTACTGACGAGCAACAAGGAGAACCGACATGGAAGTGGAAGTGATCTACCGCCAGCCCGACGGCACCCAGACCACGCTCGGCATCCGCAAGCTCGCCGACATCCCGCCCATCGGCCGCCGCGTGCAGCTCGATGACCGCGAATACGTCGCCCAGGCCTATGGCGGCCCCGACGCGCAGGGCCGCTATCGCTTGTTCCTCGAAGACGAGGACGATGAAGACGAGGACTTCACCCGTCACTGAACCGGTCACTGAACCGCAAAGCGCAGCGCGAACGGACTGAGCGTGCCCGGCAGCCGCCGGCGCGCATCGAGCAGCGGGCGCTCGAGCCGCAGCGGCATCCCGGTGAGGAGCTCGGCCAGCATCGCGCTGCCGAGCAGCAGCACCAGTTCGCGCCCCGGACAGAAGCCCGGCCCGTCGCTGAACGGCACCAGTGCCGCATTCTCCTGCGAGCGTTCGCCCAGCCAAAGCTCCGGCGCGAAACGGTCCGCATACGACAGGCGTTCATCGCGCTGGAAGAACGGTGCGAACAGGAGCACGCCGGAACGTGGCGGCAGCGTGCCTGTGCCCCAGGCAGTCTCGCGCGTCGTCTGGCGCAAGATCACCGGCGTGGTCGGCCACAACCGCACCGACTCCAGCAATGTCGCACGCAGGAAGGGCATGTCGGTCCGATCGCCACGCGCTTCGCTGCCCGCGAGGCTGGCGTAGCCTGGATGCGCGGCCAGCAGAGCCAACGCCCGATAGGTCGCCATGCCCGCCGCATCGAAGGCGAACAGCCATTGCGGCACCTGATGCAGCGCCTCGGGCGAGCGGTGTCCCATCTGCGCCAGGCGGCCGGCGAGACTGCCCTCCTCGGCGCGCGCGAGATGCGTCTCCAGCCGCGCGAAGAACGCGTCCTGCAGCCGTCGCCGCTTCGGTTTCAGAAAGCCCCAGTTCGCATCGGCGCGCAGCTGCGCCAGCATGTCGGTCAGCGCGTGATCATCGCTTGCCCCGGCACCCAGCATCACCCGCCGTACGATACGAAACCATGCCGCGATGAAATCGTCCCAGGCCAGGTTGCCGCGCCCGCGTACGGCGGTGAGAAGCCGCGCAGCTTCGTCTTGCACCACCGGCAGGAACTGCGCCGCCATGTGATGCACATGGCGATGCGCATCGAGCGCTTCCTCATTGATGCGGCGCCGCACCGCGCGTTGCGGTGCGTTGGAGACCAGCACGCCGCGCGGCTGGAAATGTCCGAGTGCCGATTGCTTCTCGCTGCTCGCCAGGGCGAAGGGATCGGGCGATTCGCGCAGCACCCGCCGCGCATCGTCGGGCGTGAGCAGCAGCGCCTGGTTGCGCACCGGCATGCGCAGCAGCAGTGGCCCCGCTCCGTAGTGCTCGCGCAGCGCTTGCATGCGGCGCACCGCGCGGCGGTCGAGATCCAGCGCCTGCGCCATCGCGACCATGCCGGGCCGGCGCAGGAAGAGGCCTTTCCCGATGGTGGGCAAGGCGACGTCCAGAAAAAACAGCACGGTATCGGTAAGACTTGCCGTCGGCGGCATGCCGGCCGGCGCCGGGGCCGGGACGGCGTGCGCTTGCGAGCGCAGCGCCAGGG
>SPQI01000008.1 GCA_004570315.1 Oxalobacteraceae bacterium OM1 | reverse complement strand
ACACCCCGGCGCAGGCCGGCGCCCAAGGCACCACTGGCCAGAGCGCCACCGGCACCACCACCGCGCTCCCGTCGTCGACCATCGTGGACGTCGCGCGCCAGCAGGGCTTCACCGCCCTGCTCGCCGCCGCCACCAAGGCCGACCTCGCCTCGGCGCTCAGCGCCCAGACCGCGCAGCTGACGGTCTTCGCGCCCACCGATGCGGCCTTCAACCAGCTCGCCACGAAGCTCGGCTTCACCGACGCGAACGCCATGGTCGCCGCCTTGCCCGCCGCCGCACTGAAGAGCATCCTCAACTATCACGTGCTGCCCTCGATCAAGACCTCGGCGGCACTCGCCGGCACGACGGCGCAATCGACCGCCTACAGCTTCGACAACAACCCGGCGGCGCTCAAGCTCGACACCAGCAACGGCGTGAAGATCACCGACGGCGCGCTCACCACCGCCAACGTCACCACGGCCGACGTCGCGGCCGGCAATGGCGTGATTCATGTGATCGACAAGGTGCTGATTCCGCCGGGCGTGCTCAACATCGTGCAGCTGGCCAAGGTTAATCCCAACTTGAGCTCGCTGGCGACGGCGGTGGGCAGCGCCAATCTGGCGACCGCACTCAGCGGCACCGGTCCCTTCACGGTGTTCGCGCCGACCAACGCCGCCTTCGCCGCCGCGCCGGCCGGCTTGAGCGCGGCGCAGCTGGCCACGGTGCTCAAGTATCACGTCGTCAACGGACAGGTGCTGGCCTCCGGCATTCCGTTCGGCGCGCCGGTGAGCACGCTGGCGCAGCAGGCCATCACGATCAAAAAGACGGCATCCGGCGGTGCGGCGATCACCGACACCACCGGCACGCCGGCCAATATCGTCGCGACCGATGTGCGCGCCAGCAACGGCGTCGTGCACGTGATCGACAAGGTTCTCATTCCGGCGTTGTAAATCCGTTCCGGCGCCGGAATGCGGAAAGGCCCGGGCCGCTTCCTCGAAGCGCGCCGGGGCCGCTGGGAAATGATGCGGCCGTCGTGCCAGGGACGGCTGCTCGGGGATCTGGTTGACTGGCGCGGGGAGGTGCAGCGGCCTCGGCAGCAATGCCGGGGCCGTTGTCTTTCACCCGAGGACAGTGACGACCACGCTGCGCCGCTGCGGTCCGGTGCGATGCTCCCACAGGAAGATGCCCTGCCATGTCCCTAGCAGCAGGCGCCCGTCGCCGATCGGCACGGTGAGCGCCGTGTCGGTAAGGACGCTGCGCGCATGCGCCGCCATGTCGTCGTCGCCTTCGAGATCGTGGCGGTATTGCGGGTCGCCATCGGGCGCGAGGCGTTGCATGATCGTTTCAAGATCGCGCCGCACGTCGGGATCGGCGTTTTCGGTGATGGTCAGCGAGCAGCTGGTGTGCTGCACGAAGATGTGTGCGATGCCGGTCCGCACGCCGGACTGTGCCACGACTTGAGCGACCGCATCGGTGATGTTGCGCGTGCCGCGACCGGGCAGCGAGAACGCGAGAATGGCTTGATGCGGCATGGTGTCCCTCGTCACTGGAAGCGCCAGGCCGACGTCTTGTCGCGCCGGTCGCGCAGACGGAATTCCTTCGGCGGCATGCCCGTCAATTTCTTGAAGACTTTCGAGAAGCTGAACGGATCCTTGTAGCCCACTGCGAACGACACGGCTTCGATCTTGTCGTCGGTGCGGGCGAGCAGTTCCATCGCCTTCTGCACGCGCAGCGTGGTGAGGTAGTGCAGCGGCGGCGCACCGAGACTGGTCTTGAATTTCTGCGCGAAGCCCGCGCGCGAGAGGCCGACGCGACGCGCCAGTTCGTCGAGCGTCCATTCGTAGGCGCAGTCCCCATGCATCAGCTCGAGCGCCGACTTGATCTGCGCATTCTGCAGCGCATGGCTCCAGGTCTGCGGCGTGGCATGGCGCTGGGCGATAATCTTGCGGATGAGTTGCGTGAAGATGATGTCCAGCAGCGATTGCGTCACCGTGTCCGAGCCGACTTCCGGCCGCGCGGTTTCGGCGGCCAGCATGTCGATCGCCAACTCGACCTGGTCGAAGCGTTCCATCTCGTCCGCACGCAGCACATACCAGCGCGGCAGTTCGGCGAAGAAGGGATGCACCGGCGTGTTCCATACCTGGTAGGCACCGCTGACCAGGGCCAGCAGCGGCGCGCCTGCCGCATCGGGCGCGCGGGCGAGGGCGGCCGCATCGGCCATCTGCACGATGTGCTTCGGGACGGCAGCGCTGGTGCTCACCACATGGTCGCAGCCGCGCGCCATCATCGCGACGTCGCCCTTGCGCAAGGCGATCGGCGCATCGTGCTCGGGCGTGTGGATGTAGGCCTCGCCTTGCGTCACGACATGAAAGCCGAAGCTCTTGTCGCAAGGGAAGGCGAGGGCGGTCGGCACATCGAAGACGCGCTGGTTCAGGATGCGTCGTTGCAAGCCGGATTGATGCAAGACGTCGGCGAGAAGGTCCATGCCCGGATTATAGGTGAGGTCGCTGCGGTGTCGAACGAATTGGATTTAATGACATGTGAAATGGATAAAAAACCATTAAAAGTATAAATCTGGATGGCTACACTGGACTCCTGCTTAACACCAAGGAGGACATGTCATGAACAAGATTCTCGTCGTCGGCGCCAGCGGTACGGTCGGTACCGAGCTGGTCAAGAACCTGCGTGCCAAGGGCCACACCGTCGTGCGCGCCACCAGCCAGGCCCATCCGGCAGCGGACCAGGTGCAGTTGAATGTCGGGACCGGCGAAGGCCTCGACGCCGCGTTCGACGGCATCGACAAGGCGTTCTTCCTGTGCCCGCCCGGCTACACCAACCAGGATGAAATCCTCGGCCGCCTGATCGACGCGGCGCAGGCACGCACGCTGCAGAAAGTCGTCCTGATGACCGCGATGGGCGCGAATGCCGTGGAGACGGCACCGCTGCGGCAGGCCGAGCTGCGCCTGGAGCGTTCGGGTCTCGCGTACAACATCATCCGGCCCAACTGGTTCATGCAGAACTTCAACACCTTCTGGCTGCAAGGCATCGTGGAAGCGAACACCATTTTCCTGCCGGTCGGACAGGCGAAGACCAGCTTCATCGATGCGCGAGACATTGCAGCCGTCGCTGCCGAACTGCTCGACAGCGGTCGTTTCGACAACCGCGATTTCGACCTGACGGGCAGCGAATCGCTTACGCATGACGAGGTGGCCGCCATACTTTCCGACGTCACCGGCAAGGCGATCCGCTTCCAGGACATCACGCCGGAGGCGATGCGCGAGGGATTGCTGAAGGCAGGGGTGCCGGCGAACTATGCGGACTTTCTGGTGATGATCCTCGGCTTCCTGAAGGAGGGCTATGCCGAGCGGCAGACGGGTGCGGTGCAGGCGATCACGGGGAGGACGCCGATTCGGTTTACGGAGTATGCGAGGGATTATCGGGCGGCGTGGGTGTGATGGCGTTTTGCCGGAGGTTCGCGGCCTTACGGCTGATCCGGGCGAAGGAGGTCCGCTCCGCGTGCGGCCGAAGCGGCCGCAAGACGCTCCGGTGATGCATCTCTGGGTTCCTGCCTGCGCGGGAACGACAGTTACGCTTACAACCTTTCCACGGCTGCGCTTGCAAGCGAAGCCGATTCGGCAGGCGCCACGCATGCGTGGCGAAACCCCTGCCTCATCCCGTGCAGGCGGGAACCCAGAGCGACGGAGAAAAGAAGGGCGCATGGAACCGAACGGCCGCTCATGCCACTACTCGTGACGGGCCTCGCAAGCCGGAGGTCTTTCTTCCCTGTCCTTCCCCATTCATTCCCATGACCAGCATTCCATCCATCACTCTGGAGCCCTTCGAGTTCATTACGGAGCCAGAAGCGTCATCCGAAAAAGCAAGCAGCTTCCGCCACCACGCCACAGCCGAAGGACCGTACAAGGCTTTCCTGCACAAGGGGCGCAACCTGCTGTTGTGTTGTACTCGTCCGGCAGACACGGAACCGAAGCCTGCAGGCATACCTGAGCCCAGCGTGCGGCAGTACTATGCCGGCGCGCCGGCCCCTTGGCTCCAGAAGCCAAAGGTCGGACCTGAATTCAGCGTAGAAGCCATGTGGTGGGCATGGGAGTGGGAAACCGCCAGCGCCACAGTTGGTGCAATCTGACGTTCCAATAAAAACGGGGCGCCGTCTGCATCTCCGGCACCCCGTCCCAAACTCTCTTCGCCGAAATCATCCCTTCGGCTTGACGCCCATCGCTTCCCCCATCCTGATCGACCGCTCCGCCACCCACGCCGGATTGAACTCCAGCACTCCCTTCGGAAACAGCATCACCACAGTCGACCCCAGCAGGAAGCGGCCCATCTCCTCACCCTTTTTCAGCACGATGTCCTGATCGCGGTAATCCCATTCGCGGATGCGCCCCTGACGCGACGCATTCACTACGCCATGCCACACCGTCGCCATGCTGCCCACAATGGTCGCGCCCACCAGCACCAGCACGAAGGGCCCGAACGCCGAATCGAATACGCACACCACCCGCTCGTTCCGCGCGAACAGCCCCGGCACGCCCCGCGCCGTAGTCGGGTTCACCGAGAAAAGCGCACCCGGCACGTAGATCATGCGCTGCAGCTTCGCGTCGCAAGGCATATGAATGCGATGGTAGTCGCGCGGGCTGAGGTAAAGCGTTGCGAAGCTGCCGTGGTCGAACGAGGCAGCGAGTTGCGCGTCGCCGCCGACCAGCGCCGTCGTCGAATAGCGATGCCCCTTGGCCTGGAAGATCTGGTCGTGCTCGATGATGCCGCACTGGCTGATCGCTCCATCCACCGGACACACGAAGTCGGCGTCCGCAATCGGCCGCGCACCCTCGCGCAAGGCGCGCGTGAAGAAGTCGTTGAAGCTCGCGTAGCTCCCGAGGTCCGGATTGTGCGCCTCGTTCATGTCCACACCATACTTCTTCGCGAACCAGCGGATCAGGCGCGGCGTGAGCCGTCCACCCTGCGCGCTGGCCAGCCGGCCGGCCAGCTGCGTGAGCGCCTGCTTGGGCAAGAGATACTGATGAAAGACGGAAAGTCGGTGTCGCACGGTTGGCTTTCGGAAAAACGATGGGGCGGATTATAGCCGCAGCCGTTCTCTCGGATAGACCCTTTCGGATAGACCATTTCGATCTGCAATCGTGCGCCGGGTCTGCATTCGATCCAGCGCAGACATGACGCCGGCAACCGCCGCACGCTGACATTTTGTTACGACATCATCCGAACCGCGTCGCCGCTCCCGAACTCAACTAGTTACTTCCTGCATGCGCATCGATTGACTGGCTGATGTGCCTGCAGGAACGTTGTAGACATCACAGGAGATACTGCATGCGAATTCAACACGCCAAGCTTTCCGCACTCGCCGCCGCATTGCTCGCCGCGGCTTCCGTTTCCGCGTTCGCGCAATCCAGCACGAGCGGCACCAGCACCACCGACAGCAGCGCCTTCGCGGCCGGCCGTCATGCCGACGGCAGCACCGGCGTACGCAAGGCCCAGAGCAGCACGACGACGGGTACCACCGGCACCGCAGGCACCGGCGACACGTCGGGCGCGTCGGGAACCTCGGGCACGTCGGGCGGTACCGGAA
>SPQI01000035.1 GCA_004570315.1 Oxalobacteraceae bacterium OM1 | reverse complement strand
GCCGGCGTGCTTCCCATCGGCCGCCACGCCTGGGCCGCCCTCGGCGATCCGGCCGCTGCGCAGCGCAAGCTCATCGTCATCATGCTGCGCGGCGCCGTCGACGGCTTGAACGTGGTCGCGCCGGTCGGCGATGCGGACTACGCCCGCCTGCGCCCCACCATCGCGCTCGCACCCCCCGGCCGTGACGGCGGCGCGCTCGCGCTCGATGGCTACTTCGGCCTGCATCCTGCGCTGTCCGCACTCGCGCCGCTGTGGCAGGCGCGCAAGCTGGCCTTCGTGCATGCAGCCGGCTCGCCCGATCCGACACGCTCGCATTTCGATGCGCAGGACTATCTCGAATCGGGCACGCCGGGCCGCAAGTCCACCGCCGACGGCTGGATGAATCGCCTCGTCGATGCACTGCCCGGCCCAGCCGCGCCGACGCGTGCGGTCAGCATCGGTCCGGTGATGCCGCGCATCCTCTCGGGCCGTGCTGCGGCGATCAACATGGCGTCGGGCGCAGCCGCGACCCGGCCCGGCCTGCTCGACCGCCCGCAGGTCGGCGATGCCTTCGGCGCGCTCTACGGCGACGGCAACGACAACATGGCGGCCGCGTTCCGTCAGGCGCAGAGCGCGCGCAAGGAGATGCTGTCCTCGCTCGACCAGGAGATGCAGATGGCGAACAACGGCGCGCCGCTGCCGAACGGCTTCCCGGACGACGCGGCGCGGCTGGCAACGCTCATGCGCCGCGACGCGCGCGTGCAGTTCGCGTTCATGGCGCTGGGCGGCTGGGATACGCATGCGAACCAGGGCGCTGCCACCGGCCAGCTCGCCAACCGGCTGCAACCGCTCGGCGATGGGTTGGCCGTGCTGGCGGAACGACTGGGGCCGCTGTTCGAGGATACGGCGATCGTGGTGATGTCGGAGTTCGGGCGTACCGTGCGGCAGAACGGGAATGGCGGGACCGACCATGGCCATGGCAATGCGATGTGGCTGCTCGGTGGGACGGTCGCCGGGGGAAAGGTCTATGGGGACTGGCAGGGCTTGAGCGAGGCGCGCCTGCATGAAGGCCGCGATGTGCCGGTGACGACGGATTTCAGGAGTGTGCTGGCGCAGGTGGCCGAACGGCATCTGCGCTTGGGGGATCGGCGGTTGGAGCGGGTGTTTCCGGGAATGCCGGGGCCGGGCTTGCGTGATGCGTTGTTCAACGCGTGATTGCGTAGCTCGCTGCTAGCTTGCCGGGCGGAGGCGAGGCGCAACGAAAGACGCTGGGTTCCGGCGTGCGCCGGAACGATGGGGAAAAGGGAGGTGTCACTGATTCAAGCAGGTGCCCGCATGCGCGCTCCACAGCTCAAGGTGGCACTTGCTTAACTCGTCATTCCGGCGAACGCCGGAATCCAGTGGCGTTAAACCACGCCAGCACGGCGCACAACATTCCACATCGCCGCCGCATCAAAACCCAAACTCCCGCCACAACACCGAAAAGAAATTTCGCACAAACCGCATTCCTGGCGCTTCCCACTTGCCGGCAATGACCACCCGCCCCCGCAGCGCCTGCACCGTCGGTTCATCCTCACCCTGCACCGCCAGCGCCACCCGATACACCGCATGCTCCGGATACCACGCGCCCTGCTTCTCCCGCGCCGCGATCGAGCCGCCCTGCGGCGCCGCCCACAGCCCGCTCGGCAGCACGCGCGTCGCATCGCGATCGATGCCGGTGACCACCAGCGTGCGCGCCGCGCCGTCGAGGCTGTCGGCATAGAAACGCGCCGTATCGCCGATGCTCACGCGCCGCACGTCTTCCTCGTCGAGATAGGTTTCCGCCTCGCTGCCGCCATGGCCCACCACCACGGCAAGACGCTCGTTCTTGCGCAGCCATGCGCCGGGCGCCAATTCCGGCTCGACGTCGCGCAGGCGGCCGTCGAACGGCGCGACCGGCCGATAGCGTGCGACGTCCTGCTGCAATTCCGCCAGCTGCGCCTCTGCGGTGGCGAGCTCTTCGCGCGCGACGGCAATGCGGCTGCGCTGCTCGCTGTCGAACGCGGCCACCGACGACACCTGCCACTGCAAGCGTTCGATCTGCGCCTCCAGCGCCTGCCGCCGCTTGTCGTTCTCGGCGGTCGCGAGTTCCACGATCACCTGCCCCGCCTTGACCGCATCGCCCTCGTGCAGCGGCAAGGCGCGCAGCTGCGCATGGTCCGGTGCGTACACCGGAAAGACGTCCTTCGCATGCAGCATGCCGCCGGCCTGGATGCGCGTCGGCCACGGCACGAGGAATAGCGCGCCGAACAGCACGGCCAGCAGCGCGCTGCGTCGTGCCCGCGCGCTGGTTTTCAGCTGCGGCCACAGCGTCCGCCAGGTGCGCATTTCATTGACGATGGGCCGCAGCACGAACCACACGATTTCGACTCCGAACAGAAAGATGCCGACCGCCTTGATGAAGAAGTGATACACCAGCAAGGCGATGCCGAGAAACAGCGTGAGGCGATACAGCCAGGTGCCCCAGGCGAAGAGGATGAGCCCGATGTGCCGCCCGCGCGGGAAGTGCTCCGGCACCGGCGCGCCCAGCGCGAACAGCCGCTCGCGCAGGTCCCAGCGCGCGAGCGCGAAGGCGCGTTCATGCAGGTTGGGCATGTCGAGCCAGTCCGACACCAGGAAGTAGCCGTCGAAGCGCATGAAGGGACTCAGGTTGATGGCCAGCGTGGCGATCCAGGTGCTCGTCGCCAGCGGAAACAATATGGACCGCAGCAGGCCGTCCGGCAGCAGCGTCCAGGCGAGCGTGGACCAGATCGCGATGACCAGCTCCGTCGTCACGCCCGCCGCGGCGACGGCGAAGCGCTCGCGGTTGCGGCGCAGGCGCCAGACGGCGTTGGTGTCGGTGTAGGGCACCGGCCAGAGCACGAGGAAGGCCAGCCCCATGCTCGGGACCTGGCAGCCGTAACGCTTGGCGGTGAGCGCGTGGCCCAGCTCGTGCGCGCACTTTACGACGGCCAAGGCCACGCCATACGCGAGCAGGCCGGACGGCGTGAAGGTATCGGCGAAGGTGTTGCCGAAGTGGTCCCACTGACGATAGACCTGCACGCCGCCCAGCAGCAGCGCCAGCGCGGTCAGGCGCGCGAAGCCTTGCGTGAACAGCCAGGCGAACACCGGCAGCACGCGGGCGAGCCAGCGGTCGGGCTTGAGCAGCGGAATGCGGAAAAACAGGTAGTGATGCAGCAGCTGCTGGTGCCAGGCGCCCTGCGCGGCGAGCCGGCGCTTGGCCATGGCTTTTGCCGAACGGCGCGGATCGGGCTGCAGCAGCTGGTTGTCGCCAAGGAATTGCAGCACGGCGAGCACGTCCTCGCTGTCCGCCTGCAAGGTCGTCGATGTGCTCACCGCCTGCGCGATGTCGTCGGGATTGCCGTAGGACCAGCGCTTGAGGATCTCGAAGCTCATCCAATCGATACGGAAATACTGGTTGCGCACCGGGTCTTCGAGGATGTGGCTGGTCTCGCCGGTGGCAAGCACCGGACCGGGATGCAGCGAGAGCTCCTCGCGCAGCGGCGGCAATGCAGCAAGCATGCTTACCAGCCCAGCACCTGGCGCACCGCGGCGAGCGGCCGGCGCAGCATCCAGTAGACCAGCGGCACGCGATGGCCGGACAGCTTGGCCGTGCCCTTCAGGCCGACGCGCTGGCCGCTCTTGCCATCGAGCGCCGCGCGCACGCGGTAGGCGAAGCCGCCGTCCGGGCGCTGCTGCGCTTCATAGGCAACGTAGCGGATGTGCGCCGCGACCGGCGCGAGCGGATCGGCGCTGAGATAGAGCTGCGCATCGGCACCCGGCTCCAGGCGGATTGCATCGCCGACGGCAAGCCAGGCTTCGACTTCCACGTCGTCCGGCGCGGCGATGCGCAGGATGCGTTCGCCGGTGGCGACCGGGCGGCCGATCCATTCGCTCGGGTCGTCGAACAGCGCGATGCCGTCGCGCGGCGCGAGCACATGCGCGCGCTCGACCTGGCCGCGCAGGAATTCCGTCTCGGCCCGGCGCTCCTCGATCTTGCCTTGCAGCGTGGCGAGCTGGCTCTTGGATTTGCCGTCGTTGAGCGCCTGCTGCAGCGCTTGCCGGTACTCCGCTTCGGCAGTGGCGAGCGCCTGCTCGGCGACGGCGGCCCGGCTGGCAAGCTGGGCTTGGTCGAAGTCGAACAGCGGCTGGTCCTTCTTCACGGCCTCGTTGGGCTTGACGTGAAAGCGTTCGATGACGCCTTCCAGCGGCGAGCGGATGACGGCCGGATTGGCCGGCACGAGTTCGCCCGGCGCCAGCACCGTCAGACGCACCGGGAACAGCAGGATGGCAAGCAGCGCGGCGCTCGCGAGCGTGGCGCGGCGCTTCCACCACGGCTTGTCCGCACGGTCGCGGCGCAGGGCTTCACGCACCGCCGATTGCAGCGACGCGAGGTTCCAGCTGCGCGGCGGGCGCTTTGCTTCCCAGGCATGCTGCAGCACGTCGGCCCATTCCGTGAGCAGCGCGATTTCCTCATCCAGCCAGGGCAGATCGCGGGCGAGCAGCACCGCGCCGGTGCGACCGTCCTTCGCGCGCGCCTCGGACGTCAGCGGCAGCCAGAGTCCATACGCCGGCAGCCAGTCGTTCCATTCCTGCGCATCGTCGGCGGGCAGCATGGCGGCATCGAGACGCCCCGCATCATGCGGGATGCGGCAGACGCGCTCCAGCCACTGCACATAGGGCGCGTTCGCTTCCAGCTGCGCCACGCCGGACAGCGCGCAGACGCCGCGGTCGGCGAACCACAACGCGGCCTGCCGATACGGCACCAGCGCACGCGTGGCGTTGACCGCCATGAAATCCAGTTCGACCGCATGCTCGACATGCCGCGCATCGTGCGCGAGTTCGAGCAAGGCGGCGAGGCCGTCGGTGACGGGGCGATCAGCTGCGTTCATGCCTTTCCTTCATCAACTCTGGCGCAGGCTCCGCACCAATGCCGCCAGTCGTCCGCCGCGGCCTTCCGCGCTGGCGCGCGGCTGGCGCAACTGGTCGGACAGGCCGGTCTTGCCCTGCGGCTTGGCTGCATCCTTGTCGAGTGCGCCCTTGTTGCCGGCCGCGCCGATGTTGACGCGAAACAGCGCGGTCGCTTCGCGGCCCTGCATGTCGCGGGCAATGATCTTGACGCGCAGCTCGCCTTTCATCCCCGGCGGCACTTCGCCGGAGAACTGGCCGGTCTGCGCATTGAACTGCACCCAGGTCGGCAGCGGGCGGCCGTCCTGCTGCGTGACGGCCAGGCGCACCACTTCCTTCGGCTGCGTGTGCGCGAAGGCATCCGCCGGGACGGTGAGCGAAATGCGCGTGCCGCTTTCGGTGTACTGGTCGGGCACGCCGCGGAAGACCACGAGCGCCGGTTCGTCGGCCTTCACTACCACCGTGCGGAAGCCTTCCGAGCGGGTGTAGACGTCGCTCAGGTCGCCCTGGCGCTGCACCTGGATTTCGATCGGCGCATCGCTGCCGGTGGCGCCGCGGCCGCCGGTGACCTTGGCCGCGTCGTTGCCGACCGTACTGCCGGGCACGGCGATGGGCGTCGTGTCGGTGGGCTTGGCTTCGATGACGGGCGGCGGGGTGAAGA
>SPQI01000229.1 GCA_004570315.1 Oxalobacteraceae bacterium OM1 | reverse complement strand
CGTCGGCAGCGTCGATGGAGAAGGCCAGCCCTGGGCGTCGATCGTGTTCGGCGAGCCGGGTTTCCTGCGCTCGCCGGAGCCGCGCACGCTCGACGTGGATGCCGAGCTGCCGGCCGGCGATCCGCTGCTTCGCAGCCTGCATGCCGGTGCCGCACTCGGCCTGCTCGGCATCCAGCCGCAGACGCGCCGCCGCAACCGCATGAACGGCGCGGTCGAACAGGTCCACGGCACGCATTTCCGCATGCACGTGGTCCGCAGCTTCGGCAACTGCCCGAAGTACATCCAGGCGCGCACGCCCGAACGCACGACGTCCGCCGCCGCGCCGCATTGCGTGCGCGGCACCACGCTCGATGCGCACATGCAGCGCATGATCAATGGCGCCGATACCTTCTTCATCGCGACCGCCGTCGTGCAGGAGGACGGTCCGGCGGGACGTCCGCACGGCGCCGACGTCTCGCATCGCGGCGGCAAGCCCGGCTTCGTCCGCATCGACGACGACCGAACCCTGACCGCGCCCGACTTCATCGGCAATTTTCTTTTCAACACCATCGGCAACCTGCAGCTGCATCCTCGCGCCGGCCTGCTCTTCATCGATTACGCGACCGGCGACCTGCTCTATCTCGCCGTCGATGCCGACGTGATCTGGGACGGCCCGGAGGTCGCCAGCTTCGCCGGGGCTCAGCGCCTGTTGCGCTTCCACGTGCGCGAGACCATGCTGCTCGAACGAGGCCTGCCCTTCCGCTGGAGCGAGGCCGAGTTCTCGCCCGCGCTGGAACGCACCGGAAGCTGGACGGAAAACGACTGAACGATTCGCCGCACCGACGGTCTATAGCCTTTCGCCGCAAGCCAACCCGTCCTTTCGCGACGTTCCTCCGAACCGCGCGCCGCGCCGGTTCCACTCATTGCGGCCCCGGCCATGGCCACATGGCAATTCCGGTAGAATCCGCCGCATATGAGCTCGCCCAAGAACCTGTTTTCCTATCCCCGCTATCGCCCCGACTACACGCAGCCGGTGCCGTTCTTGCCGATGTCGCGTGCCGAAATGGAGACGCTCGGCTGGGACAGCTGCGACGTCATCCTGGTGACCGGGGACGCCTACATCGACCATCCGAGCTTCGGCATGGCCTTGATCGGTCGCCTGCTGGAAAAACACGGTTACCGCGTCGGCATCATCAGCCAGCCGGACTGGCAATCGGCCGAACCTTTCCGCGCGCTCGGCAAGCCGAACCTGTATTTCGGCATCACCGCCGGCAACATGGACTCGATGATCAACCGCTACACCGCCGACCGGAAAATCCGTTCGGAGGACGCGTACACCGCGGGCGGCGAGCCCAATAAGCGGCCTGACCGCGCGCTGACCGTCTATGCGCAGCGGGCGCGCGAAGCCTATCCCGATACGAGCATCGTCATCGGCAGCATCGAGGCCAGCCTGCGCCGCATCGCGCATTACGACTACTGGTCGGACAAGGTGCGCCGTTCCGTGCTTCCGGATTCGAAGGCCGACATCCTCCTGTTCGGCAATGCCGAACGCGCGCTGATCGAGCTGACGCATCGCCTCGCCGCCGGCGAACCGATCAAGGCCATCCGCGATTTGCGCGGCACGGGCTTCATGGTGCCGCGCGGCTGGAAGCCGGCCGATGGCTGGTCGGAAGCGAACTCGACCCGCGTCGATACGCCGGGCCGCATCGATCCGCATCCCGATCCCTACGAGATGAAGGAGAAGAACACCGAGAGCTGCGCCACGCCGGAAGGACAAGCGTCCAAGCCGGCCGAGCAGCCGGTGCTGATCCTGAGCCGCGAGGAGCGGCAGGCCGCGCTCAAGGAGCAGCGGTCCAGAACCGTCGTGCGCCTGCCGGCCTACGAGCAGGTGAAGGACGATCCGGTGATGTATGCGCATGCCTCGCGCGTGTTCCACCTCGAATCAAACCCCGGCAACGCCCGCGCGCTGGTACAGGCGCACGGCGACCGCGATGTCTGGCTGAATCCCCCGCCGCTGCCGCTGGCAATGGACGAGATGGACGGCGTTTTTGATGCCGCCTATGCGCGCGCACCGCACCCGAGCTATGGCAAGGCGCGCATTCCCGCATGGGAAATGATTCGCTTCTCGGTGAACATCATGCGCGGCTGCTTCGGCGGCTGCACCTTCTGCTCGATCACCGAGCATGAAGGCCGCATCATCCAGAGCCGCTCGGAGCCATCGATCCTGCGCGAAGTCGAACTCATCCGCGACAAGACCAAGGGCTTCACCGGCACCATCTCCGACCTCGGCGGGCCAACGGCGAACATGTACCGCCTCGCCTGCAAGGACAAGACCATCGAAGAGTCCTGCCGGCGCTTGTCGTGCGTGTATCCGAGCATCTGCGTGAACCTGAACACCGACCACAGCAAGCTGATCCAGCTGTATCGCAAGGCGCGCGCCATCCCGGGCATCAAAAAAATCCTGGTGAGTTCGGGCCTGCGCTACGACCTTGCCGTGCGCTCGCCGGAATATGTGAAGGAGCTGGTCACGCACCACGTCGGCGGCCTGCTGAAGATCGCGCCGGAGCATTCGGAAGAAGGCCCGCTGTCGAAGATGATGAAGCCGGGCATGGGCGCCTACGACGAGTTCAAGCGCCTGTTCGAGAAGTATTCGAAGGAAGCCGGCAAGGAACAGTACCTGATCCCCTACTTCATCGCTGCGCATCCGGGCACGACCGACGAGGACATGCTCAATCTCGCGCTCTGGCTGAAGAAGAACAACTTCCGCCTCGACCAGGTCCAGACCTTCCTGCCGACGCCGATGGCGCTGGCGACCGCGATGTACCACAGCCGCAAGAATCCGCTGCACAAGGTGACGGAAGATTCCGAGGCCGTGGAGACGGTCCGCACCGGCAAGATCCGCCGCCTGCACAAGGCCTTCCTGCGCTATCACGATCCGGAGAATTGGGACATCCTGCGCGAGGCGCTGGTGCGCATGGGCCGCGGCGACCTGATCGGCAACACCGACCGCCATCTCGTCCCGCGCTACAACCCGCCGCCCGGTGTTGCTGCCATGGAGCGCCGCCGCGAGACGCCGGGGCCGGACAAGCTGGCCAAGAAGTTCGGCCAGAACAAACCGCGTCCCGGTGCGGCGGTGGTGCGCACGCCTTCCAAACCCGCCGCGCCAATGAAAACGGCGGCCCGTCAGGCCGCCGTTGCAAAGACGCGTCGCAAATAAGCGCTATTGAAGCGCCACGGCCAGCCGGCGCTTGAGATCGTCCGGCAGGCCCAGCGCATCGCTCTGCATCGCGATCTTCGCTTGCGGCTGGTATTCCACCGGCGTTTCCTTGAAATTCTTCACCAGTTCGTCGACCGTTTCCTGACGCTCGGCTTCCGACATCTGCGCATACACCTCGCGCATGTGCGCCTGCTCCGCCTTGATCTCGCGGAACTGATTGAGCTGCTGGCGCACCATACCCGACATCTGTGGCATCTGCGTGAGCATGGCGCGCATGTGGCCGATGTCCGGTGCCTCGTCCGCGCCGGCCGCCGCGGCCATCGTCACGACGGTATTTTCATATTCCTTCCACTCGGCATCGGTGAGCGGCTGGGCGTTCGTGTCGAACATGCCGGTCGACTTGAGCGCGGCCATCGCTTCCGGCGACATGCTCGGCCGTGGTGCCATGCCGCCGAATGCGCCGGGCGCGACGGCAGCCAACATGCCGAGACCCGGCACGCCGCTCAGCGAGTCACCCATGGCGTCTCTCAGCTGGCTCTTCGCGTAGGCGATGACCTGCTCTTTCACACGCTGCTTCACGTAGTCGATCAGGATGGCCGCAAGCGGGCCGACGGCGTGCGCCGGCGTTGCAAGGCAAAGGGCAGTGACGGCGATGACGACAGCGCGTTTCATGCAGGTCTCCTCAAGCGATCTCTTCGGCGCGATGGCAGGCCACCATGCGGCCATCCACCTCGCGCAGCGCGGGCACTTCCCGTACGCAGCGCTCGACGGCATGCGGACAGCGGGTGTTGAACGGGCAACCCGGCGGCGGCGCGAGCGGCGACGGCAGCTCGCCCGGCAGCATGATGCGCTGCTGGCGCTGCGCCGGGTCGATGCGCGGCGTGCTGGCGAACAGCGCACGGGTGTAGGGATGCAGCGGCTTGCTGAACACGCGTTCCTTGGTGCCGTGCTCGACCACCTTGCCGAGGTACATTACGAGCACGTCGTTAGCGATGTGTTCGACGACCGCGAGGTTGTGCGAAATGAACAGGTAAGAGACGCCGCTGCTCTGCTGCAGGTCCATCATCAGGTTGAGAACCTGCGCTTGAATCGAGACGTCGAGCGCCGAGACCGGTTCGTCCGCCACGATCACTTTCGGATCCAGCATGAGCGCGCGCGCAATCGCGATGCGCTGGCGCTGGCCACCCGAGAACATGTGCGGATAGCGGCTATAGAACTCGGGCCGCAGGCCGACCTTCGCCATCATGGCCTGTGCCTTCTCGGCGCGCTCGGCCTTGCTGAAGGTCGTGTTGATCACCAGCGGCTCTTCCAGCATGGTGCCGACTTTCTTGCGCGGGTTCAGGCTGGCATACGGATTCTGGAACACCATCTGCACCAGCGGGCGGACCTTCTTGCGCGTGGCCTTGTCGGCGTTGGCGATCTCGACGCCGGCAATGCGCAGGTCGCCCGCGGTCGGCGTCTCGATCATCGTCACCTGGCGCGCCAGCGTGGATTTGCCGCAACCCGATTCGCCGACCACGGCCAGCGTGCGGCCGGCCTGCAGTGTGAACGACACGCCGTCCAGCGCGCGCGCCAGCGCCTTCGGCTTCAGGAATCCCTGCGAAACCGGATAGTGCTTGGTGAGGTTGTTGGCCTCGAGGAGAAGCGTGGTCATGCTGTGAAGGCCTCCCAGTTGTTGGTCGGGCGGCCGATGTTATCGAGCGGGAAGTGGCAGCGCGAGGTGCCGCCGGCGACCGGATTCAGGCCGGGGCGCTCGGCGCGGCAGCGCTCCACCGCATACGGGCAGCGCGGATTGAGCAGGCAGCCGGTCGGCCGGTCGTAGGCACCGGGAACCACACCGGGAATCGTCTGCAGGCGGTCGCGGCCGATGTTGTGCTCGGGCAGCGCCGCGAGCAGCGCTTGCGTGTAAGGATTGCGCGGCGTGTTGAAAATCTCGGGCACGGTGCCCGTCTCCACCACCTGACCCGCATACATCACCACCACGCGATGCGCGGTCTGCGCCACCACGCTCAGGTCGTGCGTGATCAGCATCAGCGCCATGTCGCGTTCGCGCTGCAGTTGCAGCAGCAGGTCGAGCATCTGGGCCTGCACGGTGACGTCGAGCGCCGTGGTCGGTTCATCGGCGATCAGCAGGCGCGGATTGCAGGCGATCGCCATGGCCACCATCACGCGCTGGCTCATGCCGCCGGAGAGCTGGTGCGGATAGGCATCGAGCCGGCGCGCCGGGTCGGGAATGTCCACCTGCTTGAGCAGCGACAGCGCGCGGTCGCGCAGCACCTGTCTGGAGCCGCCTTCATGCACGCGCAGGGTTTCGATCAGCTGGTCGGCCACCGTGTAGCACGGGTTCAGGCTGGTCATCGGATCCTGGAAGATCATCGCGATGTCCTTGCCGCAGATGTGCCGCCGCTCCCCAACCGGCAGCGCCAGCAGCTCGCG
>SPQI01000484.1 GCA_004570315.1 Oxalobacteraceae bacterium OM1 | reverse complement strand
GCGCGGAATGCCTGCGGCATGCTTTCTTCCGCCGTCAGTCCGCCGAGGCGGGCCAGCGCCTTCACCATGGGTTGCGGCGAACCGAGCAGGCGGGCCGAACCGGCGTCGGCCCGGAATTCGCGGTAGCGGGAAAACCAGGCGACGATGACGGAGGCAAGAATCCCGAACAGAATCTCGCACACGAAGACCGTGACCATATAGCCGATGCCCGGGCCGCGGTCGTCGTTGTTCCGGAAGACAGCCTTGTCGATGAAGTAGCCGACCACGCGCGCCAGGAAGACGACGAAGGTGTTGACCACGCCCTGAATCAAGGTCAGCGTCACCATGTCGCCATTGGCGACGTGCGCAATCTCGTGGCCGAGCACGGCTTCGACTTCGTCCTTGGTCATGCTTTCCAGCAGTCCGGTGGAGACCGCGACCAGCGCGGAATTCTTGAATGCACCGGTCGCGAACGCATTCGCCTCGCCTTCGTAGACCGCAACTTCGGGCATGGCGATGCCAGCCCGGTCGGCCAGCTTTTTCACGGTGTCGAGCAGCCACATCTCGGTGGAGGACGACGGGGAATCGATCACGCGGGCGCCAGTCGACCACTTGGCCATGGACTTGCTCATCAGCAGCGAAACGATGGCGCCGGTGAAGCCCACCACCAGCGAATACACCATGAGGTTGCCCATGTTCAGGCCGTTATAGGCCAGGTAGCGGTTCACGCCGAGCAGCGACAGCACCACCGACATGACGAGCATGACGGCGAGGTTGGTCGCAAGGAACAGGATGATGCGTTTCATTCGGAGCCTCCCGGTAGCAAACGGCAGTTACTTGGGGTTGTTGATGCGGAAATTCAAGGCGCCGCCATCATGCCATAACGGCATGGCGGCACGTTGATGCCGTCAGAGGCGCCAGTCGTGCCAGACGGGGACGAGCGTGGCAGGCAGCGGCGGCAAGCCGCCGAGATCGGTGTGCGATTCGCCGGGCGCGTGGAAATCCGACCCGCGCGATGCGAGCAGGCCGTATTGCCGGGCCACATCGGCAAATCGCCCATACTCGTCGGGCGTGTGGCTGCCGGTGACCACTTCCACGCCGACGCCGCCGAACCGCTTGAATTCCTTCAGGAAGCTATCGAGCGCAAGATCGCTCAAATCGTAGCGGCCGGGATGCGCCACGACGGCGATGCCGCCGGCATTGCGGATCCACGTCACGGCATCCTTGAGCGTGGCCCAGCGATGCGGCACGTAGCCTGGCTTGCCTTCGATCAGGAAATTGCGGAAGACCTCCGTCGTGTCGGCGCAGCGGCCGGTCTCGACGATGTAGCGGGCGAAATGCGTGCGTGAAATCAGGTCAGGATTGCCGACGTACTTGAGCGCGCCCTCGAAGGCATTCGGAATGCCGGCGACGGCCAGTTGTTCCGCCATTTCGCGGGCGCGACGCTCGCGCCCCGAGCGGGTGCTGGCAAGACCGCGTGCGAGATCCGCGTCGGTTTCGTCGAAATTGAGTCCGACGATGTGGATCGTGTCGCCGGCCCAGGTAATCGAGATTTCCACGCCGGTGACGTAACGCATGCCGAGATCGCCGGCCGCCTCGCGCGCTTCGGCAATGCCGCCGATTTCGTCGTGGTCGGTCAGCGCCCAGACGTCCACCCCGTTCGCCTTGGCGCGCGCGGCGACTTCCGCCGGAGCAAGGGCGCCGTCGGACACGGTGGAATGGCAATGCAGGTCGACGTTGAACATGGATCTACGGTCTGAAACGAATCTTCATTGTACGCGGAGCCCGCGGCGCATGGCGATCAGCCGAGGAAAGCTTCGATCATTTCCGCGAGAGCTTCGGGCTGGTCGTGGTGGAGCATGTGGCCGGCATCCTGGATCATGGCAGTCCGCACGTCGCGGAAAAAGCCGATGCGGCGATCGACCTCGGCGCGCGCCTGCTCCTTCGGCCCCATCCAGCGCCATGCTTCGGTCTGATCGGCTTCCACCCACAGCACCGGCGCCGTGATGGCTTGCCAGCAGGCGAGCACCTCTTCCACGCGGTAAAGGACCGGGTTGGTGAGCTTGTGCGCAGGGTCGCCGAGGATTTCCCATTGGCCGGCGGCGTTGCGCGCGGACCAATGCTGCGCAAGGAAGGCGGCGCGGTCGTCGCGCAGGCGTGGATTGTTCTTCTGCAGCCGAGCCGCCACCTCGGCCTCGCTGGCATAAGTTCGCATCGCCGGACCTTCGCGCAGTTCGTCGAGCCACTTCGCGTAGCGGCCGGGTGCCTGCTCCGGGCGGCTGTCCTTGAGGCCGAAACCTTCGAGATTCACGAGCTTGTCGATGCGGCTTGGGCGCACGCCGGCGTAGATGCAGGCGATGTTCCCGCCCATGCTGTGGCCGACCAGATTGACCGCCTCGCCGGGCGCATAATGGTCGAGAATGCGCTCCAGATCGGCAAGGTAGTCCGGGAACCAGTAGCAGTCGCCGGCACGCTCGGTCAGCCCGTAGCCGCGCCAGTCCGGGGCGATGACATGCCACTCCCGCTGCAGGCAATCGACCACGAACTGGAACGAGGCGCCCACGTCCATCCAGCCGTGCACCATGAAGATCTTCGGCGCGTCTGTGCTGCCCCAATGGCGAACGTGGTATTGCAGTCCGCGGACCGTGATAAATTCTGAGCGGGAAGGTTTCATGTCGATATCGCATGCCGCTTGCAGCGCGGCCATTGCGGATTGCAATAAATAGAACGATCGTTCGCAGATTATAACGGAGACACCATGACCGGAGCAGCGCCACGCGCATCGCACAACGCATCGCACAACGAATACGACCGTCTGTACAACGAATTCCGCTGGCACGTGCCGGCCAACCTGAACATCGCCGAGGTCTGCTGCCGCCGCTGGGCCGACGACAAGGCACGCATCGCCGTCCATTTCGAGGACGAAGCCGGCCACACCGCCACGCTCACCTACGCGGCGCTTCAGGAGCAGGCCGATCGCCTGTCCAACGTCCTGCTAGGACTGGGCGCAAAACGCGGCGACCGGATCGCCATCGTGCTGCCGCAACGCACGGAGACCGCCGTCGCCCATATGGCGTGCTACCAGATCGGCGCCGTCGCCATGCCCCTGTCCATTCTATTCGGGCCGGATGCGCTCGAGTATCGCCTGCAGAACAGCGACGCGGTGGTCGCCATCGTCGATCAGGCCGGACAGGCGAATCTCGCCGAAATTCGTGCGCAATGCCCTGCCCTGCGCCACGTCATCGCCGTCAACTGCGACTTCGACGGCGCCCTCGACTGGCATGCCGAACTGACCAAGGCGAGCACCGATTTCACGCCGGTGCCGACCGGTCCGCGCGATCCCGCCGTGCTGATCTACACTAGCGGCACGACGGGCGCACCGAAGGGCGCGCTCATTCCGCATTCCGCCATCATCGGCAACCTTACCGGCTTCGTCGCGTCGCAGAACTGGTTCCCGCAAGAAGGCGACGTATTCTGGTCGCCGGCCGACTGGGCCTGGACCGGCGGCCTGATGGACGCCCTGCTGCCGACGCTGTACTTCGGCATGCCCATCGTCGGCTATCGCGGCCGCTTCTCGGCCGATACCGCGTTCCAGCTCATGGAGAAGTACGGGATCACCAATACCTTCCTTTTCCCCACGGCGCTGAAGATGATGATGAAGGCGTATCCCGAGCCGCGCCGCAAGTTCAAGCTCAAGCTGCGCGCCATCATGAGCGCCGGCGAAGCCGTGGGCGATGCGGTGTTCAACTGGTGCGAATCGGCGCTGGGCGTCACGCCCAACGAAATGTTCGGGCAGACCGAGATGAACTACATCGTCGGCAACAGCGCGCAACGCTGGCCGGCCAAGCCGGGCAGCATGGGACGCCCCTATCCCGGGCATCGCGTCGCGGTGATCGACGACGACGGCAATGTCGCGCCGCAGGGCCAGGTCGGTGAAGTGGCGTTGAACCGGACCGACATCCACGGTGATCCGGACCCGATCTTTTTCCTCGAGTACTGGAAAAACCCGGAGGCCACGCGCAACAAGTACAGCGGCGACTGGTGCCGTACAGGCGACCTGGCGCTGGCCGATGAAGACGGTTATCTCTGGTACCAGGGGCGTGCCGACGACATGTTCAAGGCGGCGGGCTACCGGATCGGCCCCTCCGAAATCGAGAACTGCCTGGTGAAGCATCCGGCGGTGATCAATGCAGCGGTCGTACCCAAGCCCGACCCGGAGCGCGGTAATGTAGTGAAAGCCTTCGTCGTCCTCACGCCCGGAACGGAACGCAGCCCGGAAGCCGATGCACAGCTGACCGCCGACCTGCAGGCGCATGTGCGCGGCAAGCTGGCACCTTACGAGTATCCGAAGGAAATCGAGTTTATCGACGAACTGCCGATGACGACCACCGGCAAGGTCCAGCGCCGCGTGCTGCGCTTGATGGAACAGGAACGGGCGACGCCCAAGGCCTGAATCGGTCTGCCGCGACGTCGGCCGGGTTCACTCTTTCTTCTTCTCGGACTCGGCCGATTGTTCCTGCAGTTTCTTGCCGGCTTCCTGCATCTTTTCGCCGGCCTTCTCGCCTAGCTTGCTCAATTCGTCACCGGCCTTCGATGCAGCCTGGTCGATCTGCTTGCCGGCCTGCTCCGCCGGCCCCGGACCGCCGGCCGCTTCCTCCTTCTTCTGGCATGCCGTCAGAGCAAGCAGCAGCGCACAGGCGCCAAGCAGCACCTTTCCGCTAGGTCGCAATTCCATGGTCAATCCTTTCCGCGCAATGGCGCATCGCGTCGATGCACAAGAGACTCGGCCGGGTTGCGGCAAGTTTCGGAAACCGCAGACGTACTTGAGGTCTTGCAAGCCGGAACCGCTCAACCGGACAGTGCAGCCAATTCCGCCTCGGTAAATCCGGCGGCCCGACGCGCCTCCAAGTTGAAGGGCCCGCGCAACGGCGGTGCCTTGTACCGGGCGGCAAGTTCGGCGTAGACCTCCAAGGGATCGAGCCGGCGCTCGTTGCACAGGAAACCGAACCAGTGGTTACCGATGGCGACATGCCCGATTTCGTCGCGCAAGATGATGTCGAGGATGGCTGCCGCTTCCGCATCACCCGCCTGGGCCAGCTTGGCACGCACCGGTGGCGAAGCGTCGAGCCCGCGTGCCTCCATGGTGCGCGGCACGAGCGCCATGCGGGCGAGAACGTCCCCAGCGGTCTTTTCCGCCATGTCCCACAAACTGTTGTGAGCGGGAAAATCGCCATAGCCGCAACCGAGCTTGACGAGATGCGCCGCCAGCAGCGAAAAATGCAATGCCTCCTCGGCGGCCACCTTCAGCCAGTCGCCGTAATAGGCGCGCGGCATGTCCGGAAAGCGCCAGACGGCGTCGAGCGCGAGATTGATGGCGTTGAATTCGATATGCGCGAGCGCGTGGATCATGGCGGCGCGGCCTTCGACCGTGGCCATTGAGCGATGCTTCACCTGCAGCGGCGATACGAGCGACGGACGATCCGGGCGGCCCGGAATCGGCGCGGCCGGCGTCATGGGACTTGCCGGGTCGAGCGCGATTGTGCCCGCATTCCATGCCTCGTGAAGCGCGCGGACACCATCGGCCTTCACGCCAGGCTCGCAGATGCCCAGCAGGCGCAAGGCTTCGGCGCGCAGCTCGTTCGATGCGGATAAGGATCGGTCAAGGACGGTGGGCAATCGGGACATGCTGCGGACGGTAAAATGAC
>SPQI01000131.1 GCA_004570315.1 Oxalobacteraceae bacterium OM1 | reverse complement strand
GCCGCCAGACCCTTGCCGCCATCCTCACCATCCATGGCCACCAGGTGTTCGAGGCGGCCGACGGCGTGCGCGGCATGGCGCTGGCGGTCAGCGAGCGGCCGGAGGTGGCGGTGGTGGACATCGGCCTGCCGGGTATCGACGGCTACGAACTCGCGCGCCGCCTGTTGGCCGCACCCGAGACGCGGCACATGCGCCTCATTGCCCTCACCGGCTACGGCCAGCCGGAAGACCGCCGTCGCGCCGTCGACGCCGGCTTCCACATGTACCTGGTGAAGCCGGTCGAGCCGGCCCGCCTGGTCGACGCGATTGCGACAATGAACCACGCGCGGATTTGAGTTGTCGCGGTGCGTTGCTTTGCGTCCGCGCGCAGCGTCGCCGTATGTTTCCAGTACCCGCATGAAGAGTAAGTGCTCCCCGTCATTCGGGAGCGGCACAGCGAGGCATTGCAGTCCTGTTGCAGCCGTGCCGCACGGCATGAAATTCGGACAAGTCGTGCACGGCGCCGCGCTAGAATGGTCGCGCGACTGCCGCATTCGACGGTGGCGCCAGCCCTCTCTCCCCATGGATTCCCGCTTGCTTCAACAGCTTGGCGCTACGCTTGCCAGGCCGGCCGCGCCGGTCCGGCGCAGCCTGCATTGGGCATGGGCATTGCAGCATCGCGAACGCCTGCGGCTGCAGCAGGAGATGTCGCAGGTGCGCGGCCTGATGCCGCTTCTGATGAAGCAGCGCAACGGCTACCGCTGGTCCGAGGACGACCGCCGCGAAATCCGCGCGCAGCTGCGCAAGCTCGCCGAGCTGTCGCCCTACATGGTGCTGTTCGTCTCGCCGGGCGGGTTCATCGCGCTGCCCGTGCTTGCCTGGTGGCTCGATCGCCGGCGTCAACGGCGTGACGCCGCACAACAGCACTAAACCTCCGGAATCTCTTGCCGGTTTTCCCATCCAACGCGGACACCTGAAGTCTGTTTGACAACAGCTTTCACTGCGGAGGATGCATGAAGACACGCGCTGCCATCGCCTGGAAATCGGGCGCCCCCTTGAGCATCGAGGACGTCGACCTGGAAGGCCCGCGCGCCGGCGAGGTGCTGGTCGAGATCAAGGCCACCGGGATCTGCCACACCGACGAATACACCCTCTCGGGCGCCGACCCGGAAGGCATCTTCCCATCCATCCTCGGGCACGAGGGCGCGGGCATCGTGGTGGACGTCGGGCCGGAGGTGAAGTCGGTACGGAAAGGCGACCACGTCATCCCGCTCTACACGCCCGAATGCCGGCAGTGCAAGTTCTGCCTCTCGCAGAAGACCAACCTGTGCCAGGCCATCCGCAGCACGCAGGGCCGCGGCCTCATGCCCGACGGCACCAGCCGCTTTTCGGTGAACGGCCAGCCGCTGCATCACTACATGGGCACGTCGACGTTTTCCAATTACATCGTGCTGCCGGAAATCGCGGTAGCGAAGATCCGCGAGGACGCGCCCTTCGACATCGTCTGCTACATCGGCTGCGGCGTGACGACCGGCGTGGGCGCGGTGGTCTTCACCGCGAAGGTGGAAGCGGGGGCCAACGTGGCGGTGTTCGGCCTCGGCGGCATCGGCCTGAACGTGATCCAGGCCGCGCGGCTGGTCGGCGCCAACAAGATCATCGGCGTCGACATCAACCCGCGCCGCGAAGAGATGGCGCGCAAGTTCGGCATGACGCATTTCATTCAGCCCAAGGCGGGCGAGAACGTCGTCGACACCATCATCCAGCTCACCGACGGCGGCGCCGATTACAGCTTCGAATGCATCGGCAACACCGGTGTGATGCGGCAGGCGCTGGAGTGCTGCCACAAGGGCTGGGGGCAGTCGGTGATCATCGGCGTGGCGGCGGCCGGGCAGGAGATTGCTACGCGGCCCTTCCAGCTCGTCACCGGGCGCGTGTGGAAAGGCTCGGCCTTCGGCGGCGCGCGCGGCCGCACCGACGTGCCCAAGATCGTCGACTGGTACATGGACGGCAAGATCGCGATCGACGATCTCATCACGCATCGGCTCAAGCTCGATGACATCAACGAAGGCTTCGAACTGATGCGGCGCGGCGAATCGATCCGCTCCGTCGTACTCTACTGAGGGAGTCCGCCATGCTCGAGATCACCAGCGAACAGGCCTGCTTCGGCGGCGTGCAATCCTTCTACCGCCACGACGCGGAAGCGATCGGGCTGCCGATGCGCTTCTCGATTTTCCATCCGCCGGTCGAAGACCATGAACTGGTGCCGGTGCTGTTCTACCTCGCCGGCCTCACCTGCACCGAAGAGACCTTCATGATCAAGGCCGGCGCGCAGCGCGCCGCCGCGCAATACGGCGTGATGCTGGTCGCGCCGGACACCAGCCCGCGCGATACCGGCATCGAGGGCGCGACGGCGGAGTGGGACTTCGGCGAAGGCGCCGGTTTTTATCTCGACGCAACGCAGCCGCCGTGGCAGCGGCATTTCAAGATGGAATCGTGGATCGTGAACGAGCTGCGGCCGCTGGTGCTCAACGAATTCAATGCCGATCCGGAGCGCGTCGGCATCTTCGGCCATTCGATGGGCGGGCATGGCGCCCTGGTGCTGGCGCTGCGCCATCCCGAGCTGTTCCGCTCGGTGTCGGCCTTCGCGCCGATCGCCGCGCCGACGCGCTGCCCGTGGGGGCAGAAAGCGTTCCGGCGCTATCTCGGCGAGGACCGCGAACTGTGGAAGATGCATGATGCGAGCGAACTCATGCGCCGGCAACGCACGCCCTTTCCTGAAGGCATACTCGTCGATCAGGGCTTGCAGGACCAGTTCCTCGCCGAGCAATTGCTGCCGGAGGAATTCGAGCGCGCCTGCGCGGAGGCGGGCCAGCCGCTGCGCCTGCGGCGGCATGCCGGCTACGAGCACGGTTACTTTTTCGTGCAGAGCTTCGTCGAAGACCACATCGCCTTTCATCGCCACGCGCTCGCCCGCTGAGGGCCTTCCGCGCGGATTGTCAAAACCGAATAGACTTGATGCAAGCCCGCACCTTGCCGCGGGCAGCCATTTTCATTTCGACATTCCGCCATGACGATGACACAAGCCGGCATCGATGCGATGCTGGAAGCCGACTACGGCACCATTCCCCAACTGATTCGCGAACAAGCCGCGACGCGACCGCAGCATCCTGCCTTCGTGCAGGACGGCGCGACGCTCAGCTTCGGCGAACTCGACGCGCAGATGGACCGCGTCGCCGCCACGCTGCAACGCGCGGGCGTGCAGCCCTGCGAAGCGATCGCCATCTGCGCGAGCAGCTCGATCGCCTACGCCACGGTCTTCCTCGGCGCCCTGCGCGCCGGCGTGGCGGTGGCGCCGCTTGCGCCCTCGTCCTCGCCTGAGAGCCTGGTGACGATGCTGCGCGATGCCGAAGCGCGCGTGCTCTTCCTCGATGCGAGCACCGCACCGGTATTGCAGCTGGCGCGCGACACGCTCGACATCCCGGTGGTCGCGCTTGACGGCAGCGCCAATGGCACGGCCTTCAGCGCCTGGCTCGGCGACGGCAAGCCGGCGGCGGTCGACATCCGTCCCGACTGGCCGTTCAACATCATCTATTCCTCCGGCACCACCGGCGCGCCCAAGGGCATCGTGCAGCCGCACGGCATGCGCTGGCTGCACGTGCAGCGCGCGCGCCAAAGCGAATACGGCTGGGACGCGGTCACGCTGATTTCCACGCCGCTGTATTCCAACACCACGCTGGTGAGCTTCTTCCCGACGGTCGCGCTCGGCGGCACGACGGTGCTGCTCGCCAAGTTCGACGCGGGCATCTATCTCGAGTTGGCGCAGCGCCATCGCGTCACGCACACGATGCTGGTGCCGGTGCAATACCAGCGCATCATGGCGCGGCCCGATTTCGACAGTTACGACCTATCCGCCTTCCGCATGAAGTTCTGCACCAGCGCGCCCTTCGGTGCGGCCTTGAAAGCCGACATCCTCAAGCGCTGGCCCGGCGGCCTGGTCGAGTACTACGGCATGACGGAAGGCGGCGGCACCTGCACCCTCGCCGCGCACGAGCATCCGGACAAATTGCACACCGTGGGCCAGCCCGCGCCGGGCCATGACATCCGCCTGATCGACGACACGGGCCGCGAAGTCGCGCCGGGCGAGATGGGCGAGGTCGTCGGCCATTCCGGCGCGATGATGAAGGGCTACCACAAGCAGCCGCAGAAGACCGCCGACGCGGAGTGGTACGACCCGACGGGCAAGCGTTTCATCCGCACCGGCGACGTCGGACGCTTCGATGCCGACGGCTTCCTCGTGCTGATGGACCGCAAGAAGGACATGGTGATCTCCGGCGGCTTCAACGTCTACCCGAGCGATTTGGAAGCGGTGCTGCACGCGCATCCGGACGTCGCCGAAGCGGCGGTGGTCGGCGTGCCCTCGGTGAAATGGGGCGAGACGCCGGTGGCCTACGTGGTGCCGAAGGCGGGCGCGCAGCTCGATGCAGCGCAGCTGCAGGCCTGGGCCAACGAGCAGCTCGGCAAGACGCAGCGCATCGCCGCCATCGAAGTAACCGACGTGCTGCCGCGCAGCGCCATCGGCAAGGTTTTGAAACGCGAACTGCGCGACCGCTTCACCGCAGCCGGCCGCACCGACCTTTGACACGACGACATGCTCGACACATCCCTCTACAACACCGAAGAAATCCTGCAACTGCTGCGCCTGGAGCAGACCGGCGAAGACCGTTATCGCGGCCAGAGCCATTTCATGGGCAGCCCCAACGTCTTCGGCGGCCAGGTGCTCGGCCAGTCGCTGTACGCGGCCAGCGTGACGGTGGAAGGCCGTCGTCCGCATTCGCTGCATTCCTTGTTCATTTTGCCGGGCAACCATCGCCTGCCGATCGACTACGAGGTCGAACGCGTGCGCGACGGCGGCAGCTTCAGCACGCGCCGCGTGGTCGCGTATCAGGAGGGCCGGCGCATCTTCGTGACCTCGATCTCGTTCCAGACGGCGGAAGAGGGCTTGTCGCATCAGCGTGCCGCGTCCGAATCGCCCGATCCCGAGTCGCTGGTTTCCAACCTGCCCGGCTGGAAGGAAAAGTCGGCCGGCAGCAAGCGTCCCTACCAGCCGGTGCCGGTGGACTTCCGCGCCGACCATTCCGGCGACATCTTCGGCGGCAACGACGGCAAGACCACCAAGCAGGTCTGGACCAAGGCACCGATTGCCTTGCCCGACGACGTGCTGACGCACGAGACCCTGTTCGCCTACGTCTCGGATTACGGCCTGCTCTGGACCTCGCTGCAGCCGCACAACATCCGCATGGGCGACCCGCGTCTGCAGATCGCGAGCCTGGACCACACGATCTGGTTCCATCGGCCGTTCCGGATGGACGAGTGGCTGCTGTTCGAGATGGAGACGCCGAATGCGTCGGGTGGACGGGGGTTGTGCTTTGCGTATGTGTACAACGCGAAGCGGGAGTTGGTGGCGACGCTGGCGCAGGAAGGGTTGATTCGGTTGCGGGCCCCTAAGAGTTGAATGGGGTTCTTTAAGCATCTCTGGGTTCCCGCCTGCGCGGGAACGACAGGGAAAGTAAGGAACAACCTCGCCACTCCGTTTCACTGTCCTTCCCGCGAAGACGGGAATCCAGGAGAAGCGGAGAAAGGAAAACCGCCAAGGCCCTGAACCAATTCCCTCCCCTTCAAGGGGAGGGTTAGGGTGGGGATGGGTTTCAGCAGTTCCCC
>SPQI01000055.1 GCA_004570315.1 Oxalobacteraceae bacterium OM1 | reverse complement strand
ACTTTCTTTGGCGAAGCAAAGAAAGTAAGCGGCTGCCGGGCCGCTCCCGGCAAAGCGTCTTACGGAGTGACGCAGGCACTGCCACACCGAAGAACCCCAGGCAGAAAGACACTGGATTCCGCCGTGGTAGTGGCAAGCGGAGTCAACGCATCCCTGGGTTCCCGCCTGCGCGGGAACGACAGCAGCGATAGCAATTGCAACCACAGCACTAACAACAACAACAACAACAACAACAACACGTGATCGAAACCCCCATCCGGCCACACTTGACCTGAGTCAAGCGCACATAGCCCTCCCCCCGTAACCTCTCCATCAACCGCGGAACCCTTCCGCCCCCGACATGGAGTCAGCATCATGGCAGCCGCCCCTCTCCCCGCCCCGCACGCCGCGATCCAGTTCGACGCCGCGCTCATCCGCAAGCTGAGCCAGCAAGGCCCGCGCTACACCTCCTACCCCACCGCCGACCGCTTCACCGAAGGCTTCAGCAGCGGCGACTACCTGCAAGCCGTCTCGAACGTGCGCGCGATGGGCGCTCGCAATCCGCTCTCGCTCTACCTGCACATCCCCTTCTGCGAGTCGCTCTGCTACTACTGCGCCTGCAACAAGATCATCACCAAGACCAAGTCGAAAGCCGAAACCTACCTCGGCTACCTGCTGCGCGAGATCGACATGCAGGCGCGCCTGTTCGCCGGCATGAATCGTGTCGAGCAGCTGCATCTCGGCGGCGGCACGCCGACCTATCTCTCCGACGAACAGATGGGACGCCTGATGGCGCATCTGCGCCGCTCCTTCGACTTCGCGGACGACGCGGTCGGCGAATACTCCATCGAAATCGATCCGCGCACCGTCGACCCGCAGCGCGTCCACTCGCTGCGCCGCCAGGGCTTCAATCGCATCAGCCTCGGCGTGCAGGACTTCGACGAAGAAGTGCAGAAGGCCGTCAATCGCATCCAGCCGGAAGCGCAGACCGTCGACGCGATCCGTGCCGCGCGCGAGGCGGGCTTTCGCTCCATCAGCATCGACCTGATCTACGGCCTGCCTAAGCAGAACGTGATCTCGATGTCGCAGACGCTCGCCAAGGTCATCGCGGCCGATCCCGACCGCATCTCGATCTACAACTACGCGCATATGCCGCAGATGTTCAAGTCGCAGCGCCTGATCCTTGACGAGGACCTGCCATCGCCCGAGACCAAGCTCGACATGCTCGGCCTGTGCATCCGCCGTCTCACCGAAGCGGGCTACGTCTACATCGGCATGGACCACTTCGCCAAGCCCGACGACGAGCTCGCCGTCGCCCAGCGCATGGGCCGCCTGCACCGCAATTTCCAGGGCTACTCGACGCATGCCGAAGCCGAGATGGTGTCCTGCGGCGTGTCCGCCATCAGCGCTGTCGGCGGCGCCTATGCGCAGAACGAAAAGACGCTCGACGCTTATTACGAGGCCATCGAGCGCGGCCAGCTGCCGATTGCGCGCGGCATCCAGCTCGACACCGACGACATGCTCCGCCGCATCCTGATCCAGATGTTGATGTGCAATTTCGAAGTGCCCATTCGCGCGGTCGAACTGGCGCATCCGATCGACTTCGCGACCTACTTCGCAACCGAACTCGGCAAGCTGCGCGAGTTCGAAGCCGACGGCCTGCTCACGCTCTCCGACGACTGGATCACCGTCACGCCCAAAGGACGGCTACTGATCCGCAACATCTGCATGGCCTTCGACAAGTACCTCGGCAAGCCGCGCGCGGTGAAGCTGGAGCGGCTGTCGTACTCGCGGACGATCTGAACGAAAAGGCCGTCGTTCGGACGGCCCTCAGACAGCCATGTAGCGTCCGGGGCGGTGATTCAGCGCGAGCGTCACGTTGAGCGTGGCGGCGCCCAGCAGCGAGATCGTTGCGCGTGTCGGGCCGACGACGAAGAAAGCGGTGAGTAAAATGCAGGCATCGAGCCCGAGCTGCACCCAGCCCGCCGGCCAGCCGAAGCGTTCCTGCAGCCACAGCACGAGAATGTTCACGCCGCCCAGGCTCGCGTTGTGGCGGAACAGGATGAGCAGGCCCACGCCTGCGAGCACGCCGCCAGCCACGGCGGCATAGACCGGCTCCACGCCGTCGAGATGCAGCCAGCGCGGCATCATCTCCGTCAGCAGCGACAGCACGCCCACGGCCGTGAAGGTCTTGAGCGTGAAGGCCGCACCCTTCTTGCGCCAGGCCAGCACATAGAACGGCAGGTTGAGCGCGACGAACAGCGGACCGAAGCCGAAGCCGGTCCAGTGGCGCAGCAGGAAGGCCGCGCCGACAAGGCCGCCGGTGACCAGCCCGGCATTGCCGAGCAGTGTCACGCCGAGCGCGGCGAGCAGCGTGCCGCTCGCCATGGCCTGGAGGTCTTCAAGCGTGGTGTGCCTAGCCACCGCATCCCCCGCAACATCCGCCGCCGGCCTTCCGGCGTTGAACCGGATAGCCGTTCTTCAGCAGCACCGCTTCCAGCTCCTGCACCGATGTGCGGTCGGCGTCGAAACTGACGTGGACATGGCGATCCGCTGCGGCAGCGGTCACGGCGCTGACGCCCTGGATGGTTTCCAGTGCGCCGGCAACGCGCTCCGCGCCCGCAGCATCAAGGGTGACGGCGAGGTCGAGACGTTCCTGCATGATGATTCCTTTCGTTGGATGGTGCGGTCCATCGTAGGCCGCTTGCGCCGCCGGCTCCATGAACCGGTTCAAGAATCGCCGAGTCCATCCGGGCGCAGCGATGGTAGCCGCGCCTGCCTCTTCAAAACTTGATCTGGATTCGGTTTTTCCCGCATGAAGATGGCCGCGGGCAAGGCACGTCCCTAGAATCGGAATCGAATGGAACCACCAACGGAGAACATCATGAAAGGCACCATCCTCGCCCTCCTCGTCGCCGCCGGCTTCATGGCAGCGCCGGCCTTCGCCAACGGCGATCTCGCGAAATCCAAGAACTGCATGGGCTGCCATGCGACCGACACCAAGGTGCTCGGCCCGGCGTTCAAGGACGTCGCGAAGAAGTACGCCGGCCAGAAGGACGCCGAGAACAAGCTGGTGCAGAAGGTGATGCAGGGCGGCAGCGGCACCTGGGGCGCCATTGCCATGCCTGCCAATACCAGCGTTAGCGAGCAGGAAGCCCGTACGCTGGTGAAGTGGGTGCTGTCGCTGAAGTAGTCTCGAGTTCGACCCGATTGCGGCCGGCGTGCTTGGCGCGATACAGCGACGCGTCGGCCCGCGCCAGCACCTGGGCGATCGTCTCGCCCGCCGCATTCTCCGCCACGCCGGCCGACACGGTGACGCGCCGGCCGTCGAGCCCGGCGAGTTCCATCGCTTCCACCGACTGCCGCACGCGCTCGACGAAGTCGCGCGCGCCCTGCCCGTCGGCGCCCACGAGCACCAGCAGGAATTCCTCGCCGCCGTAGCGTCCGAAGCAGTCGCTCTTGCGCACCTCGCCATGGATGCACTCGGCCATGTGCCGCAGGACGCCGTCGCCCGCCGAATGGCCCCAGGTGTCGTTGATGCTCTTGAAGTGGTCGATGTCGAAGATGCACAGGCTGAGCGGCACGCCGTGCCGGTCGGCTCGCTCCTTTTCCTGCTCCGCGACGCGCAGCACCTCGCGCCGGTTCAGCAGGCCGGTGAGCTCGTCGTGAATGGCGAAGGAATGGATCACGTCGAGCGCCTGGTCCAGCCGCGCGATGGCGGCGGCGTTGAGCCTTTCGTAGATGAGCAGGAAGACGGCGATCAGCATGATGAAGCTGGCGGTCGACACGAAGCTCAGCAGGTCGAAATCGTTGACCACCGGCGCCGGAAACAGCTTGCGGATATCGCCGGCGTACGTCCCGGCGACTGCGGCCAGCACGGTGCCCGTCCACACCAGTCCGATGCGCGGGCCCCCGGCCGCCGTGGCAAGCAACGGGCACACCGCGAGCCAGATGATGCTCGGCGACGCCACGCCGCCGGTCCGGTAAATGAGCGCAAGCAAAAGCAGGAAGATCGAGCCGGCCAGGAGGTCGCGCGCGACGGCGATCGCTCCCGTCAGCCGCAGGACCAGCATCGCGGTCGCCACGCCGCCGAACGCGAAGAAGCAGCAGTGCGCGCTCTCCGGATCGTCGAGCGCCAGATAGAAGAACCCGTAGGAAGGAATGACGGTGAGGCCGAGCAGGCAGGTGACGGCGAGGTTCTCGGCGCGAATGGAGACATTCGGCGCGTCGCGCAAGGCCGGCGGCACGCATGCACGAATGATGCGGAACAGCCAGTTCAGCTGCTGCCTGATCGGGCGCGCCATGTTGTCTCCTCTCGCTCGGGCTGCCGTCGCAGCGCCGCTCATGGGCTATTGTTGCTTTTCGCCAACTCTAACCAACTTTGCGCCGGCGTGCAAACCGGCGGCGAGGGATCCGGCTGCATTGCCGGACACAGGGAATGCGGGAGCCGGAAAAGTTTGCCGGCATCCCGTGGGGCGTCAGCAGTTGCCCTTCTTGGCTTGTCCCGGCGGGCAGAAGCCGCGGCGCTCGCTTACCGGCACGCGGACCTGCTCGATCACCGTACGGCAGCGCTGCACGGTCTGGTGCGCGGTGCCGCCGCCTTGGTTAGCCATGCGGTCGCCGACTACGGCGCCGGTCGCGGCACCGACTGCAGTGGCCACCGTCTTGCCGTTGCCGCCGCCGACCTGGTTGCCCAGGATGCCGCCGGCGATGCCGCCGATAATGGCGCCGCCGTAGTTCTGGCCGCCGGACTGGCTGGGGACTTGTTCGTTCCAGCACTCCTGGCGCGGACGTTCGACGATCTGGTATTCGGTGGCACTAGCCGCGATCGGAAGGGCGACCAGGAGGCAAAGGGCGAGACGGGTTTTGATCATGGTGCAGGCGGAATGATTGCTCGGTGGAATGCCGCCATTCTATAGCGGACCACTGTCATTGCTTTGCGTCAGCGCACGAAGCCTCAGGACTGCGTCATCGACGCAACTAGACGATCTTGCAAGGCACCACGATCTGCTCGTTCTGCGCGAACACGGCGCACAGCCGATGGAAGCCATCGGCGATGATCAGCGGCGCGCCATTCTCCTGGCGCACCAGCAAGATCGGCGACAGCGGATCGCCCTCCTTGATCTCGTTCTCCTGCTTGCTCCAGTCGTAGGCTTGTACGGTGAGGATGGAAATGCCGGAGGCACGCAGGATGTCCTTGGCCGGGTATTCGGCCATGTCGGCGCGCTTGAGCTTCTTCATCAGCTGGCGCGCCTGCTTGGGTTCATAGAGCAGTTCGAGATAGCGCCCGGCGGCGGCATATTCCTCGTCGGCCGGGGCGTCCAGCCATTGGATGTCGGGTCGGTCGTTCATGCGGTCCTTTCGCGTGCGGGTCGCCGCTGGGCGGATCGGCGCCGGACCGGAACGGAAAAGTGCGGAAGACGCCGATGCGCGTCGTGGCGGGATGGTGCCAGCTGAAGGACTCGAACCCCCTCCCTGCTCATTACAGTTGAGCTGCTCTACCCGATGAGCTAAGCCGGCATGAGGGTATGGTAGGGCTGGGGCTGGGGTATGGCTTTGCGGGAAGCCAAGTGCGGTGGGGGCGGGGTTTGATGCGATCGAAGAACCGGGCTGTTGTCCAAAGAAAGGCGGCAAGCGTTTTGGCGGGATTCCTTTCTTCGCTTTCCCTGGGTTCCCGCCTGCGCGGGAACGACAGGAAGGCGCTTGGCACGGCCGGCAGA
>SPQI01000166.1 GCA_004570315.1 Oxalobacteraceae bacterium OM1 | reverse complement strand
CTCCAACACATCGCTGCCGCTGGCCTGCGGCAGCCAGAAGTGAGCCGACGATGAAGCTTCCCGTCCGTCTTCTGCGCATCGTGGCCGGCGGCATGTTCGGCGTCGTTGCGCTCACCGCATCGCAGAGCGCACTGGCGCAGGCGCAGGCCAACCGCACTGCGAATGCAAGCCAGGTCGAGCGCGGCAAATATCTCGCGCAGGCCGGCGACTGCATCGCCTGCCACACCGTCCCCGGCAAACCGATCTTCTCCGGCAACCGCGCGCTGCCCACGCCATTCGGCACGCTCTATGCCCCCAACATCACTCCGGATCCGAAGACCGGACTCGGCCGCTGGACCGCCACCGAGTTCTACAACATGATGCACACGGGCCGCGGCCGCGACGGCACGCTGCTGTATCCGGCGATGCCCTTCGCGAACTACACCAAGGTCACGCGCGAAGACTCCGACGCCATCTTCGCCTACCTGCGATCGGTGCCGCCGGTGGCGCAGGAAAACCGCCCGCACGAATTGCGCTTCCCCTACAACAACCGCAGCCTGCTGATCGGCTGGCGCACGCTCTACTTCCAGGAAGGCGAGTACGTGCCGGACAAGAGCAAGTCCGTCGAATGGAATCGCGGCGCTTATCTCGTACAGGGTCTCGGCCACTGCTCGATGTGCCACACGCCGATCAACGCGCTCGGCGGCTCTTCCGAAGCGAAAGCCTTCCAGGGCGGCCTGATCCCGATGCAGAACTGGTATGCGCCTTCGCTGACGTCGAACCGCGAAGCCGGTCTCGGCGAATGGGAGATCAAGGACATCATGGACCTGCTGCAGGTTGGCGTGTCGCATCGCGGCGTGGTCTACGGCCCGATGGCGGAAGTGACCTACAACAGCCTGCAGCACCTCAGCGATGACGACGTGCGCGCGATGGCGGTCTACCTGAAGAGCCTGCCCGACCGCGAGACCTCCATGCCCCCGAACCAGCTGCCCAATACGCCGGAGTCGGTGCAGGTGTTCTCCGAAGGCCGCCGCGTTTATGAAGCCAAGTGCGCGGTCTGCCACGGCGCCGAGGGACGCGGCATGCCGCCGCATTACCCGCCGCTGGCCAACAACCAGTCCATCGAGATGGAGTCGGCCGTGAACCCGATCCGCATGGTGCTCAACGGCGGCTATCCGCCCGGCACCCGCAAGAATCCCATGCCCTACGGCATGCCGCCGTTTGCGCAGGAATTGTCCGACGTGGAAGTGGCCGCCGTCGTCAGCTACATCCGCACCGCGTGGGGCAATCACGGCAAACCGGTCACGCCGCGCGAAGCCAACGCGCTGCGGTCCGCCACCATGGAGTGAAGCGATGATCGTGGAATCGAGCGAGCACGGGCTGGAAGGGGCCGAGGCGGAGCAGGCGCGTGTGGATGAAGTCGTGAGCCAGGGGCCGCGCGGCGCGATCGCGCTGGCCGGTGCGGCGGTCATACTCGTCGTTGCGATGTGGTTCGCGTTCTATCTCCTCGTCTTCGTGCCGCGAGGTTGAGCGCATGGCCACCTCTCCCGCCAGCCATCACAGCGAAGCGGTCGCCGCACGCGCGGAAAGCCGTTGGGCCTGGTTCGTCGGCGCGGTCATCGGCCTGCTGCTGGTGATGATCGCGTTCACCAGCCTGCACTGGGTGATGATGCCTACCAAGCGCATCGAGACCATCAATCCCTCCACGCTGCATCTCCAAGGCGAATTCGTCGAAGGCAACCTTGGCTCGGCGGTGGAACCGGACGGCTCCGTCACCGTGCGCGTGCTCGGCCAGCAATACTCGTTCACGCCGCAATGCATCGTGGTTCCGGCCGGGACACCGGTACGCTTCCGTGTCACCAGCGCCGACGTCATCCACGGTTTCCTCATCACCGAAACCAAC
Organism: Oxalobacteraceae bacterium OM1; assembly: GCA_004570315.1. Taxonomy (GTDB): domain Bacteria; phylum Pseudomonadota; class Gammaproteobacteria; order Burkholderiales; family Burkholderiaceae_D; genus Noviherbaspirillum. Next base: position 3,850 of record SPQI01000166.1, on the reverse strand, counting down.
GTCAACGTCATGCTCGAACCGGGCTACATCTCTACCTTCGACACCACGTTCAAGCAGCCTGGCGACCATGTGATGCCTTGCCACGAATACTGCAGCGTCGGGCATGCCGGCATGTGGGCGCGGGTCAAGGTGGTGGACCGCGACACTTTCTTCAAGCAGGCGCAATCGGCACGGAGGCAGAGCTGTGTTCCGCACTAGAAAGCTGGTACTCGCCCATTTCTGGCTGGCCTTCGCCGCCTTCCTGCTCGCGCTGATTCTCGGCGAATGGCAGATGTACGTGCGCAGCCCGCTGTTTCCGGGCCTGAGCAATCCCGAACTCTATTACCGCTCCGTCACGGCGCACGGCTCGGCGATGGGCTACGTCTTTCCCACGCTGGTGGCGATGGGCTTCGGCTATGCCATCGTCGAACTGGCGCTGAAGCGGCCGCTGGTCGGGTTGCGGTGGGCGTGGGCCGGTTATGCCCTGATCGTGCTCGGCACGGTGATGGCCATGGTGCCGGTGGCGATGGGGCTGGCATCGGTGCTCTACACCTTTTATCCGCCCATGGTCGGCAATGTCTTCTACTACCTGGGCGTGGTGCTGGTGGTCGTTGGCTCGTGGATCTGGGTGGCGCTCATGTCCATCAACCTGCGGCTGTGGAAGAAGGACAACCCCGGCGTCCCGATCCCGCTGCCCATGTTCGCCAACGTGGCGGGCGCCTACCTGTGGGCGTGGACCTCGGTCGGTGCCTCACTCGAGATCCTGTTCCAGATCCTGCCGGTGGCGCTCGGCTTCAAATCCACCATCGACGCCGGCCTGGCGCGCGTGCTGTTCTCCTGGACGCTGCACGCCATCGTCTACTTCTGGCTGATCCCGTCCTACATCGCGTTCTACACGCTGGTGCCGCGTGCCATCGGCGGCCGCCTCTACAGCGACACCATGGGGCGCGTCGGCTTCATCCTGTTCCTGGTGTTCTCGATGCCGATCGGCATCCACCATGTGTTCCAGGATCCGCAGGTCGGCGAGGGCTTCAAGTTCGTGCACGCCATCTTCACCGGTCTCGTCTCGGTGCCGACGCTGCTCACCATTTTCACCATCACCGCCTCGGTGGAGATTGCGGCGCGCCTGCGCGGCGGGCGCGGCGCGCTCGGCTGGGTGAAGGCGCTGCCCTGGCACAACCCCATGATGCTCGCCGTCGCCTTCTCGTTCATCCTGCTCGGCTTCGGCGGCGCCGGCGGCATCATCAACATGAGCTACCACCTCGACTTCACGATTCACAACACACAATGGATCACGGGGCACTTCCACCTGATCTTCGGCGGCGCGATCGTGATCATGTATTTCGCCATCGCCTATGACCTGTGGCCGCACCTCACCGGCAAGGCGCTGGAGAGCCTGGGCCTGATGCGCCTGCAGCTCTGGCTGTGGTTCGTCGGCATGATCGTGGTGACCTTCCCCTGGCACTACGTCGGCATCCTCGGCATTCCGCGCCGCATGGCTTACTTCGACTACTCCGACCCGGCCATCGCGCCGCAGGCGATGTCGGTCACCATCACCTTCTTCGGCGGCCTGCTGCTGGTCGCTTCGGCATTGATCTTCATCGTCGTGCTGCTGCGCGGCCATGCGGCACGGCGTGTGGAGCTGCCGGAATTCCGCTTCAGCATGCCGGTGCACATGCCCGCGCGCGTGCCGGTGGCACTCAACAGCTTCGCGCTGTGGCTAGGCTTGATGATCGCGTTGACGGTGGTGAACTACGGCTATCCCATCCTGAAGCTCGCGACCACGCCGGAGACTTCCGTGCCGGCCGTTCCCGTCGGGGTGAAGCCATGAACGAAGAACGCCTGTTCTCCACGCGCAACCGCTGGACCGTCGTCTCGGTGGCTGCCATCGGCGGCCTGTTGCTGCTGGCGCTGCTGATCGGTTTCGTCTGGGTGCCGTACAACCAGAACGGCCGGCAGATCGCCGGCCTGTGGGATGCCATCTGCCGCGCGGCCGGCGCGCCGGGCGGGGGCACTGCGGCCTCCGAAGGCGGCAGCCGCATCGCATCGAGCGACGTGATCGTGATTCCGCGCATGATCGCTGCCGACAACGTCTCGGTCGGCCGCGGCGCGACGCTGGCGCTACGCTGCACCATGTGCCACGGCGCGCGCGGCATGAGCGAGGCCAACACGCCCAACCTCGCCGGCCAGGACGCGGAATCCATCTACAAGCAGCTGCGCGATCTGCAATCCGGTCATCGCGGCAGCGAGATCATGGCCCCGCACGCGCGCAATCTCAGCGACCAGGACATGCGCGACCTCGCCACCTACTACGCCTACCTGCCGCGCCAGACCCCGCCGCCGACGCTGGTGGAGCAGCTCAAGGCGCCGCGTCTCGTACAGATCGGCGCACCGATGCGCAACGTCGCCCCCTGCGCCTCCTGTCACGGCGGCAGCGACCGCAAGACCGCCACGCCGCTGCTCGACGGCGAGCCGGAAGCCTATATCCGCGCGCAGCTCATCGCCTTCGCCAACGGCAGCCGGCACAACGACATCGGCGGGCAGATGCGCAATGTGGCCCGGCAGATGACGCCGGAGGAAATCGATCTCGTGGCGCGCTACTACGCGCAGCGCTGATCACTTCCGCACGAAGCGCGCCAGCACATTGGCCGTCATGCGCTGCACGGCCGCATTGACCCGGCCATGCGCTTCGCTGTAGTCGTCGAGGCCCCAGTTCCATTGCATCGAGCCGGTCGCGAACACGCCGGCGCCGCTGGGTGCGGTGTACCACGTCACGTGCGAGTACCGCACCTCGGTGCCCACGCGATACGGCGAGCGCGCGATCACCTCCACGTTGCGCGGCGATGCCGCCGCGTCGGTGCGATCGACTTCATAGCCGAGCATGCCCTTGAGGACGGTGCCGTTCTGCAGGTCGGCGCCGGCGCAGATCCAGTGGCCGGCGTCCGCCACCACGATGTCGCCGTCGAGCGAGTTGTAGTCGTACATGACGCCGATGAGGCCGGCTTCCGGTCGCGCCGGACGGCCGTCGCGGCCATTGCGCCAGAGGCCGGTGGATAGTGCCGGCTGGCTGGCATAGAGCGGATCGCGGGCCGCCGCATCGTACTTGTAGCAAACCACCGTGCGGTGCGCCGTGCCGTCCGCGCCGGGCTCCAGGCGCACTTGCCAATAACAGGCATTGGCGCCGAAGAAGCCGAGGTGCACGCCGGCGTCGCGCGCGGCTTCGAAAGCGTCGCGCATGCCCTTCGTCCAGTATTCGTCATGGCCGACCGACAGCACGGCATGGTGCCGGCGCAAGGACTCGGGGCGTGCCTCCGTATCGATGTTGGTGCAGTAAGCCACGTCGTAGCCTTCGCGCTCGAGGAAGCGCACCATCATGATTTCCCAGGTGAGGAAATCGCCCGCGCCCTTGCCGCCGTAGGGACGCTGCGGGTTGCGGTAGGGGCGGTCGAAGGAGAGCTTGTAGGCGGGGACGCGGTCCTGCGAATCGACGTCGTAGAAGTCGTGGCCGCCCCAGGCGTTGTAGGCTGCATAGGTGGTCACGCCGCACTGGAAGAGCAGGGCGCCGCGGCGCGCGTCGTCGCGCACGGTGAAGACGATGTAGCTCTGCTTGCCGCTGTTGCCGGCGGTGAGCTTGGCGAGATAGACGCCGCTGGCCCAGTCGGTCGGATCGTCGCGGTTGTCGGGAATCGCGAGCACATAGGGATCCTGCCAGCGGCATTCCACCAGCCGCGTCGCGGCATCGACCACCGGCGCGGGCTGGCGCACGCCGGTGCGCCGGATCGGCGCTGCCACGCGCCGGGCGCCCTTGCCGCCGTACCAGCCGATGCGATAGACCGTGATGGTGTAATGCGGCTCCGGCGTATTCACGTAG
>SPQI01000146.1 GCA_004570315.1 Oxalobacteraceae bacterium OM1 | reverse complement strand
CGTCGCCGCTGAATGCCGCGACACTGCCCGGCGGCCGCGAAGTCCCGCTGACCCAGGAAGAACTCGGCCATCTGCTCGGCAAGTCGCGCCAGAGCATTGCCAAGCTGTTGCGCGAATGGGAACGAACCGGCCTTGTGGAAACCAAATATGGACGCATCTCCATTACCGATGCGGATGCGCTGAACCGCATCGCCTACCCAGAGCCGCCCATGGCTCGCCGCAAGGATCCCCGATGAATGCGCCCGCCGTCCTGACGCACCGCGCCGACACATTGCCGTTTGAAAATTCGTTTGCGAACCTGCCGCCAGCGTTCTACACGCGCCTCCAGCCCACGCCCGTTCCCTCGCCATATCTCGTCGGCGCAAGCGCATCGGCCGCGCGGCTGATCGGTCTCGATCCGCTCGAATTCGAACGGCAGGAGGTGGTCGAAGCCTTCGCAGGAAATCGCATCCTGCCCGGCTCGGAACCGCTCGCCGCCGTCTATTCCGGACATCAGTTCGGCGTCTGGGCCGGCCAGCTCGGTGACGGCCGCGCGATTCTCCTCGGCGATGTGCCCAGCCTCGACGACGCCATGCCGGGCCGCACCGAACTCCAGCTGAAAGGCGCCGGCCTCACCCCGTTTTCGCGCATGGGCGATGGCCGCGCGGTGCTGCGTTCGTCGATCCGCGAATTCCTGTGCTCGGAAGCGATGGCCGCGCTCGGCATCCCGACCTCGCGCGCGCTGTGCGTCGTTGGCTCCGACATGCTGGTCATGCGCGAGACGCCGGAGACGAGCGCGATCGCCACCCGCATGGCGCCCAGCTTCGTGCGCTTCGGCTCCTTCGAGCACTGGTTCTACACCGAGCGCAACGAGGAACTGAAGGTGCTGGCCGACTATGTCATCGACCGCTTCTATCCGGACCTGCGTGCCCAACCGAATCCTTACCGGGCTTTGCTGGAGGAAGTCACGCGGCGTACCGCCGAACTGATGGCCCAGTGGCAGGCCGTCGGCTTCATGCATGGCGTCATGAACACGGACAACATGTCCATTCTCGGCCTCACCATCGACTACGGCCCCTTCGGCTTCATGGAAGCGTTCGACGCCAAGCACATCTGCAACCACAGCGATCGCGGCGGCCGGTACGCGTATTACATGCAGCCCAAGATCGGCCACTGGAATTGCTTCGCACTGGGTCAGGCGCTGCTGCCGTTGATCGGCGAAGTCGGAGACGCACAGGCCGCGCTCGAAGCCTACGGCGGCGTCTACGAACGTAAACTCGACGCCCTGCTGCACGACAAACTCGGGTTGCGCACGGTCCAGGAAAGCGACAAGGGTCTGGTCGATGCGATGTTCAATCTCATGCAGGCCACGCACGTGGACTTCACGCTGTTCTTCCGCCGTCTCGGCGACCTGCAGGTGGACAACCCGGCAGCGGATGCGCCGCTGCGCGATCTGTTCATCGACCGTCCGGCATTCGACGCGTGGGCCGCCGACTATCGCGCGCGCCTGCATCAGGAGAACAGCGTCGATGGCGAACGGCGGGCCCGCATGCATGCCGTGAACCCGAAATACATCCTGCGCAATTACCTGGCGCAGGTCGCCATCGACAAGGCGCAGAAGAAGGATTTTTCCGAAGTGGCGAAACTGCTCGCCGTACTGGAGCGGCCGTTCGACGAACAGCCGGAGAACGAGCAGTACGCCGCACTCCCGCCCGACTGGGCCAGCGAACTGGAAGTGAGTTGCTCATCATGACCGAAAAAGTCGTCAAGACCGACGCCGAATGGCGTGCCACGCTCGACCCGATGGAATACCAGGTGACCCGGCACGCGGCCACCGAACGCGCTTTCACCGGCAAATTCTGGGACCACCACGAGCACGGCATCTACACTTGCGTGTGTTGCAACACGCCGCTGTTCGAGTCGGACGCGAAGTTCGATTCAGGTTGCGGCTGGCCGAGTTATTTCCGGGCGCTCAATCCGGAAAATGTTTCCGAGCGCGTCGATCGCAGTCATGGCATGATACGCACCGAAATTTTGTGCAACGTCTGCGACGCTCACCTCGGCCACGTGTTTCCCGACGGACCGCCGCCGACCGGCCTGCGCTACTGCATCAACTCCGCGGCGCTGCGCTTCGAACCCAGATAAGGCATCCATGAAGTTCCTGTTCGACTTGTTCCCGGTGGTGGTCTTCTTCGGCATCTTCAAATGGGGAGAGAGCCACCAGGACCAGGCACAAGGACTCGTCCAGCACTACCTCGCATCGCTGGTGAACGGCGCCAGCGCCGCCGACCAGGCGCCGATCATGCTCGCGACGGCCGTCTTCATGGTCGCCACGCTCGCGCAGATCGCCTACCTGCTTCTGCGACGAAAGAAGGTCGACACCATGCTATGGGTGTCCTTCATCGTGATCACTCTCTTCGGCGGCGCCACCATCTATTTCCACAACGAGACCTTCATCAAGTGGAAGCCGACCGTGCTGTACTGGTGTTTCGGCGCCGCGCTGCTGATCAGCCAGACCATGTTCCGCAAGAACCTCATCCGACTCATGATGGAGAAGCAACTCGCCTTGCCGGACGCCGTCTGGCAACGCCTCAGCTTCGCGTGGTCGGCCTTCTTCGGGCTGATGGGCGTGGTCAACCTCTACATCGCCTTCAATTTCCCGACGGCGACCTGGGTAAACTTCAAGCTGTTCGGCTTCACCGGGCTGATGCTGGCCTTCGTGATCGGCCAGAGCGTCATGCTGTCCAAGTACATCAAGGACCCGCAATGAGCGACCGCATGGAGCGCATCCGCAGCCGGCTCGCTGCAACTTTGGCACCGCTCGATTGTCAATTGCTCGACGAATCCCACCTGCATGCCGGCCATGCAGGCGCATCCACGGGCGCGGGGCATTACCGCCTTACCATCGTTTCCGACCGCTTCGAGGGGCTGAATCGGGTTGCGCGGCACCGTCTGGTGTATGATTCGCTCCGGGAAATGATGCCCGGCGAGATTCATGCTCTCACCATCATCGCAGTCGCTCCGTCAGAACAATGAGCAGAACACGGCGGCGCGATTTGTTTTCCATCCTTCCAATTTGCATTAGGAACAGACAATGAATGTAAAACCCGCTCGCTTGCTGCTGACGCTCGTCGCCGCCATTGCCCTGCCCGTCATGGCACAGAACCTCGCCGTCGTGAACGGCAAGCCGGTTCCCTCCTCGCGCGCCGATGCCATGATCAAGCAGCTGTCCACCCAGGGCCAGCAGGATTCGCCGCAGCTGCGTGCGATGGTGAAGGAAGAGCTGATCAACCGTGAAATCCTGATCCAGGAAGCCGACCGCCTCGGCCTGACGACCAGCCCGGAAGTGAAGAACCAAGTGGAAATCGCGCGCCAGTCGATCGCGATCCGCGCCCTGGTGCAGGACTTCCTGAAGAAGAACCCGGTCAGCGACGCCGACATCAAGGCTGAATACGACCGCTTCAAGGCACAAGCCGGCGACAAGGAATACCATGCTCGCCACATCCTGGTGGACAAGGAAGAAGACGCCAAGGCGATCATCGCCAAGCTGAAATCCGGCGCCAAGTTCGAAGAACTGGCCAAGCAGTCCAAGGACCCGGGTTCGGCAGCCAACGGCGGCGATCTCGACTGGGCTTCCCCGGCTTCCTTCGTGAAGCCCTTCTCCGACGCGATGGTCGGCCTGAAGAAAGGCGAGATCACCGAGACCCCGGTGAAGACGCAGTACGGCTACCACGTCATCAAGCTGGACGACGTGCGTGCCGCGAAGATTCCTTCGCTCGAAGAAGTCAAACCGCAGATCGCCGAGTCGCTGCAGCAGAAGAAGCTGCAGGCCTTCCAGGAAGACCTGCGCAAGAAAGCGAAGATTCAGTAAGCTTTCGGCTCAAAGAAAAAGGCGCTCCGCGGAGCGCCTTTTTTATTGCCTGCGGCAGCCGGCATTGCCTTAGCGCTGCCTTGCGACGGCAAGGCCGACGGCCTGCAAACACCACCTGCCGTTCCCGCGAAGGCGGGGATCCAGAACGGACTCCGCCAAGCCAGACTCCCCCTGCCATACGCCGGCGGAAGCCCGACCAACCGCCCGACCCCAGAACCGATCGGGCATCGCATCAAGCCATTACCCCACCCACTTGCGCGCATTGCGGAACATCTGCATCCACGGCGAATACTCGCCCCACTCTTCCGGATGCCATGAGTTCTGCACCGTGCGGAACACACGTTCCGCGTGCGGCATCAGCACCGTGAAGCGGCCGTCCGGCGTGGTCACCGAGGTGATGCCTTGCGGCGAGCCGTTCGGGTTGTACGGGTAGGTTTCGGTCGCGCGTCCGTTGTTGTCGATCCAGCGCATGGCAACGATGGCTTCCTTGATGTCGCCGGTCTGCGAAAAGTCTGCGTAGCCTTCTCCATGCGCCACGGCGATCGGCGCCTGGGTGCCCGCCATGTCGGCGAAGAAGATCGACGGCGAGTTCATCACTTCCACCATCGCGAAGCGGCCTTCGAACTGTTCGGACTTGTTGCGCGTGAACTTCGGCCACGCCTGCGCACCGGGGATGATCGACTTCAGATTGCTCATCATCTGGCAACCGTTGCAAATGCCAAGCGCAAAGGTGTCCTGGCGCTCGAAGAAGCCGGCGAACTGATCCTTCAGCTGCGCATGGAACAGAATGGTCTTGGCCCAGCCCTCGCCCGCGCCCAGCACGTCGCCGTAGGAGAAGCCGCCGACGGCGATGAAGCCGTTGAAGTCGTCCAGTTTGGCACGGCCCGCAATGAGGTCGCTCATGTGCACGTCGACCGCAGTGAAGCCTGACTTGTGCATGACGTAGGCCGTCTCGACATGCGAGTTCACACCCTGCTCGCGCAGGATGGCGACCTTGGGCTTGGCGCCCGTCGCGATGAACGGGGCGGCGACGTCAACCTGCGGATCGAAAGTCAGCACCGGCGTCATGCCCGGGTCGGAGGTGTCGAGGATGCGGTCGTATTCGGCGTCGGCGCAGGACGGATTGTCGCGCAGGCGGGCCATGCGCCAGCTGGTCTCGCTCCACAGGCGCTGCAGGTTCACGCGCGGCTCGCTGTAGATCACCTTGGCGTCGCGCGTGAACTCGATTGCATCGCGGTCATTGAGCTTGCCGATGATATGGCTGCAGGCGCCGAGGTTGTACGAGCGCAGCACGGTCATGACGTCCGACTTCTGGTCCGCCCGCACTTGCAGCACCGCACCGAGCTCTTCGTTGAAGAGCGCGCGCAGCGTCATTTCATTGCGGCGTTCGGCCACCTGCGTCGCCCAGTTCTTCGAGTCGCCCCAATCAGAAGCGTGCTCCCCTTCCATCGTGAGAATGTCGAGGTTGACCGAAATGCCGGTGCAGCCCGCGAAGCTCATTTCGCATAGCGTCGCAAACAGGCCGCCGTCGGAGCGGTCATGGTAGGCGAGCAGCTTGCCTTCGCGGTTGAGCTGCTGGATGGCGTTGAAGAAGGCCTTGAGGTCGTCTGCGTTGTCGACGTCCGGCACCTCGTTGCCGATCTGCTGCATGACTTGCGCGAGCGCCGATGCGCCGAGGCGGTTCTTGCCGCGGCCGAGGTCGATCAGGATGAGCGCCGTGTCGCCCTTGTCGGTACGCAGCTGCGGGGTCAGACTTTCGCGCACGTCGCTGACCGGCGCGAAGGCCGACACGATGAGCGAGACCGGCGCGGTCACCGCCTTGCTGCCTTCCTCATCTTTCCAAGTGGTGCGCATGGACAGCGAATCCTTGCCCACCGGGATGCTGACGCCGAGGGCCGGGCACAGT
>SPQI01000483.1 GCA_004570315.1 Oxalobacteraceae bacterium OM1 | reverse complement strand
AACGTATTCCGGTCCGAATTGCGACATTGAGAATCCCGATAGTATGGTTTATAAACTTTGCGGATAGGAGCCGAGCACCTTGAAGAAGGCGGCATTGTCCTTCAGCTCGTCGAGCGCCCTGGCGACCGCCTCGTCCATCACGTGGCCTTGGATGTCCACGTAAAAGTAGTACTCCCAGGTGCCGATGCGCGCCGGGCGCGACTCGAAGCGCGTCATGGAAACGCCGTGCTTCGACAGCGGCGCAAGCAAGTTGTACAGCGCGCCTGCCTTGTTCGGCACAGCCAGCACCAGCGAAGTGTGATCCTTGCCGCTCGGACCAGGCAGCATGCGTCCGATGATCGCGAAGCGCGTACGGTTGTGCGGATCGTCCTGAATGTGCGCCTTCACCACGCCGAGGTTGTAATGCGTTCCCGCGATTTCGCCTGCAATGGCAGCGACCGTCGGATCCTCGCTCGCCATGCGCGCAGCTTCGCCGTTCGACGCCACGGCATTGCACGGAATCTGCGGATAGTTGAGACGCAGCCACACCTGGCATTGCGCGAGCGTCTGCGAATGCGTGCAGATGCGCGTGACGCCGTCCATCGTGCCGGTCTTGGTCATCAGGCTGTGATGGATGGGAATCGACAGGCCGCCGCTGATCGACAGCGTGGTTTGCAGCAGCAGGTCGAGCGTGCGGTTCACCGCACCTTCGGTGGAATTCTCGATGGGCACAACGCCGAAATCGGCGGTGCCGGCTTCGGTCGCACGGAACACCTCGTCGATGGACGCGCACGGCAAGCCTTCGATCGCATGGCCGAAATGCTGGTACATCGCCTGTTCGCTGAAGGTGCCGATCGGTCCGAGGTACGCCACGACGACGCGCCGCTCGAGCGCGCGGCAGGACGACATGATCTCGCGGAAGATCAGCTGCACGTCATGGCTGTCGAGCGGTCCGGGATTGCGGTCTGCCACCTTGCGCAGCACTTGCGCTTCGCGTTCCGGGCGGAACACCGGTGCATTGGTCTCGGCCTTCACATGGCCGACTTCCTGCGCGACGCGGGCGCGCTGGTTCAGCAGGTCGAGGATCTGCGCGTCGATCGTATCGATTTTTTCGCGCAAGGGTTTCAGTTTGTCGTCACTCATAGCGGTTGCTGGCCGGACCGGCATGGCCGGTCACGAATGTCATGGATGTCGAAAGGCGCGCGACTGCCGATGCGGCGGATAAGCCGCAAGTTTGGCTTCAGCCGTGCGCCTTCTCGAAGTCTTTCAAATAATCGACCAGCGCCTGCACGCCTTCGATCGGCATGGCGTTGTAGATCGATGCGCGCATCCCGCCGACGGACTTGTGGCCCTTCAGCTGCACCAGCCCGCGCTCTTTCGCGCCGGCGAGGAATGTGTCGTTCAGCGATTCGTCGCGCAGGAAGAACGGCACGTTCATGCGGGAACGGCATTCCTTTGCGATCCGGTTGCTGTAGAAACCGGTGGAGTCCAGAGTGTCGTAAAGCAGCTTCGCCTTGGCGATGTTGCGCTCTTCCATCGCGGCCACGCCGCCCTGGCGCTTGAGCCACTGGAACACGAGGCCGGCGATATAGATCGCATAGGTCGGCGGCGTGTTGTACATGGAATTGTTGTCGTCGACGAGCTTCCATTCGAAGGCCGACGGGCAGATCGGCAGCGCATGGCCGATCAGGTCCTCGCGCACGATGACGATCGTCAGGCCGGCGGGGCCGATGTTCTTCTGCGCGCCGCCGAAGATGACGCCGTACTTCGACACATCGACCGCGCGCGACAGGATGTGCGACGACATGTCGGCCACCAGCGGCGCGCCGTTGGTGTCGGCCGCCACGTCAGGCGCGAATTGGAACTCGACGCCGTCGATGGTCTCGTTCGTGCAGATATGCACGTAGGCGGCGTCCTTCGACAGCTTCCAGGTGTCGCGGGCCGGAATGCCGGCGAACTTCTCCGCCTCGGACGACGCCGCCACATTGACATTGGCGTACTTGCGCGCTTCCTTCAGCGACTTGCTCGACCAGGAACCGGTCTGGATGAAATCGACTGTGGCCGGCTGCGCCTTGCGACCGACGAGATTCAGCGGAACGATGGCGTTCTCGCCGATGCCGCCGCCCTGCAGGAAGAGGATGCGGTAATTCGCCGGCACGTTCAGCAGCTCGCGGAAGTCGCGCACGGCGGCTTCGTAGATCGAGATGAATTCCTTGCCGCGATGGCTCATTTCCATCACGGACATGCCGCTGCCGTGCCAGTCGAGCATCTCCGCCGCGGCCTGCGCGAGGACTTCCTCGGGCAGGACTGCCGGACCGGCGGAGAAGTTGAACACACGCTTCATTGACGCGGGATTCATGCTTCCTCCGAACCCGTGCCCTCGTCTGCACCGTCTTCCGGCGCCAGTGCGCCGCCGGCATCGACGACGATGTCACCGGTCGCATCGGTTCCGGCTTCGACTTCGGCCTCGACATCCGACTCGGCGATGCGCTGCAGCCCGGACAACTTGGTGCCGTCCTCCACGGCAATCAGCGTGACGCCCTGCGTCGCACGCCCCATCTCGCGGATCTCGGAGACGCGTGTACGGATCAGCACGCCGCCGGTGGTAATCATCATGATCTCGTCGCTTGCATCGACCAGCGTGGCGGCAACGACCTTGCCGTTGCGCTCGCTCGTCTGGATGGCGATCATGCCCTTGGTGCCGCGACCGTGGCGGGTGTACTCGGTGATCGGCGTGCGCTTGCCGTAGCCGTTCTCGGTGGCGGTCAGCACGGACTGCTGCTCGCTCTCGGCCACCAGCAGCGCGATGACGACTTGGCCTTCCTCAAGATTCATGCCGCGCACGCCGCGGGCATTTCGACCCATCGGACGCACGTCGTTTTCGTCGAAGCGCACCGCCTTGCCGGCATCGGAAAACAGCATCACGTCATGCTTGCCGTCGGTCAGTGCGGCGCCGATCAGGAAGTCACCGTCATCGAGGTCGACTGCGATGATGCCGGCCTTGCGCGGATTGCTGAACTCGGGCAGCGGCGTCTTCTTCACGGTGCCCATGGAAGTCGCCATGAAGACGTAGTGGTCTTCCGGGAAGCTGCGGTATTCACCGGACAACGGCAGCACGACTGTGATCTTCTCGCCTTCCTGCAGCGGGAACATGTTGACGATCGGCCGGCCGCGCGAGTTGCGCGAGCCTTGCGGCACTTCCCACACCTTCAACCAGTACAGGCGGCCGCGGTTGGAGAAGCACAGGATGTAGTCGTGCGTATTGGCGATGAAGAGCTGGTCGATCCAGTCGTCCTCCTTGGTCGCCATCGCCTGCTTGCCGCGGCCGCCGCGCTTCTGGGCGCGGTACTCGGAGACCGGCTGCGACTTCATGTAGCCGCTATGCGAGAGCGTCACGACCATGTCCTGCGGCGTGATCAGGTCTTCGGTGCCGAGGTCGGTGGCGTTGTGCTCGATCTGCGAACGGCGGCCATTCTTGTTCGGGTCGCCGTATTCGTTCTTGGCGGCGTTCAGCTCGTCGGAAATGATGGCGGTGACGCGCTCCGGGCGGGCCAGGATGTCGAGCAGGTCGGCGATGTGCTCCATCACTTCCTTGTACTCGTTGACGATCTTGTCCTGCTCCAGGCCGGTGAGGCGCTGCAGACGCATCTGCAAGATTTCGCCAGCCTGCTCGTCGGACAGCTTGTACAGGCCGTCCGGCTGCATGCCGTAGTGCTTCGGCAGGTTTTCCGGACGGAAGGCATCGATGCCCGGACCTTCGCCGTCGCCGGTGCGTGCCAGCATCTCGCGCACGAGCGAGGAATCCCAGGCGCGGGCCATCAATTCGGCCTTCGCAATCGGCGGCGTCGGCGCAGCCTTGATGATCGCGATGAACTCGTCGATGTTCGCCAGCGCCACGGCCAGGCCTTCCAGCACATGGCCGCGCTCGCGCGCCTTGCGCAGCTCGAACACGGTGCGGCGGGTGACGACCTCGCGGCGATGCGAGAGGAAGCACTCCAGCATCTGCTTCAGGTTCAGCAGCTTCGGCTGGCCGTCGACCAGCGCGACCATGTTCATGCCGAACGTGTCCTGCAGCTGGGTCTGCTTGTAGAGGTTGTTCAGCACCACCTCGCCGACTTCGCCACGCTTGAGTTCGATCACCACGCGCATGCCCGACTTGTCGGACTCGTCGCGGATGTCGGAAATACCTTCGAGCTTCTTGTCGCGCACCAGCTCGGCGATGCGCTCGAGCAGCGATTTCTTATTCACCTGGTAGGGCAGCTCGTCGACGATGATCGCCGTCCGGCCCTCCTTGCCGAATTCCTCGAAGTGGGTCTTGGCACGCATCACCACGCGGCCGCGGCCGGTGCGATAGCCGTCGCGCACGCCGGAAACGCCATAGATGATGCCGGCCGTCGGGAAGTCCGGCGCCGGAATGATTTCGATGAGTTCATCGACCGAGCACTCGGGCGCGCGCAGCACGTGCAGCGCGCCGTCGATCACTTCGGCGATGTTGTGCGGCGGGATGTTGGTCGCCATGCCCACCGCGATGCCGGACGAGCCGTTGATCAACAGGTTGGGAATGCGGGTCGGCAGGACCGACGGTTCCTTCTCCTTGCCGTCGTAGTTCGGCACGAAGTCGACCGTCTCCTTCTCGATGTCGGCCAGCAGCTCGCTGGCGATCTTGTCGAGACGGCACTCGGTGTAACGCATCGCCGCCGCGTTGTCGCCGTCGATGGAGCCGAAGTTACCCTGGCCGTCGACCAGCGTGTAGCGCAGCGAGAAGTCCTGCGCCATACGCACCAGCGTGTCGTAGATCGCCTGGTCGCCGTGCGGGTGATACTTACCCATCACCTCGCCGACCACGCGGGCGCACTTCACGTACGGCCGGTTCCAGACGTTGTTCGTCTCGTGCATCGCGTAGAGAACCCGACGGTGCACCGGCTTCAGGCCGTCGCGCACATCCGGCAGCGCGCGGCCCACGATCACGCTCATTGCGTAATCGAGGTAGCTCTTGCGCATCTCTTCTTCGAGGGAAATCGGGATTGTCTCTTTGGCGAATTGATCCATTGCGAGTCAGGCTTTTGTGGGCTGAAGTAAGCTGGAAATCCGCAGGTTGGCGGCCGCGGCGCGGACAGACTGCGAAACCTTGGATTCTAGCATGCCGGCCACTCCGACCCCGGCGAGTCCAGGGCCGCAATGGCGCGCGGAAAATGTGATTACAATCGCCCGGCGGCAAGTTCGACATGCCGCCCTTACAACAACACGCCTCCGCTTAGGGAAGACCATGCTCAAGACCTTCGCCCTCGGCCTGCTCGGGTGGGCTGCGGCCACCGGCGCCAGCGCACAAACCTTTACCGACATACCCGCCCGGCAGGGCAACAGCACCTATTTGCAGGATGGGCGCGGCACGATCGTGCGCAGCCCGTTCGGCCTGTGCTGGCGCACTGGTACCTGGACGCCGACCGATGCCGTCCCGGGCTGCGACGGTGAACTCGTGCCGCCCGTTGCCAAGCCGATCGCGCCGGAGATGCCGGCGGCTCCGGTCGTCCAGGCGCCGCCGCCGAAAGCTTGTGATTTCTCCATCACGATCGGGGCCGACGAGGCTTTCCTCTTCAATAAAGCGGCGCTGTCGGCAACAGCGCGCAAGCGCATCGACGAGCAAGTCATTGCCAAGCTTGCAGCTTGCGCCAAGGTGGATAGCATCTTGATTACCGGACATGCCGACCGGCTGGGGTCCCAACAGTACAACCAGCGGCTGTCGGAGAAGCGGGCAGAAGCGGTTGCAGCCTATCTGAAAGGCAAGGG
>SPQI01000423.1 GCA_004570315.1 Oxalobacteraceae bacterium OM1 | reverse complement strand
TCAGGGTGTTGAGCGGGAAGACCGCGCGCACCGCGGCGCCGTTGGCGCTGCCGACCATGAAGCTGGCCGGTTCGGGCCGGCTCTGCTTGACGGTCTTCATGATCTTGTAGAGGTCGGCGCTGATGGTCTGCGTAGAGAACAGCGTGGCGGCGACCACGCGGCCGTTGCCCGGCAGCGGCGCGCGCATCGCATCGCGCAAATCGCGGCGGTATTCGGCGGTGTCGCGGTCCTGGCCGACGCCGAAGATCTCGCCGAAGCCGCCGGACTTGAGCGCCTTGCCTGCGGCGTCGCGCACGCCGTCGGTCACCACCAGCACGTAACGCGAGTGTTCATTGAGCAACGCGTCCGGCTGCACGACCAGCGTCTTGGTGGCCGGGTCCCACAGCACCTGGTTGATGCCGACCTTCTGGCCGGCGCCGGCGAAACCG
Organism: Oxalobacteraceae bacterium OM1; assembly: GCA_004570315.1. Lineage (GTDB taxonomy): Bacteria > Pseudomonadota > Gammaproteobacteria > Burkholderiales > Burkholderiaceae_D > Noviherbaspirillum. Next base: position 5,346 of record SPQI01000423.1, on the reverse strand, counting down.
TCGGTATCGCCGAGGTTCATGAGGAAGACCGTGTCGCTGTTCACGCTGGAGACGTCGATGTCGCCGGTGAAGGGGATGGTGATGCGCGGCTGGGTGGAGAAGCCGTCGAGGGTGTTGAGCACGTCGATGTCGGCGCAGTCGCTCGGGCGCTGGCCGCAATCCGGCTTGGGCAGGTTGACGCGGCGGCCGGTGAGCTGAGACCCGTCCGTCAGCGTGAAGCGGTCGCTCGGAAAGGGGCTGGCGCTGGGACTGGACAGGTCGAACCGGACGCTGACGCCGTCGGCGAATACGGTCAGCGGCAGGCTAAGGAATACCGTTGCCGCCATGCGGCGGCCGAGTGAAGCCTTCATTGTGTTGTCTCCGTTGTCGTTGTAAGGAATGCGGTGCGGCGGGATGCGAGGCGGGTCCTCCCGGCGGGACGCGGCCAACCGAGCCTCGACTTGATCGACGTTAATCCGTGGCCGCAAGGCAGCCTTGCACTAGCTCAAGGAAGTGCGTTGATGCAATGCGAAGCCGTATTGCCGGCTGTCAAGTTCGAGAGTGGAAAACCTGCTTCAGGTAGGCGAGGAAGGTGGGGTCGACGCTCATGGTCTTGCCCGGGGAATCGGACAGCTTGGCCACCGGCTGGCCGTTGCAGGCGACTAGCTTCATCACGATGTTCAAAGGCACGAGGCCGACGTCGTTGGAAAGATGCGTGCCGATGCCGAAGCCGGTCATGATGCGGTCGGCGAAATGCCGGTAGAGCGCGAAGGCCTTGTCGAAGGTGAGGCCATCGGAGAACACCAGGCGCTTGGTGAAGGGATCGATGCGCAGGCGGGCATAGTGGGCAATCGCCTTTTCGCCCCACGCCACGGGGTCGCCGGAATCATGGCGCAGGCCGTCGAACAGCTTGGCGAAATAGAGATCGAAGTCGGCGAGGAAAGCGTCCATGCCGACGACGTCGGTGAGCGCCGTGCCGAGGTCGCCGCGGTATTCCTGCACCCAGGATTCGAGCGCCGCCTTCTGGAAATCGCGCAGCCGCACGCCGAAGCCCTGGAAGGACTGCAGGTATTCATGCGCCATGGTGCCGATCGGCACCAGGTTGTACTGCCTGGCGAGGTAGACGTTGGAGGTGCCCTTGAATTGCTGCGGCGCCTCGCGCGCGAGCGTGCCCACCACTTCCTCGTGCCAGGCGCCCGAAAAGCGGCGGCGCGTGCCGAAGTCGAAGAACTCGAAGGGATGGCGGCTGGGCGGTTCGGCGACGAGGCGGCGCAGCGTGTCGAGCTTGGCCGTGAGGCGTCGCCGCCCCTCTGCCAGCGCCTGCTCCGCATCGAAGCGCCGGAAGTAAAGCTCGTTGACGATGTAGAGCACGTAGATCTCGAAACCCATCACGTGCACCTGCGGACCGCGCGCGCAGATCACGAGTTCCGGGCCTTCGACGTCGACGTGGATGAACTTGCGCTGGAAGTGGAAGAGCGCGAGGAAGTCGACGAAGTCGCTCTTGATGTAGCGCAGCGAACGCAGGTAGTCGAGCTCGTCGTCGGTGAAGTGCAACGTGCACAGCCGGTCGAGTTCGCGGCCCACGTCCGCGGCCAGCTCCGCCAGCGGATAGGCCGGCGCATTGCGGCACATGAAGCGGTATTCCGCCTGTGCGCTCGGGTGGCCATGCAGCAAGGCCTGCCACATCGTGAACTTGTAGAGATCGGTGTCGAGCAGGCTGCGGACGACGGGAGGCATGCGCGGTATCAAGTGGAAGCGGGGCGTGGGGTTAGACCTTGCCTTGGCGGAAGCGGTTTCTCCGCGCACAGCTCGGGCGGCGGCGTGGCTTTGAGGCAGAGCAAGGCGGGAGACGGTGCGGCAAGCCTCGGCGCCGCAGGCCGATAAGATGTGCTGTGGCGACGCAGCACAGACCTTGACAGGCGGAACACCGGTGAGGACAAGCAAGGATACGCAGGCCATCGCGGCACCGGACCATGCCCAGCGCATGCGACGCTACCTGCTCGTGCTGGCCATCGTGCTGCCGGCGCTGTTCCTCGGCGCCATTCTCGCGGCCATCGTGCACGACTACCGTGCCACCATCCAGGAAGCCGAAACCGACGCGCAGCACATCTCGACTGCGCTGCGCGAGCATGCCGACCGCAGTATCGGCGAAGCCGACCGGCTGATGCAGGCCGCAATCGCCGACATCGAATCGAACGAGCTCGGCGCCACGCCCGCCGACGCGGCGCAGCTGACCACCGTCCTGCGGCGCTACGCGAATGTCCTGCCGCAATTCCTGGCGATCAACGTCATCGACGCGCAAGGCAAGGTCGTCGCCAGCGGTCTGCCCTTGCCGGCGGCGCCGGTGAACGTACAGGACCGCGACTATTTCCAGTTCCATGCGCAACAGGGGAACGGCCTCTACATCTCGCGCACGGTCAGAAGCCGCACCAGCGGGCAATGGGTGTTCACCCTCTCGCGCAGCCTGCGCCATCCCGACGGCTCGCTGAAGATGGTGCTCGCCGCCGGCATGTCGGTGACGTATTTCGAACACTTCTACCGCTCGCTCGATCCGGGTGTCCACAGCCGCCTGTTCCTGGTGCGGCAGGACGGCCGCGTGCTGGTGGAAAGCCCGATGACCGGCAAGGAACTCGACCGCGACCTCAGCGGCGCGCAGCTGTTCACGCGCTTCCGCAATAACCCCACCGGCAGTTACCACCTGGAACACAGCCCGATCGATCGCACCGCGCGCATCGTCGGCTACACGCAGTCGCGCGACTATCCGTTTCTTGCGCTGTCTTCGCTGTCCGAGGCCGATGTGCTGACCCCGTGGAGCACGCGCATGCAGCATTCGCTCGCCTGGGGGCTGGCGTCGGCGGCATTGATGCTGGTCCTCATCGCCATGCTGCGGGGGCAATTCTCGTCGCTGCTGGCCGCGCACGACACCTTGCAGGACAAGAACCAGGTGCTGCTTCGTTCCGAACGTCGCTACCAGGAGCTGGTCGGCGGGATCGACGGCGTCGTCTGGGAAGCCGACTATCCCAGCCTGCGCTTCACCTATGTCAGCCAGAACGCCGGCCGCCTGACCGGCTATCCGCCCGCGGAGTGGCTCGAGACGCCGGATTTCTGGGAGAAGCACCTGCATACGGATCGCAAGTCGGTACTGCAGGCGCTCGCCGAGCAGGAACCAAGCGACGCCGCCCAGCCCCTGCGGCTGGAGCACCATGTCGTGCCGCCCGCCGGCGGCGACGTCTGGCTGCTCGACAACCTGTCGGTGTCCCATCTCGACGGCAAGGTGACGCTGCGCGGCGTGATGGTCGACCACACCGACCGCAAGCGCGCCTACCAGGAGCTGGAGCTGGCGGCGAAGGTCTTCGACAGCAGCCTCCTCGGCATCCTGATCGTCGCGCGCGACGGCACCATCCTGCGCGCCAACACCGCGTTCTCGGAGCTCATCGGCTACAGCGTCGACCACCTCGTGGGCGCAGGCGTCGAAACGTTCTCCTCCGACTTCCGCGAACCCGCCGTGGCGGAGGCAGTCAAGACCTCGCTGCGCACCACCGGCACGTGGCAGGGCGAGGCGCGCGTCGAGCGCCGCACCGGCGAGACGCTGATCCTGATGAACAGCATGTCCCTCATCCGCGACGACAAGGGCCGGCCGAGCGCGGTGGTAATGATCGCCAAGGACATCACCGAACAGCGCGCCTCGGAGCGCCAGCTCTACCACATGGCGCACTTCGACCATCTGACGCAACTGCCCAACCGCCCGGCGCTGCTGGACCGCCTGAGGCATGCGCTGGTCCTCGCCGAACGGCAGCACACGCGCCTGGCGGTGATGTTCGTGGACCTCGACCACTTCAAGGCGATCAACGACTCGCTCGGGCATGCGGTCGGCGACCAGGTGCTGCGCGTGGCGGCCGAGCGCATCCAGCGCCATGTGCGCCTGTCAGACACGGTGGCGCGGGTGGGCGGCGATGAATTCGTGCTGCTGCTGGAAGACGTCGACCATGCCACCCACGCCGTGCGCGGGATTGCGCAAAAGCTGTGCACGGCCATGTCGGAAGCGATCCGGGTCGACGGCAACGAGCTCTACATCGGACTCTCCATCGGCGTGGCCCGCTACCCCGACGACGGCCGCGACAGCGACAGCCTGATCCGCAACGCCGACACGGCGATGTATCGCGCCAAGATGTCGGGCCGCAATTGCTGGCGTTTCTTCGATGCCTCGATGGCCGAGTCGGTCTCGCGTCGGCTGGACCTCGGCATGGCGCTGCGGCAGGCGGTGGCGCGCGACGAAATGACGCTGTACTACCAGCCGCAGCGTTCGCTGCGCACCGGCGAGATCATCGGCGTCGAAGCGCTGCTGCGCTGGCAGCGGCCCGGCATGGGCACCATCTCGCCGCTGGAGTTCATTCCGATCAGCGAGGAAAGCGATTCCATCGTGCCGCTCGGGAACTGGGTGCTGCGCACCGCCTGCGCACAGGGCGCCCGCTGGCTGCGCGAACGCGGCCGTGACCGCGGACTGCGGGTGAGCGTCAACATCACGGCGCGGCAGATCCGCCATGACCAGTTCGTGGACGACGTGCGCCAGGCGCTCGAGGCCAGCGGCCTGCCGGCGGAGCTGCTGGAACTCGAGATTACGGAGAGTTCGCTGCTGGAGAGCATCGACGACACGGTGGAAAAGCTGAACCAGCTCAAGCGCATGGGCGTGACGGTGGCGATCGACGATTTCGGCACCGGTTATTCATCGCTTTCCTACCTGACCCAGCTCCCGGTCGATCGCCTGAAGATCGACCAGTCGCTGGTGCGCGACACGCCGCGGGACAAGCACTACTGCGCGATCGTGCGCACCATCATCGCCATGTCCGGCAGCCTCGGCCTGTCGGTCATCGCGGAAGGCGTGGAATCGGCCGAGCAGTCGCAGTTCCTCGAAGCCGAGGGCTGCGACGAAATCCAGGGCTTCCTGTTGTCGCCGCCGCAGCCGGCGGAGGCGCTGGCGGACATCCTGTGACCGGTGGCACGGCTGCCCCTGCAATCTGGCACGGCAGCCGCTCGCCGCGTTGTGCGGGACTGCCTATACTGCCTGCTTCCACCATTCTCCAAGAGTCCGCATGCAGATCCGTGACGCCCGTCCCGACGAATACACCGCGCTCGGCCAACTCCTGTCCGAGGCTTACGCCGCCCTGCCCGGCTTCCCCGGTCCGCAGGAGCAGCCGCAGTACTACGCGATGCTGGCCGACATCGGCCGCTTCGCTGCAATCGACGGCGCGCGCCTGCTTGCCGCGGTGCTCGGCGATGGCACGCTGGCAGGCGGCGTGGTCTATTTTTCGCGCATGGCCGCCTACGGTTCGGGCGGCGCGGCGCCGCAGGAGCGCAATGCCTCGGGCG
>SPQI01000112.1 GCA_004570315.1 Oxalobacteraceae bacterium OM1 | reverse complement strand
GGTCACCACCAGCGCCGGCAGTGGTGCCTGCGGCGGATCGGCCATGGCGGCCGCCGGCGCGGCAGAACCGAAGTCGAACAAGGTGGTGGACTGGCTGCTCTTGCCGCCGGCGCAGCCGGCCAGCAGCAGGGCGGGCAAGGCCGCCGCAAGCGGACGGAACAGGTTCATCACGGAATTGGATCGCCCCGCGCGGCTTCCGTTCTCAACGCGCGTCGAAGACGGAACTGAGCGCTTCGCCGTGCACGCGATAGGTGTTGCGCCCGTCGGCCTTGGCGGCATGCATGGCGGCATCGGCCCGCATCAGCAGTTCCTCGGCCTGCTCGCCGTGCAGCGGGCAGAGGCTGATGCCGATGGTGCAGGTGATGTAGAAGCGGTTGCCGTCGGCGGTGAAGGGCTCGTCGAAGGCGGCGACCAGCTCGCCGGCCAGGCGGCGCACTTCGCCCAGGCCGCCGGCCTGCTCGATGAGCACGGTGAAGGCATCGCCGGCAAGGCGCGCCAGCGTGTCTTCGGGACGCAGCACTGCGCGCATGCGCTGCGCCGCCGCCCTGAGCACCTCGTCGCCGACCGGCAGGCCGAGCGAGTCGTTGAGGTCGGTGAAGTTGTCGAGATCGATGCACAGCACCGCGCAGGACTGGCCACCGGATTTCACGCGGGCGAGCGCCTGCAAGAGGCGATCGAGCATCAGTGCGCGGGTGGGCAGGCCGGTGAGCGGATCATGCAGGCCGGCGTACTCGGCCCGCAGCTGGCGCGCCCTGAGTTCGCCGCTGCGCGCGCCCAGCGTCGCGCCCACCGTCTGCCACGCCTTGGCGAGAAAGCCGCGCTCACTGTCCTCGCCGGATGGGCCGTCCGCCTGTTCGTCCTGCCGGCGCATGGCGTGCGCAAAGGCTTGCAGCGGCTGCGCCAGCAGGCGGGCCAGCAGGAAGGCGGCGGCGAGCACGGCCAGGCAGAACACGAAGGCGACTTCGATCAGGTTCAGACCGAGCACGCGGGTCTGCTGCAGCACGCTCTCCATCGGCGTGACCAGCCCCACCAGCAGGAAGCGTCCCTCGCGCGCCGCTCCGACCGGCACCCGCACGAAGGCGCCGACCGAGCGGTGGTCGCCGTCGTCATCGCTCACGGTGAGCACCGAGTTGTTGGCGCGGCGGTCGAGGATGGCGGCGGCGGCGGCGATGTCGTCCTGGATCAGCGCCCGGCGGCCGCGGTCGAAGCCGAAGGTTTTCTCGGGGTCGGGATGCGCGAGGTAATCGCCTTGTTCGTTGGTGACGAGGACCTTGATGTCCTTCGGCAAATCGGCGCGCAGGCGCTGGAACAAGCCGTCGAGGCTCATGCCGATCACCGCCAGCGCGAAGGGCTCGCCGTGCGCGTCGCGCATCACGCTCACCAGGCGGATGGAGGGCTTGTCGAGGCCCTGCTGGGCGCCGGTCTCGTGGTTGAGGCCGATGCGCGAGAAGTAGACTTCGCCCGGTGGCTGGCGCAGCGCTTCGAACACATAGGGCAGGTGGCCTTTCTCCTGCAGGTCCGCGCCGCGCACCGGCTGCAGGCCGGCGTCTTCGCGGTCGACGCGCACGAGCTCGCGGCCATGGTCGGCCAGCCCGATGATGCGCGCCTGGTAGTACTCGGGATGGGCAGCGAGCAAGGCGGTGAAGATGTCTTCCAGTCCGCGCAGCTGTGCGGCGCGCGTTGCCGGCGGCGCGGATTCCGCGAGCTGGCGCGCCTGCGGCAGGGCGCCGATGAAGCGCACGTCCTGGGCACGCAGTTCGAAGGCAGTGGCGGTGCGGCGCGCGAGCACCTGGGTGGCGGTGAGCAGCTTGTCTTCGGCGGCGTGCTGCAGCATCTGGCCGCTGCGCGAGTAGGCGTAGTAGCCGGTCAGCACGCTGGCGCTGATGCCGACGGCGGCCAGCCAGAAGCCGAAGCGCGAACGGTAGGCGGCCGACATCAGAACTTCTCCGGACCGTCGCCGGCCATGATGCGGTTCCACAGCAGCATGCGCGTGTGGAAATCTTCGAGCGGTTCGAGCCAGATCAGTTTATCGCCCGCGCTGTCGGGCCCGGACGGCGTGATGGTATTGGCGAGGCCCTGGCGATTCGTGAGCGTCTGGCTGACGTGCTTCTCCAGCATGAAGTTGAGCCAGCGCTCGGCCATGCGCTTGTCGCGCGCGCCGCGCGTGACGGCCCAGCAATCGAGCCAGGCCAGCGCGCCTTCGCGCGGGATGACGTAGCCCACGTCTGCGCCGGCCGCCTGCAAGGCCTTGAGCTGCTGGCGGCCGTAGTTGGCGAAGACGATCGCCACCTCGTTCTGGCGGTAAAGCTGCACCGCTTCCTCGGGCGAACTGTAGAAGGCGAGCACGTTGCGGCGCAGGCCGACGAGTTTCTTCGCGGCCTGGTGCATCTGCTCGCGGTCGAGCCGGAACGGATTCTTTGCCCCGAGCAGGATGCCGGCCAGCGAGAAGTTGTGGTTGCTGGTGTTGTAGGCCAGCACCCGCCCGCGGTAGGCCGGGTCCCACAGCGCCGCGAGCGACTGCGGCGGCTGCGGCACCAGCTTGCGGTTGTAGATCAGGCCCATCTCCGCATAGGTGTAGGGGATGGCGTAGACCTTGTCGCCGCGCACGAGGCCGGGGATGTCGGCGAGCTTGTGAAAGCGCGGCAGCTGGCGCGCATGATTGGGCACGTGCTGCAGATCGACCGGCACCGCGAGGTCCTGGTCGATGTAACGCTGCAGCTCGGCGGTGTTGACCGCGAAGACGTCATAGTCGGCGCCGTTGTGGCCGCTGACCTTGCCCCAGAGCTCGTCGTCGGAATTTACGACGGTGACCTGGACCTGCACGCCGGTGATCTGCTCGAACTGTTGGACGATGTCGGCATCGGCGTAGCCCGGCCAGGCCAGCACACGCAACGGGTCGCGGGCGATCGCATCGAAGGAGAACAGGCACAGCATTGCCGACATGGCAACGGCCAGCACGCACCAAGTCCGGCGGATATGCGCCACCCGGCTGCCTGGCGTGTGACGAGGACTTCTCATGCTGCGCTTTCGATACGGTCGATCCTGCAGGTTACGGTTGCCGACTATTGCCGTCAAGAACCATCATGGTGCAGCGCCGCATCGACACGGCAGGCGGGTACACTGTCGTCTTTCCAGACAGCTCGCACTGCACCATGACCACCTTCCACGTCGAAAACGTCAACGTCACCTCCTTCCAGTCCATGCCCACGCCGGAGGAGCTGCACGCCCGCCTGCCACTGACCGACCGCGCCGGCGAGACCGTCACGCGCGGCCGCGAGGCGCTGCGCGACATCCTGGACCGCAAGGATCCGCGCCTGTTCGTGGTGGTCGGCCCGTGCTCGATCCACGATCCGGTGGCCGGACTTGACTACGCGCGCCGGCTGAAGGCGTTGCAAGAGGAGGTGAAGGACACGCTGCTGCTGGTGATGCGCGTGTATTTCGAGAAGCCGCGCACCACGACCGGCTGGAAGGGCTACATCAACGATCCGGACATGGACGATTCCTTCCACATCGAGCGCGGCATGGCGAATGCGCGGCAATTCCTGCTGGACGTCAGCGAGCTCGGCCTGCCGACCGCGACCGAAGCGCTCGATCCGATTTCCCCGCAATACCTCGGCGACCTGATCGCCTGGACTGCGATCGGCGCGCGCACCACCGAATCGCAGACCCACCGCGAGATGTCCTCGGGCCTCTCGACGCCGGTCGGCTTCAAGAACGGCACCGACGGCGACATCGGCATCGCGGTGAACGCCATTCTGTCGGCATCGCAACCGCACTCCTTCCTCGGCATCAACGGCGGCGGCAACGTCTCCATCGTGCGCACGCGCGGCAACCGCCACGGCCACGTCGTGCTGCGCGGCGGCGACGGCCGGCCGAACTACGACACCGTCTCGGTCGCCATGGCCGAACAGGCTCTGGCCAAGGCCAAGCTGCCGGCGAACATCGTGGTCGACTGCTCGCATGCGAACAGCTTCAAGAATCCCGAGCTGCAGCCGCTGGTGATGGCGGACGTGGTGAACCAGATCCGGTTCGGGAATCGGTCGCTGGTGGGCGTGATGATCGAGTCGAACATCGTCGCGGGCAAGCAGGCGATTCCGGCGGATTTGAGCAAGCTGGTGTACGGGTGCTCGGTGACGGATGGGTGTGTGGGGTGGGAGACGACGGAGACGATGCTGCGGCAGGCGGATGCGATGTTGAGGGAGGTGTTGCCGATGCGGGGGGAGTGATTGCGGAGGTCGGTTGCGGCTCTACGGTCTTGCTTCGTTCTGCTCCTCGGTGATGCTGTACTGATGGTTCTTCGTTAGAACCGACAGCGGTGCATCACCGAAGAGCACACGGAAACAAGACACTGGATTCCAGCGTTCGCCGGAATGACGGCGGTAGTGGCAAGCGCAGGAGAGGCATCCCTAGATCCCCGCCTGCGCGGGGATGACAGCGGTGGAACTCATCGTTGCGATGCCCGCCCAATCACCTCCTCGCATTCCCCCTCGCCGCATCCTCCTTCGCCTGCTGCGCCTTCACAATCTCCAACGCCTCCTCAAACGTCGGCACCGCGATCGGATCGCTCGCCGGGAAGGTTTGCTCCACGGCCTCGTCGAGCATGGCCTGCGCCTTCTCCTCGAGGTCCTTTGAATTCATCTTGCGTTCCGTCACGTCGCGATGCGCCGCATCTTCCGGCGACACATCCTTGGGCGTCACGGACACCGAATTATCCCCATGGGAAGAACGCGGCTCGTCGCGCTGACCGGGGTTCTCTTGCTCGCTGCTGCGTTTCAGGTTGGACATACCATTCTCCAAATCAATGCACTGCGTGGAAAGCTGTTCTTTTGTATTCGGATGGCATGGCGCGCAATTAGTTCTTCCGCTTGCGCCGCGGCAAGGCGCTGCCGCTTGCGCCCGCAGCGAACGCCACCGCGCCTTACAATGAAGGCTTCGAGTACAACAAGAACAACACAATGCGCCGCCCGTTTTTTTTCCTGTCAGCACTCTGTTGCGCGCTGCTTTTCTCTACCGCACGGGCCGCCGATGAACAGCCCGTCGATGCGACCGGCATCGCCAAGCGCGTCGCCCCTTGCATGGCCTGCCACGGCAAGGAAGGCCGCGCCGCCCCCGACGGCTACTACCCGCGCATCGCCGGCAAGCCGGCCGGCTATCTCTACAACCAGCTGGTGAACTTCCGCGAAGGCCGGCGCAAGCAATATCCGCTGATGACCTACATGGTCCAGCATCTGTCCGACGCCTATCTGCACGAGATGGCCGAGTTCTTCGCCGCCCAGCACGTCCCGTATCCGCCGCCGCTGCGCATCGACGTGTCGGCCGCCACGCTGGAACGCGGCCGCGCCCTCGCAATGAACGGCGACCCGGCGCGCAAGGTCCCGGCCTGCATCGCCTGCCACGGCGAGAAGCTGACCGGCGTGAACCCGAACATCCCCGGCCTGCTCGGCATTCCGCGCGACTACATCAACGCGCAGTTCGGCGCCTGGCGCGAGGGCATGCGCCGCGCGGTGGCACCCGACTGCATGGGCGACATCGCGCGTTCCCTCTCGCTCGAGGAAATCAGTGCCGCCTCCGCCTGGCTGGCCTCGCAGCCGGCGCCGGCCGATCCCGCGCCCGCCGCCTCCATCAAGCTGCCGCTCGCCTGCGGCAGCGCCGTTCCGCCGGAGGGCAAATGAAGCGCGCCGCTCTCATCGTTCTCGTGCTCGTCGCGCTGGCCGTCGGCGTGCTGTTCTGGCGCGGCGTCCAGGAGGACGAGCGCGATGCGCATGCGGCAGTACGC
>SPQI01000134.1 GCA_004570315.1 Oxalobacteraceae bacterium OM1 | reverse complement strand
CGCCGGCTGGGACGCAAGATGAAGGTCCTGTTCGTGGGCTCGGGCAGCCAGGAAGAGGCGGTCAAGGAGGAAGCGACGCGTTTCGCGGATCTCGTGCAGGTCGATTTCAACGGCTTCGCCGACCAGTCCGAACTGCCGGCCCTCTACCGCTCGGCCCGCATCTTCCTGTTCCCTACCCTCGCCGACGTCTGGGGCGTGGTGGCAAACGAAGCCTGTGCGGCTGGGCTGCCGGTGATCGTCTCGCCGCATGCCGGCGTGGCGGGCGAGCTGGTTCTGCACAACGACAACGGCTTCGTCTGCCATCTCGACGTGGACCTCTGGGCCGAGCGTGCCGCACAGCTGCTCTCGACGCCGCTGATGTACGAACGTTTTTCCAAGCGCAGCCGCGCCATCGTTTCGAACTACACCTTCGATCATGCGGCTGCCGGCCTAGTGGCCGCCTGCCGGCACGCAGTGGCGCTGCACAAGGCAAAGAAGCGCCTGCGGGCCGCCAGCACGGCGAGCCTGGGTTGATGCGGATGGGATGCAGTCACGGCAGGATGCGCACATGAAAATCCTGGTCGCCCATAACGCCTATCAGCAGCGCGGCGGTGAAGATGCCGTCGTCGATGCGGAAGTCGCACTGCTGCGCGCCCATGGGCATGCGGTGGAGGTCTATAGCCAGCACAACGATGCCTTGAACGGCATGTCGAAGGCGAGCGCTGCCGTCGTAACGGTCTGGTCGCGCCGTTCGGCCAACGAAGCGGCCCAGGTATGCGAGCGCTTCAAGCCCGACCTGATCCACGTGCACAACACGTTTCCGCTGATCTCGCCGTCGCTCTACTGGATGGCGGCGCGGCGCAACATTCCGTTGGTGCAGACGCTGCACAACTTCCGGCTGCTGTGCCCGCAAGCCATCTTCCTGCGCGAGGGCCGCATCTGCGAAGACTGCGTCGGCCGCCTGCCCTGGCGCGCCGTCACGCGCAAGTGCTACCGGGAATCGGCGGCGCAGTCGGCCGTGATCACCGGCATGCTGGCCACGCATCGCGCGCTCGGGACTTATCGGCACCGCATCACCCGCTACATCGCGCTGAACCGATTCGCGCGCGACAAATACGTCGAGGGCGGACTCCCGGCCGAGCGTTTCCGCATCAAGCCGAATTTTGTGGAAAGCGTGGCGCAACCGGAATGGTCGGCGCGTAACGGCGGCCTCTATGTGGGCCGCCTGTCCGAGGAGAAGGGGCTCGACGTGCTGGCCAAGGCGCATCGGCTCATGGGCGGCAGCGACGTCGAAGTGATTGGCAGCGGACCGCTGGAACCGCTCGCGCGGGAGAGCTTCGGCGCCGCCTATCTTGGTTATCAGCCGCTGGCCCAGATCATGCAACGGATGCTGTCGGCGCGCTTCCTCGTGTTGCCGAGCATCTGTTATGAAAACTCGCCGCGCACCATCGTCGAGGCCTTTGCCTGCGGCGTGCCCGTCATCGCGAGCCGCCTGGGCGCCCTGCCCGACATCGTGAGCGAAGGTGTCACCGGCCTGCTGTTCCGGCCGGGCGATCCGGCCGATCTTGCGGACAAGCTGCGCTGGGCGCGCGAGCATCCGGAAGAGATGGCGGCAATGGGACGCGCGGCACGCACCGAATACGACAACAAGTACACACCGGAACGCAACTATGAGCAGCTTATCGACATCTATGAAGACGCAATTGCCGCCCACCGGGGAGATCGTCATGCAGCGTAAGGGAGAAGCGGTGTTGGAAGCCTTCATCGACGCCCTGACCTGGGAGGAGGCGCTCGGCCGCATCGTGCAATGGGGCGCGGCGCGCGAATCGCGCTACGTGTGCATCTGCAACGTTCACTCCGTGGTCACCACGACGCAGGACATCGAATTCAAGATGGCGGTCAACAACGCCGACATGGCGACGCCGGACGGCGCGCCGGTCGCCTGGGTGCTGCGCCGGCGCGGCTACCGCGCGCAGGAGCGCATCAACGGCCCGGACCTGATGTGGCGTTATCTCGCGGAAGCGGAGCGCCGCGGCCAGACCGCCTTCTTCTACGGCAGCACCGATGCCACGCTGTCCAAGCTGCGCGACGCGCTGGCCCGCCACTTCCCGCGCCTGCGGATCGGCGGCACCTATTCCCCGCCTTTCCGTTCGCTCACGCGCGAGGAAGACGAAGCGGTGGTCAAGATGATCAACGACTCAGGCGCCAACGTGGTGTTCGTAGGGCTGGGGTGCCCGAAGCAGGAGAAGTGGATGGCCGAGCATCGCGGGCGTGTTCATGCCGTGATGGTGGGCGTGGGCGCGGCGTTCGACTATCACTCCGGGGTAGTCAAGCGGGCGCCCTTGTGGTGGCAGAAGAACGGGCTGGAGTGGTTGTATCGGCTCGGTTCGGAACCGCGGCGGCTGTTCAAGCGGTATGCGGTGACGAACACCTTGTTCATTGTCGGGTTGGCGCGGCAGTTTGTGTCGGGGAAGGTGAGTTTGCGGGATGCTTGACCTCGAGGGCGACTGAGGCTGCCGCAATACGGGAAACAAGTCTGGTCTCCATAGCTCTGGGTTCCCGCCTGCGCGGGAACGACACGGAGGTTAAGGATCGGCCAACGGCTCTCCGTTTCACGCCCCCGAAAGGCGGGAATCCAGAACCTTAGGGTGCCCTTACGCGCCATCACCGTCATCGGGGCGCCAGTGCGCAAGCGCACCCTACAGGCCGTCAAGACCTTGAACGGTTCCCTCCCCTTCAAGGGGAGGGTTAGGGTGGGGATGGGGTTCGCAGCTCCCCTGTGCAGACGCCAAAACAGCCGAAGGCGGCGGCTGAACCGGGGTCGCCTTTTCTTGCTTACTTCTTTTGGCGAAGCAAAAGAAGGTCGGAGCACTGCTCCGACGCACCGCTGCCGGGCGGCTCCCGGCAAAGGTTCTAACGAAGAACCAACAGCGCTGCATTACCGAAGAGCCCACGGAAGCAAGACACTGGATTCCGGCGTACGCCGGAATGACGGCGATTCAGGGAGGCGCAGTCAACCCGCCTCCCCCTCGCAAGCCCCTCAAGCCGCCTTCTTATCCTTCGCCGTCACCAACGTAATCGGCGCCGCACACTCCGGCCGATACCCGCAAGCCTCCGGAAAGACCGCGCGCACCGCCGCCATATCCCGCTCCACATCGCCGCTCAGCTGCAGGTAATCCACCAGCCGCACTTCCTTCTTCGCGTAATCGATACAAGCCATCCCGAGCGGCACGTCGGCACCAACGGCGATGTGGTAGAAGCCGCTGCGCCAGCCCGGCCGGTACTTGCGCGTGCCCTCGGGCGCCAGGGCCAGCCAGTACCCGCCGGCGCGCATGTCCTGCGCGAGGCGCGGGATGGCGCCCGTCTGCACGCCGCGCTCGACCGGGATGCCGCCCCAGGCGCGCAGGAACGGACCGAGCAGCGCGCCGCTCACGCCCCGGAACAGCGCTTCCTTGCCGAGCCAGCGGAAGCGCACGCCGATCGTCCACTTGGCGAACAGGCCGATCACGAAATCCCAGTTGGAGGTATGCGGATAGACGACGACCACGCCGCAGGGACCGGGCAGAGGCGCGAAACGCACGCGCCAGCCGATCAGGCGCAGCACGCGCGCGGAAAAACGTTGCCAGCGGGTCGGCAGGGCGGCCGGTTCGAGGATGAAATCAGGCTTGGCGGACATAAAAGCTCCAGGAACAACCGGAACATTATGCCCGACCTCATTGGCCTACGGAAACATTGCGTTCAGCCGCGCTCCGTGCGTAGCAGATACAGCCCGGTGCGCCGTACGGTACGGTCGCGCCCCATGTCCTTGGCCAGTTGCAGGGCGTCGCTCGCCTGTCCCAGCCACGCGTCGACGGTGCGTTCCTCGCGCAACTGGCTGACGCCGGCGCTCAAGGTGACGCCGTAGCCGAGCAGCCGGCAGGTCTGGGTGATGTCGTGGCGCAGGTCTTCCGCCAGGCCGGCCGCGGCGGATTCGCCGGTGTCGCACAACAGCAGCACGAAGGTGCCGCCGCCGATGCGGAACAGGAGGTCGACCGCGCGGATGCGCTCGACGACGATGGCGGCGATCTGCCGCAACACGTCGTCGCCGGCCGCTTCGCCGTAGGCGTCGTTGAGGAGCCGGAAGCGGTCGACGTCGAGCAGCAGCAGGCTGGCCGGCGTGCCGCCGCGATGGCGGCGCCGGATCACCCATTCGAGGCAGGCCTGCATGTGGCGCCGGTTGTAGGCGCCGGTGAGCGGGTCGCGGATGCTCTGGGCATGCAGGCGGGCATGCAGGTCGCCGATGATGTGCAGCGCCCCATTCATCAGCAGCAGGGTGAGGAGCAGCGTGACACCGATGCCGAGCGCCGCCTCGGGTCCGGCATCGCGCTCGACCAGTGCCATCACCGCGAGCAGATGCAGGGCGCTGCAAATGTTGGCGGCACGGCGATCGAGCAGCAGGAAGTAGAGCGCGATGGCCGGGTAGGCCCAGAGCGCGCCGGGCAGGCCGTACGCGCGCAGCGACAGCAGCGTGCAGCCGATCGCGGGGAGGGCGAGCAGTGCGTAGGGCAGCGGCGGCTTGCGGCGGAAATGCAGCGCGAGGGCGTCGCAGACGACGATCAGCGTGCCGAACAGGATGCCGGTGCCGAGCAGCAGGTGGCGCTGCGCGAGGTGATCGACGGCAAGGGGAAACGCGAACAGCACGGCTGCCACGGCGAGCGCGTAGAGCGTGCGTTCGCGGTAGAAGGCCAGGGGATCGTCGATGGCGAAGCGGTGCGGCGCAGGCCGGTTCTTCTTATGCATCCAAGGCGCTGAAGTCGGAGGGATAGTGAATGGAATCCGCCGCGCTGCATAAGTTGCGACGAAACCGGCGCTTTTGCGTTCGCTCAAGCGGGCCGGCCATCCCGCCCGTCGACGTCGGCATGGCGACTCCCCTGCGTATTCCGGGCGGATCGAATGCGGCATAATGGCCTGTCCGCGCCGGCCCGTAGCCGTTGTGCCTTTTCCCGCCCATCATGAAAGTACGCGCCTACCTCGCCGTCATCGCGGCCGCCACGCTGGTGCCCATCGTGCTGTTCGCCGCGTTCGCGCTGGAAAGCGTGCTGCGCGAGGAACGCACCGCCGCGCTCGGCGCCGTACAGGAAACCGCGCGCCTGACAGCCACCGGCGTCGACCGCGAGATTGCTTCCTCCCTGGCCGCCCTGCGCGTGCTCGCTTCCTCGGTCCATCTCGTGGACGGGCGGCTGGCCCAGTTCTACGAACAGGCAGCGGCGGCCAACGCCGGCGCGCAGACGTGGACGGTGCTGTTCGACCGCGACGGCCGCCAGCTCGTCAACACCCGCGCGCCTTTCGGCACCGCACTGCCGCAGCGCCGCCATCCGGAACGCGGCGAGGAAGTCATCCGCACCCAGCGTCCCTACGTGTCGGGCCTGACCACCAGCCGCACCGCCGGCCGCTACGTCGTGAACGTCAACGCGCCGGTGCCGCTGGCCGGCGGCACGCGCTACGTGCTCGGGCAGGCGTTCCAGGCGGATTACTTCCTGCGCGCGCTGCCGCAACGTCCGCTGCCCGACGGCTGGGCCATCAGCATCATCGACCGGGACGGCAATGTCATCGTGCGCAGCGGCAGCGCCGACGCCACCGGCAAGCGCGTGCCGGCCGAGTTGCTGGCCGCAATGTGGGGGCAGCCGGAAGGCGAAGTCACGCGGCGCGAGAACAACGCCGAACGCATCGACGTCTACGCGCGTTCCGGGCTGTCGGGCTGGACGGTGGCGGTCAGCGTGCCGCCCGCCGCGATCGACGGCGGCCAGCGGCGCGCCGCGGGTG
>SPQI01000012.1 GCA_004570315.1 Oxalobacteraceae bacterium OM1 | reverse complement strand
GGTCGAGCAGTCGCCGCCTTGCAGCCGGACCTGATGCGCGCCATAGCCCTCGCCGAAGTCGACGAAGAACTCCGGATCGAGCGTCAACCCGCCGCCGGGATCGGCACGGCACATCACCTGGGCACCGCGCAAGCCGTCGGGGTAGAACTGCGCATCCCAGGCGCTGTACAGCGAGTTGGTGAAATACACGCGGCGGCCGTCGCGGCTGATCTCCGTCATCTGCGGCCCGCCGTCGAATGCCCGGCCGTTGGGATGCGGCGTGCGCGCGGCAATGCCGCCGATGCGTACGCTGCCGGACAGTTGCGGCTTCATCGGATCGCTCACGTCGTATTGCCGCAGCTCGCCGGTGCCCCAGCAGGCGACGTAGAGATGCCGGTCGTCCATCGAGAGATCGATGTCGCTGATGAGCGGCGGCACGGCGCCGAAGCCCTTGAGCAGCGGGGGCAGGCGGTCGGCGTCGGCGGGCTCGGGCGGGATCACCGCCGTCTTCATGGCATGGAAGCTGCCGTTCTCGCGGTACCAGGTCCAGATGGACGCTTCCAGGCTGGTGGTATCGACCACCACGCCAACGAAGCCGTATTCGCGCGTCGGGTCATGTGCCGGACGCACCTCCAGCGGCATCTGATGCTGCGCGCCGAGATCGATGGTCTGCACATGGCGGCGCTCGCGCAGATCCCAGAAGTGCAGGGCGTGTCCATACCGGTTGCTCAGCAAATCCTCGGGCACGATGCCGTTCTCGAACTGCGGCGGCAAGCCCCATTCGCTGGACACCATGTAGTCGCGCGGCAGGTTCCACCAGAAGTCGTAGTGCAGCTGCTGCGGACCGCGCTCGATTTCCCAGCGGCCGAGAACGTCGAAGGTCTGGCAATCGAGAATGAAGATGCCGGGCGGCCCTTCGGTGCCGCGCTCGCCACTGCCGCCCAGCGTGCTGACGTACACGCCTTCCGGACCGCAGTGCACGGTATGGGGACGCGAATACCCTGTCTTGCGCATCACCTCGTCCGACTCGATGGTTTTGATGAGCTTGGGCGACGCCGGATCGGGCTGGGTGTCCACGATGTAGATCCTCGAGGACCGGATGCCGGGTATCACGAGATAGCGGCGTTGCAGCGCGGCATGCGCGGAAAGCGGGGAGAGCGCCGAGCTGCACGCGTTCCAGCCGAAATGGTGGAACTCGTCGCCGGTGTGCGGCATGTCCAGCCGGTTCAGCACCGAGCCGTAGGTGTGCGATTCGGGATCGAGATCGACCACGGCGAGCGCGTCGGGGCGCGACCGGTCCGGCGACAACAATGCCGTATAGGCAAGCCGCTCCGGCGCGGCTTCCATGGCCAGCTTGGGCGATGGATAGAAACTGGGATCGGGATGCAAGGATTCCAACATGGCTGCCTTCCTTCCCGGCGCCGACATGCCGTTCGGCACATCGCCAACCGCAGCGGGCGCCGATTTTCATGCTGTATGTTGGTCTGGTCGATGTCAAGGACGAGATTTCCGCGTCGCGTGCGTCTGCCGTCAAGCCGCGAACTGAAGCCGCGGCCGGAGAAACACCGACCGACCTGATATCATCGCAACGATTCGAACCGGGCCGGCAAGTTGTTTTTCATGCTGTCAACATCCATGCGAATTGGTCGCTCCTTCTGTGCCGTGCTTGTGCTGGCGAGCGCGCTGTGCGGCGCCTCTGCGTCCGCCAAGGACGTGCACCTGCAGGCATGGCCGCAGCAGCTTCCTACGCCCGCATTGCGCCTCGATGCGCTGGATGGAACGCCATGGAACACGGACAGCTTGAGAGGCAAGGTGGTCGTGCTGAATTTCTGGGCGAGCTGGTGCGAACCCTGCGTCGATGAACTTCCCGCGCTGAATGCGTTGGCCACCGACGAGTCCGCAAAGGGCGACCTCGTCGTCCTGGGCGTCAACTTCAAGGAATCGACCGCAGCGATCGAACGCTTCCTGAGCCAGCACAGCGTCCGCTATCCCGTCCTCATGGACAAACAAGGCGAGCACTTGAAGAAATGGACGAGCGGTGTGCTGCCGACCACCGTCCTGATCGGCCGGGACGGTCGCGCGCGCTGGCGTGTGCTGGGCGAACTCGATGCGGCCGATCCCGGCTTCAAACGGGCGCTCGAACGACTGCTCGAGGAACCCCGGCAAGGTAATATGCGGGCCGGCGTCGCCGCGAAATGAAGCTGTCTGCCAAGCGTGACTTGCGGCGCAGTACGAAACAATGCAACCACACAACCCGAAGAACAACATGAAAGAATCCAAGATCCCTGACATTACCCGGCGCACGCTGCTGAAAGCCGCTTCCGGTACCTTGCTCTATGGCGCGCTGCCTGCCGCGGTGTTTGCCCAGCAATCGGAAGGCAGGCGCTTCGCGCCGCAGCCCGGTGACTGGCGTACCTTCGAGATCACGACGACGGTGAACTTGCAGAAGGCAAACGGCCCGGCCAAGGTCTGGGTACCGTTGCCGTCGGTCGATACGGAGTGGCAGCGTTCGCTGTCGAGCGGCTGGTCCGGCAACGGCAAAACCATGCATGTCGGCACCGACAGCCAGTACGGCGCCCGGTATCTGATCGCCGAATTCGACGGATCGGCGCCGCCGGTCCTGGAAGTCGTCAGCCGCGTGCAGACCCGCGATCGCGCGGTCGACTGGTCGCAGGCGGTTCCCGCTTCCGAAAGCCCGGCCGACCTGGCCAAATGGACGCGCTCCACCGACCTCATTCCCACCGACGGCATCGTGCGCGTCACGGCGCGGCAGATCGTCGAAGGCGCGCGGTCCGATGTGGAGAAGGTGCAGCGAATCTATGACTGGATCATCGTGTCGACCTATCGCGAGCCGAAAGTGCGCGGCTGCGGCACCGGCGACATCAAGGCCATGCTGGAAACGCAAAACTTCGGCGGCAAGTGCGGCGATATCAACGGTCTGTTCGTCGGTCTGTGCCGCGCCGCCGGCGTGCCCGCGCGCGATGCCTACGGCTTGCGGCTCGTCCCGAGCGCATTCGGCTACAAGGAACTGAGCGGCAATCCGGCGTCGCTGAAGAGCGCGCAGCACTGCCGCGCGGAGGTGTATTTGCGCAAGCATGGCTGGGTGGCGATGGATCCGGCCGACGTGGGCAAGGTCATGCGACTGGAAACCGGCACCTGGATCAAGGACCCCGATCATCCGGTGGTGGCGCCCGTTCGCAAGGCGCTGTTCGGCGGATGGGAAGGCAACTGGATGGCGTACAACTTCGCGCACGACGTCACCCTGCCCGGATCGTCGAACGGCAAGGTCGGTTTCTTCATGTATCCGCAGGCCGAAATCAACGGCGTGGCACTCGACCCGTTGGAACCCGACGCCTTCAAATACACGATCACATCCAGAACGGTTGCGGCCTGAGCATGTCCGAACTTTTGCAGCGCGCGACCGATTCCTCGGATAACTCCGGGGAGACATCGAAAGGGCGATTCAGCGTCGGCCTAGTGGCCGTCGCCGTCACCTCCTCGATCATCGCGTCGACCTGCTGTGTCGTGCCGCTCGTGCTGGTCCTGCTCGGCATCACCGGCGCCTGGATGGTCAACCTGACCGCGATGCGGCCATTGACGCCGGTGTTCTTCGGCATCGCGCTGGGTGCGCTCGCGTGGGCCGGTTACCTGCTGTTCCGGCCGGTGGCGGCATGTTCCACCACCGACGGCTTAGCCTGCGAGGATACCCGCCGCACCACCCGGCGCATCTATATGGCCGGCGCGCTGTTCGTCGGCCTGCTGCTCCTGTTCCCCCTCATTGCCCCGATGTTTTACTGATCCGATCATGACAAGACTGCCACTCATTGCAACGATCGCCGCGCTGCTCCTTACCCCGCAGCTCGTACTGGCGAAATCCCGGACCGTCGCGCTGAACGTGCCAACCATGGACTGCGCCACCTGTCCCATCACGATCAAGGCGGCGTTGACCAAGGTGACCGGCGTCTCGAGTGCGAAAGTCAGCTACCAGCGACGCGAAGCGGTGGTGGTGTTCGACGACAGCAAGACCGACGTCGATGCGTTGAAGAAAGCGACATCGGACGCGGGGTACCCGTCGTTTTTGAAGACGGCATCCGACTGATACAGGCGCAACCTGGGGTCGTGACTGCGCGCATGCCGTCCCGCCCGGCGACGGGGGCTGCAGCGAGGTGAGATTCGGGACGCAATAAAAAACCGCAAACCCTTGCGGGATGCGGCTTTTGCAGCGAGATGCTATCGCTGGATACGGAATTTTGGTGGAGACGGCGGGAATCGAACCCGCGTCCGCAAGCCCTCTACAGACAGTTCTACATACTTAGCGCTGCCATTTGTTTTAATCCAGACGACGCGGACGCGCACGCTGCGGCTGGACGAGTCACCTAAATTTAACCTCAGGCCAAGTGACCCGACCTGAAGCGATTCCCTGTAGATGACTCCACATGCTGTTGCCAGCCCGCCCCAGGGACGAGACGGTGTGGAGCTAACCGGTTATTAAGCGGCTAGAGCGAACGATTCGTCGTTAGCAGTTATTTAATTTCCGGTTGGATTTACGAGGTGACCAGCCCTCGGTATGCCCTGCGCTGCTTTGTAACCCACGTCGAAACCAGGTCGTCCCCAAAACAGTGAATGTCTATTGTACTCCATAGATGGGCACGGCCCGGTGGAGTTCAAGGGCCAGGCCGGCGACTTTTCAGGCAAGCAGTTCGAGCACGCCGAGCGGCGTTTCCGCCAGCGCATCGGCGCCCCAGGTCGAAGGCTCGTGATGTCCGCAGTAACCCCAGGCTGCTGCCACCGTTGCCATCCCGGCCGCTCGGCCGGCTTGCACATCGCGCAAGTCGTCGCCGACGTACCAGCACTGTTCCGGCGCCACGCCCATGCGGCGCGCCGCTTCCAGCAGCGGGGCGGGATGCGGTTTCGAATGCGGCGTGGTATCGCCGGACACGACGCACGCGGCATGCTGCAGGCCGATCAGCGGCACCAGCTTGTCGGTGAAGCGGGCAGCCTTGTTCGTCACCACGCCCCACGCGACGCCTTGGCGTTGAAAATGCGCCAGCAACTGTTCAATGCCGTCGAAGAGTCGGCTCTCGACAGCGATGTGCGCTTCGTAGCTATTCAGGAAATCCGTGCGCAGGGCATTGAAACCTTCGTCTTCCGGCTTCAGGCCGAAGGACGCGCCGATGAGGCCGCGCGCGCCGGCAGAGGCGACCGGGCGCAGGATGTCGTAGGGCGTGGGTGCGAGGCCGCGGGCAGCGCGAACGCGGTTCATGGCGGCGGCGAGATCGGGAGCGGTATCGGCGAGCGTGCCGTCGAGGTCGAACAGGACGGCACGAGGAGCGTAGAGCGGCATAGGAGATCGAAAGAAGGCTGCGCCGGCGAAGGCGCAGCGCGGGTCAAGCGGGGCGCGAGCAGGCGACGAGATAGTTCACGTCGGTGTCCTGGTTCAGCGAATACAGTTTGGTCAGCGGATTGTAGGTCATGCCCTTGATTGCTTTGACGTCCAGGCCGGCGCGGCGGGCGAACTGCGCGAGTTCGGCCGGCTGGATGAATTTCGCGTAGTCGTGCGTGCCGCGCGGGAGCAGGCGGAGGATGTACTCGGCGCCGATCACCGCGAAGACGTAAGCCTTGGCGTTGCGGTTGATCGTCGAAAAGAAGACATGCCCGCCGGGTTTCACCAGCGTCGCGCATGCCTTCACGACCGCGGCAGGGTCGGGGACGTGTTCCAGCATTTCCATGCAGGTCACCACGTCGTAGGAAGCCGGCTCGCGAGAGGCCAGATCCTCGGCCGACACCAGTTCGTAACGGACCTGCACGCCGGTTTCCAGGCTATGCAGATCGGCCACCTTCAGCGCCTTCTCGGAAAGATCGATGCCGG
>SPQI01000239.1 GCA_004570315.1 Oxalobacteraceae bacterium OM1 | reverse complement strand
TTTTCCTCAGGCTTTGGCGATATCGGCGCCGATATCGCCAAAGCCTGAGGAAAAGATGATCCGCAGCGCCGGATAGGCGTCGATGGCTTCCCGTGCCAGCTCCAAGCCTGATTTGCCCGGGAGGCCAACATCGGTGAGCAATACATCGAACGCCTCACTGCGCAACAGGCCGATCGCCTCCTCTGCACTGGCAGCGCCGCGCGCGGTATGTCCCAGGACTCCTAGCAGTTCGCATAGCATCAGCAGTGAATCGGGGTTGTCTTCGACCACGAGAATGCGCAGGCCGGCAGCCTCGGGCGTCGCCGGGGCGGCTGCTGGCTCTGCATGCTCGACCGTTGTCTTCGGCGAGGCCAGTTTGGCCTTGTCGAGGACGTGCCTGATCTTGTTCGCCAGATCCTCATGCCGGTACGGCTTGCTGATCAGTTCGACGCCCGCGTCGAGCTTGCCGCCGTGGACGATGGCATTCTGGCTGTAGCCAGATGTAAAGAGGATTGCTATTCCCGGCTGGATGGTCTGCGCTTTCCGTGCCAGGTCCGGGCTCCGCACAGGCCCAGGCATGACCACATCGGTGAACAGCAAGTCGATCCGGATGCCGCTCTGGAGGATGCTCAGGGCACTCTGGCCATCGACCGCCTTGAGCACTTTGTAGCCGAGGCGGGACAGCATGGCCACCGCGGCCTCCTGTACCGCCAGATCGTCTTCCACGACCAGAATCGTTTCGGCACCACCCTCCGCAGGCTTGCCGCGTAGATCAGTCTCCCTCACTTCCGACTCGAGTACCCGGGGCAGGTACAGCTTGAACGTGGTACCCAGACCGGGTTCGCTGTAGACCTTGATGTGTCCACCGCTCTGCTTCACAAAGCCATGCACCATGCTCAGCCCCAGGCCGGTGCCTTCGCCGGCAGGCTTGGTGGTGAAGAATGGGTCGAAGATATGCCCCAGTACATCGGCCGGAATGCCGGAACCGGTGTCGGATACGGCAACCATCACATATTGGCCGGGGATGACGTCGGCGTGCTGTCTCGCGTAGTTATCGTCGAGCGCGGCGTTACCCAGCTCGATGGTCAGTTTGCCTTCGCCGTTCATCGCATCGCGCGCATTGACGGCAAGGTTCAAGAGCGCATTCTCGAACTGGTTGCGGTCGAGGGACACGGTCCAGAGTCCGCCGCTGGCAACCGTCTCGATGTCGACGAATTCACCGAGCGCACGGCGCAGCAGGTCGTCCATCTCGCGCACCACCCGGCCCAGGTTCGTCGGCACCGGCTGCAAGGGCTGGCGCCGGGCGAACGACAACAGTTGCGACGCGAGCTTTGCGCCGCGGTCAACGGCAAACCTCGCTTGCTGGAGGCGATGGGCCGCCTGCGCATTGCCGGCGAACTCCAGCCGGAGCAATTCCAGGTTTCCGGCAAGGATCTGCAGGATGTTATTGAAGTCGTGGGCGACGCCGCCTGTAAGTTTCCCGATGGCCTCCATCTTCTGGGCCTGGTGCAGCGCCGCTTCCATCTTCCCGACGGCCTCCGCCTGATTGCGCTCCTCCGTAATGTCGCGCCCGACGATATAGAGGGCAGCCTCTTCACGCGTGATGGCCATCGACAGCCAGCGGTGGCCGGTGAACTTGTGACGCAGCGGCAGGTCCACCCGGGCCATTGGCATTGGTTGATCTGCTGACAGGCTCTCCAGCACTTGCTGAGCTGTGGGCAGGTACTCGGGGTCGACCAGGCTGATCAACGACAACGACGGCAGGTCCGCTTCGCCCCAACCCAGGATGGTGGTGAAGGCTGGATTAAAGCTCTGGAGCGCGCCGTCTGTGGCGGCCACCGCCAGAATATCCTGCGAAATGCGCCAGATCCGGTCCCGTTCCTGCGTGCGCTGCTGGACGCGGCACTCCAGTTCCTCCGCGAGCCGCCGCACGGCGGCTTCCGCGTCTTCCGCTTTGCGTTTCGCCCGGCGCAGTTCCTCTTCATACGCACGCCGGCCGCGTGCGTCCAGGATCGTCGTCCGGATGACGAGCGGATCACCTGCGGCATCGCGTTTCAATACCGAGTTCAGGAGCACCGGCATGCGCTTGCCGTCGGCGCAGACCAGTTCGAAAGCCAGTTCCCGGACCAGGCCCTGCATGAGCAGGAGCGGCCCGACATGAGTGTCGTAGAACACCTTCCCGGCGATCGGCAGCAGCTCCTGAAAGCGCTTCTGCCCGACGAGCGCGGAACGGTCATAGCCGGTCCATTCCTGGAAGGTCGCGTTGACCTTGATGATCGTGCCGTCCGGCAGGGTCGAAAGATACGCGCACGGCGCGTGTTCGTAGAGCTCCTGGGTATCTTCCTGCAGCAGATGCGAAAAAGCGGACGGATCGGGCGACAGGCTCATCGAAGCGGTTTCGACCCGAGGAACGCACGCATCGCGTCGATCGTCTCGTCGGGCGCACTTAGGTTGGGACAATGCCCGGTGGCTCGCATCTGCACCAAGCTGCTATCCGCCAACTGCGCATGCAGGTAGCGGCCGACGGCATCCGGGGCGATCACGTCGTCGGAGCATTGCAGGATCAGCGACGGCTTGTTCAGCTTCGGCAGATCCGCCCGGTGGTCCGAAAGAAAAGTTGTGCGGGCGAAGTGACCGGCAATCTTCGGATCGGTCCGGCAAAAGCTGTTCTCAAGCTCGCTGGCAAGAGCTGGCTGGCCAGGATTGCCCATGATCGTCGGTGCCATGGCGCCGGACCAGCCGAGGTAGTTCGTGTCCAGGAAATCCAGCATCTGCTCGATATCCTCGCGATTGAAACCGCCGACGTACTCGCCGTCGTTGATGTAGCTCGGGGACGGGCCGACGAGCACCAGCTTGTCGAACAGCTCCGGCTCCTCGATGCACGCCAGAATGCCGACCATGGCGCTCACCGAATGGCCCACGAAAATCGCGTTGTCGGCATCCACCGCGCGCAGGATTTCATTGACGTCCCTGGCGTAGCCATGCAGCGTCCCATACTTTTGCGGGTCAAACGCTGCCAGATCGGATCCGCCAGCACCGACGTTATCGAACAGGACCACCCGGTACGCATCCTCGAACGCAGGTGCGACGTGGCGCCACATGTTGTGGTCACAGCCAAAGCCATGGGCAAAGAGCATGGTTTGCCGTCCGTGGCCCATGATCTGGACGTTATTGCGTTTGATGACGTCTGCACTGTTCAGGTTTCTCATGGTTTGAAGCGCGTCAGGTAAGAGGTCGTGCGGCGTAGTGGGTGGTGCACAGGTGGCGACAGCCGCTTTGATTCCCGATGCCGCCACAGCTAAAGCTTAACCAGCGATTATAGGCATGCACCAAAAAGAGGGTGGTTTGCGCGAACCCACGAGGGAGTTGCACTATTGATTTATCGCAACCTTTCGGCTTGCGAAGATTCAGGCGGGGGTAATTCGGCGCGCCATCGTGGTCGGCGGTCGCTTCTGGCAATGCGTTGAGCATCTCGTCGAATAGGAATCCGTGGCCTTACACGTTCGCCAGGCAATGCCTGCATTTCAAGCGCCTATGCCGGAATGGCGGATTTGGGTCGCCCTCGGTAATTCGTGCGCAAGCCTCGATCGGCCGATACATAGTATGTAGCAGACATCGGTCGGGCTTTAACGATGGACGCTGCGTTGACGGCTAGAGGTGCCATCCACGGAGTGGCCGGCTCACATTCAGATTCCCTGATGGACCGGTGGCAGACGCCAGGCACCGCTACAGGCGTGTCAGCTGTCCGTGACACCATGTGTCGCCTATGTCGTCACAGAAGCGCCCGCCTGCCAACTGTCCCACGCGCCGCGCGAATATGAGTCCACTGAGCCAGCGGTCTCATTTTCAGCTTGAGCGTCAAGACTGTTGAAAAGCACCGCTCCAATTTGATGCGAAAGCTTGATTTGCACAACGCGTCGTCATTGACGGCTTTCGCAATCGAAAAGGGATTGCTCGGCCATTGAAGTCGTTTCGGGTAGCGCCATGCCGTTTCCCGTGGTCTGCTTTCTCCGTTCCATCCATCTCCATTGGGCAGTTTGCTATGGACCTGCGTGCACGGCTCGTGGTCTGCTTGGCGTTCGGTCTGCTCGTGCCTGCCTTGGCATGTGCGGATATATTCGCCTTTTCCGAGCCGAACGGCGCCGTAGTCCTAAGCAACTTGCGCGCAATCGGCCGCGACAATGTTCTGATCCGCGAGACCTCCATTGATGCGCCGGGCGCCGGGGAGCCAGTTCGCGGCATCAATTTGCAATACCGGGACGCCGTGCTCGGCGTTGCGCGGACTTACGGTGTTGACGCCGCACTGCTGGCGGCGGTCGTGGCGGTCGAGTCGGGCTACCGTCCTCGCGCCGTATTCGGGAAGGGGGCCATCGGCCTCATGCAACTCATGCCGGGCACTGCGAGCAGATACGGCGTCAATGATCCATACGACCCGCTGCAAAACCTGCATGGTGGTGCCCAATACTTGCGCGATATGCTCAACCTGTTCGACGGCGATATCAACCTCGCGCTGGCGGCGTACAACGCGGGCGAGAACGCGGTCCTGCGAGCCGGCCGGCGTGTACCGCCGTACGAAGAGACGCGGGCATACGTACGTCGTGTGCAGACGGCATATGAAAACTGCAAGGGGCAATTTCCAACACCGGGTAGCGCCGGAAAAGCGACAAAGTGACCGGATACGTGAAACTGGGCTGGCGAAATCCAGTGTGCTGCGCCAAAGAATGGAAGCGGCAGGAATTACGTTTCCGTTCCGATCAAAATTGGGGAAACACTGAGCGGCTGGTGAAGGGCGTAAAGCGGTCATTGCTTGTGCGCACGTGACAGGCACAGTCCACAAGCGGCCATTTCTGATAGCCTGCTAAAAAACAGCGGACTTCCGACATGCCGCGACACTGCAGATACCGATGACTTACGCCACCTCCCTCCTATTGCTTGCTGGGCTATATCTACTAATTCTGGCCAGTCCGGGGCCGAATTTTTTTATCTTGAGCCAGCTCGCGCTTGACGGCAGACACCGTGAAGCACGCCATGTCGTATTCGGCATCACCACTGGCTCGATCACCTGGGCGGTGCTGGCACTGGCTGGACTGGCGACGCTGCTGGCACAGTACTCTTGGCTGGCTTCCGCAGTGCGGTTGCTTGGCGCGGCCTACCTCATTTGGTATGGCGGCCGGCTGCTGCTTTCTGCCGCAGCGCCCGCTCCCGCGCGCACGCTTGACGCGGCGGCGCCCTGCACGCGCCACACGCCACTTGTTGCCTACCGGACAGGTCTCCTGACGAACCTGACCAATCCGAAGGGCGCTGCATTCTGGACCAGCGTCTTCGCCGCGGCGTTTCCCGCGCACGCCCCGGCATGGCTTTACCCGGCTACGGTTCTGCTGGTCACCGCGATGTCCCTCGCCTGGCATCTGGGCATCACGCTTTTGTTCGCCAGCCGGCCGCTGCGCGCAGGCTACCTTCGCATCGAGCGGCTCATCAACGGCGTAGCAGGCAGCGTACTGGTGGGCTTGGGCCTGCACCGGATGGTGGCGCGCTAAACGCCGCTGCGCACTAGTGGCGTTTCGACCTCCACTTGAGCCGTGCCGTGTGCCACCCAACGGGAACGTTAGCCGCGAATGTCCGCTTTCAATGGCGGTGACTGGCCGTAGTGGGGCGATATCGACTGGCCGTGCCTCCCTTGTTGAATGCAGCTATCCAGTGCAGACCGGACGCCTGCCGTACCGGCGCGATCTTCGGCGTCCGGCCAAGAGCGGAGCGCGCCCGTCATATGCTAATTGATGCGCGGTACATTTTTTGTGCGTCAATCCCCTGCTTGGGGTAACACAAGTTCAGTCGGCGAAGGCGGTTTTGCGCAGCATGCCGCAGTGACTGCTTCGCGGTGATGATGGAAACGAAAGCG
>SPQI01000005.1 GCA_004570315.1 Oxalobacteraceae bacterium OM1 | reverse complement strand
GATGGTGACTTCACGGCTGATCAGCATGCCGGTTTCCTTGTCGGCGACGCCCATGATGGTCGTCATCGGCACGATCTCGTCGTTGAACTTGCCGGCGGCCTGCGCGGCGGCGGCGCGCTGCTGCGACTGCACGCCGTACTCGTCCTGGGCTTCCTTGCTAATTTTGTAGCGCTTGGCGACCGTCTCGGCGGTCTGCAGCATCGGCCAGTAGATTTCCGGCTTGTTCTGCTTCAGCCAGACTTCGGCCAGCATGTGCTGGTTGGCTTCCTGCTGCACGCAGGAGATCGACTCGACGCCGCCGGCGGCATAGACGTCACCCTCGCCTGCGATGATGCGCTGGGCGGCGGTGGCGATGGTCTGCAGACCGGACGAGCAGAAACGGTTGATCGTCATGCCGGCGGTGGTCACCGGGCAGCCGGCGCGCAGCGCGATCTGGCGTGCGATGTTGCTGCCGGTCGCGCCTTCGGGCGTGGCGCAACCCATGATCACGTCCTCGACTTCGCCCGGCGCGATGCCGGCGCGCTCGATCGCCGCTTTCAGCACATGGCCGCCCATGGTCGCGCCATGGGTCATGTTGAATGCGCCTTTCCAGGATTTGGCGAGGCCGGTGCGGGCGGTGGATACGATGACGGCGTCGGTCATTTCAGGCTCCTTGTCTCGGGTGTGTGTGTCTTTGATTTCGTGTGGGGCGGCATGTTCGGTTGTCAGGAAAGCCAACCGGTCAAAAACGAGAATAGCATAGTTTTAGCACGATCGTTCGTAAAAGATTGCATCGCCCGAAACACGGCACCAAGCGGGTTTGCGGCCGTTTTCCTTGTTCGACTTGTAAGGTTCTGTAAGTTTCGAGCAAGACTGCCGTAAGGTTCGCGTCGCACACTCGGACCGTGCAACCAGATTCTGGACTGCCTTTGCACGCTGACATACCAAATTATTCGAGGAGATGAGCATGGCGACAGTACAAACGACTGCACGCGGCATCACGGCGGAGGAGCGGAAAGTCATTTTCGCGTCTTCGTTGGGAACCGTGTTCGAGTGGTACGACTTTTATCTATACGGCACCCTGGCGGCCATCATCGGCAAGCAGTTCTTCTCCGCCCTTGATCCTGCATCCCAGGTGATTTTCTCCCTGCTGGCGTTTGCCGCCGGCTTCATCGTGCGTCCGTTCGGCGCGCTCGTCTTCGGTCGCCTCGGCGACATGATCGGCCGCAAGTACACCTTCCTGGTCACCATTCTGTTGATGGGCCTTTCCACTTTCGTGGTCGGCATCCTGCCCAACTACGCCGCCATCGGCGTGGCCGCACCGGTCATCCTGATCGCGCTGCGTCTCGTGCAGGGTCTCGCCCTCGGCGGTGAATATGGCGGCGCAGCAACCTATGTCGCCGAGCATGCTCCGCACGGCAAGCGCGGCGCCTTCACGGCGTGGATCCAGACCACTGCCACGCTGGGTCTGTTCCTGTCCCTGCTGGTGATTCTCGGCACTCGCACCACCATCGGCGAGGAAGCCTTCGCTGCCTGGGGTTGGCGCGTTCCCTTCCTGGTGTCCATCTTCCTGCTGGGCATCAGCGTCTGGATTCGCCTGTCGATGAACGAATCGCCCGCCTTCAAGAAGATGAAGGAAGAAGGCAAAACCTCGAAGGCACCGCTGACCGAGTCCTTCGGCCAGTGGAAGAACATGAAGATCGTGATTCTGGCGTTGGTCGGCCTGACGATGGGCCAGGCGGTCGTCTGGTACACCGGCCAGTTCTATTCGCTGTTCTTCCTGACCGGCGCACTGAAAATCGACGCCGCCACGGCCAACATCCTGATCGCCGTCGCGCTGCTGATCGGCACGCCGTTCTTCATCATCTTCGGCTCGCTGTCGGACCGCATCGGCCGCAAGCCGATCATCATGGCCGGCTGCCTGATCGCTGCCCTGACCTACTTCCCGCTGTTCAAGGCGCTGACCGAAGCCGGCAACCCGGAACTCGCCGCTGCGCAAGCCAAGAACCGCGTGATCGTCACTGCCGATCCGAAGGAGTGCTCCTTCCAGTTCAACCCGACCGGCACCGCCAAGTTCACCAGCTCCTGCGACATCGCCAAGCAAGTCCTGGCCGCCGGCTCCGTGAGCTATGACACCGTGGAAGGCACCGGCCCGGCGAAGATTGCCATCGGCGACAAGGTCATCGAGTCTTACAGCTCCAAAGGCCTGCCGGCCGACGAAGCCAAGGCAAAGGATGCCGCGTTCAAGAAATCCGTGAACGACACGCTGAAGGATGCCGGCTACCCGGCCAAGGCCAAGCCGATTGCGCCGCTGTCCGGCCAATGGTGGAAGTTGGTCCTGATCCTGACCGTCATGGTGGTCTACGTGACCATGGTCTACGGTCCGATCGCTGCCATGCTGGTTGAGATGTTCCCGACGCGCATCCGCTACACCTCCATGAGCCTGCCGTACCACATCGGCAACGGCTGGTTCGGCGGCCTGCTGCCGGCAACCGCCGTCGCCATCGTGGCGCAGACCGGCAACATGTACAGCGGCCTCTGGTATCCGATCATCTTCGCTGCGATCACCTTCGTGATCGGCATGCTGTTCGTGAAGGAAACCAAGGACAACGACATCTACGCGGCAGACTGACGCAGTAACATCTCGGAGCGACGGTCGCGAGGCTGTCACTCCGGCTCCGAACCGCCGGCATCCGGCGGTTTTTTCTTTTTGTCACCGGCTTTCCGGCAAATCACTATCCGCGCTTGTCCTATTGAGACGGTGTTTGCTATCGTCCGGCAGCCAACCACTCTCTCGCCAACACTCATCCAATGAAACAACCTCTCCGTCTCGGGACGCCGCTCTCGTCCACCGCCGTCAAGGTCATGCTGCTCGGCTCCGGTGAATTGGGCAAGGAAGTGATCATCGCGCTGCAGCGCCTCGGCGTGGAAGTGATCGCCGTCGACCGCTACCCCGGCGCGCCCGGCCACCAGGTAGCGCACCGCGCCTACGTCATCGACATGACGGACGGTGCTGCGCTTGCCGCGCTCATTGCACAGGAGCAGCCTGACCTTGTCGTGCCGGAGATCGAAGCCATCGCCACGCCGACGCTCGTCGAACTCGAGAAGGGCGGCAACGTCACCGTCATTCCCCGGGCGCGCGCCGCGTGGCTCACGATGAACCGGGAAGGCATTCGCCGCCTGGCCGCAGAAGAACTCGGACTGCCGACTTCCCCGTATTGCTTCGCGAACAGCCTTGCAGAATTGAAAGCGGCATGCGATGCGGTCGGTTATCCGTGCGTGGTGAAGCCGGTGATGTCGTCATCCGGCAAGGGACAATCGAAGGTCGACGGCCCGCACGATGTGGAAGCGGCCTGGAACTATGCCGCCGCAGGCAGCCGCGTCGATGCCGGACGCGTCATCGTCGAGGGATTCATCGATTTCGACTACGAAATCACGCAGCTCACAGTGCGTGCGCTCGGCGCCGCCGGCACGACCGAGACGCATTTCTGCGAGCCCATCGGCCATGTGCAGGTTCATGGCGACTATGTGGAATCGTGGCAGCCGCATCCCATGCCGTCCATCGCGCTCGACCGCGCGCGCGAGATTTCCCGCAAGGTCACCGACAATCTCGGCGGCCTGGGCATCTTCGGCGTCGAACTCTTCGTCAAGGGCGACATGGTCTGGTTCTCCGAAGTCAGCCCGCGCCCGCACGACACCGGCATGGTGACCATGGCGAGCCAGGTGCAGAGTGAATTCGAGTTGCACGCCAAGGCGATTCTCGGCCTGCCGGTCGACGTGACGCTGCGTGCGCCCGGCGCCTCGGCGGTCATCTATGGCGGCCATGAGGCCAAAGGGATTGCCTTCGAAGGCGTGCGCGAGGCGCTGCTCGTGCCGGGCACCGACATCCGCCTGTTCGGCAAGCCGGAATCCTTCGCACGCCGCCGCATGGGCGTCGCATTGGCCACCGCCGACGACATCGACACCGCGCGGGTGCGTGCCAAACGCGCGGCCGATCTGGTCAAGCCGGTGCTTCCGTAAGCGCGCGCTGGGCAGGCAAGCGCCGCAGTCGCGCGGCGCCGCCTTTGCGCATCAGGGCGCCAGCGTCAGCGTACCGATGCTGCCCTGCTCCACTTCGTTCCGGCGCGTCTTCATCGGCAGGTACGCGACCTCGGCCCAGCGCCGATTGAAATCCGCGTAATGCGGCGAGAACACGCTGCCCGATTGCCCGGTCGAATGGATGAACTTAGAGTTTTCCAGGTTGGACAGGTCGTACAGCGCACGCAGGCTGGGCGCATGCCGGCTCGCGAACGGCTCCTTCTCGTCGCGCAGGTTGTAGCGGCCGACGTTCACGGTGTAGGTATCGCCCGGCGTCGGCACACGAATATCGAAGAACTTCGCCAGCGCATCGACGCGTCCGAACGGCCGATGTTCCGAGCGTGCCGGGTGGGCTTCGCCCCAGCGCCATGCGCTCATGTCGCCGCCGTACCGCCGCTCCAGATCGTCCAGGCTCGCTTCGAGTGACGTTGCCAGCACCTCCGCGCACGACGGCTTGCACCAGCGTCCCTGCATCTCCGGATGCTTCAGGATGTTGACCATGGGTTGCTGCACGTTGCGCAGCTCCCAGTAGTCGTGCATCAAGGCTTCGCCGAGGCGTGGCGTAAACATTGCCTTCGACGCCTCGCGCACCCAGGCGTTGTAGACCAGCGGCTCGAAGCGGCCGGCGTCCATGGTGCCATCCCAGCGGGCGAGCGCCTCCAGCGCCTTCCTGCCCCGCTCCGATTTCGGCGTGACGGTCTTCAGTACAGGCAGCAGTTCGCGCGCTGCGAGCGAGACGACATCCTTCTGGATCGCCATGAAGCTTTCCATCGAATGCTTGGGCCGGGCCGCCAGCAGTTCCCGGATGCGGTCGCCGCGATACGGCATCGACCACTCGCTGGTGAGGAAATGCGGATAGTCCGGCCCGACGATCTTCTCGTTGGCCGTGGCGACCCGGTGACTTGCCGGGTTGTAGGTCCGCGGCAATTCCTCGAAGGGAATAAAGCCGGTCCAATCGTAGCGGGCATCCCAGCCCGGCGCGGGAGCGAGCCCCTTGAGATCGTTCTCTGCCCTGCGAACCGGCACCCGGCCCGGCGCGACATAGCCGATGTTGCCGTCCACGTCCGCATACACCATGTTCTGTTGCGGCGAGGCGAAATCGCGGGCGGCAGCCAGGAACTGCTCCCAGTTCGCGGCGTGGTTGATCCGCACGCCGGCCTGCGCGGTGCGATCGTCGTCGCGCAGTGCCGTCCAGGCAAAGGCAATGACATTCTTTTTCGCGTCGAGGCCGGTCTTGTCCACGATCGGCAGTGCCCCGCTGATCACAGGGCCGTGGCGCGTCTCGCGCACCTCGAGGTTCACGTCAGGCTGTCCCTTGACCTTGATGACTTCGTTCCGGGCCTGGAACGTTGCCCAGCCGTCCGGCGTCTGGTACTGGCGCGCGTCGTCGGGCTTCACGCGCTCGATATAGAGGTCCTGGACATCCGGCGCCGTATTGGTGAAGCCCCATGCAATGCGTTCGTTGCGCCCCAGCACGACGCCCGGAACGCCCGGCAGCGTGGCGCCGATCACGCTCATGCCCGGTGCCGCGAGGTGGGCGAAATACCAGAGGGCGGGCGCGGACAACCCGAGATGCGGATCGTTGGCGAGCAGCGGCTTGCCGCTCTCGCTGAGCGCGCCGCTCACCACCCAGTTGTTCGAACCCATGCCTTCCACATACGAAGGCGGAGCAATGGCCGCCACTGCGGCGAGCTGCTGCGTCGTGCCGGACAGCTCCCGGTACATCTTGGTGTAGTCCTGAGTCGGGACGATGGGATCGCCCGGATAGGGCGGCATGAATTCATTGATTTCCTGCAGCGACAGCCTCTGGGCGAGACGCATGCGGAGCAGCTCCTGCGTCCAGTTGCCGCCGAGATCCCAGGCCATCATCGTCTGCCAGCC
>SPQI01000432.1 GCA_004570315.1 Oxalobacteraceae bacterium OM1 | reverse complement strand
TGCACAACACGCTGCAGATCAATGCCACCCAGATGGCGCCGGAACGCCGCGGCACCGCCGTCTCGGCGTTCGCCTCCTGTTTCTTTCTCGGGGTTTCCTCGGGCGTAGCGCTGGCCGGCGTGGCGGTAGAGCGTTACGGCACAGCCCCGGTCATCGTGGCCGGCGGTGCGGGCGTGCTCCTCGTTGCCCTCAACATCAGCAGGCGCATTTACTTGCGATCGGCAGACCCGTTGTAGAGTGCAAAGGAGCGTGACCGCATAGCGTGTCATCCATCGCCGCACATATCGAGAACAAGGAGTTCGCCATGGATCGCATCGACGCCATCAAGGCATTCGTCACTGTGCTGGATGAGGGAAGCCTGGCGGGCGCTGCCCGCAAACTCGATCGTTCGGCTGCCGCCATCAGCCGTGCGCTTGCGTTTCTCGAAGAGCACGTCGGCACCGAGCTGCTCCACCGGACGACGCGCAGCATTCGTCCGAGCGAGGCGGGCGTGCGCTACGCCGAAGCATGCCGCCGTGTCCTGAACGAACTCGAGGAGGCCGACCGGGAAGCGATGGGCCAGCTCGCCGGCCCGCGCGGGACCTTGACCATCACGGCTCCCAGCTTCGTGGGCGAGGAAATTCTGCTTCCCGTGATCAATGCGTTCCTGGCCGCCGTCCCGGCCGTCACTGCCAAGGTCTACTTTCTTGACCGGTCCATCAGCCTCGCCGAGGAGGGTGTCGACGTCGGACTGCGCATCGGCCGCTTGCCGGATTCTTCCCTCGTGGCGATCAACGTCGGCACGGTTCGCCGCGTGATCGTTGCATCGCCCGAATACCTGAAGTCCCATCCGCGCATCGCTACGCCGGCCGACCTGGCGCGACATGACATCATTTCCATCGCCCGGTTCGGACATGACTCGTGGCGCTTCGCATCATCGGGAGATGGCGACGCACCGCAGATCGTTCAGTTCCAGCCCAAGCTGGTCGTCGACAGCGCGCGTGCCGCAACGGCATCCGCCATACTGGGACTCGGGCTCACACGCGTGCACCTCTATCAGGTCGCATCGGCCATCCAGGAGGGTTCGCTGCAAATCGTGTTGCCGCAGTCGGAAAACACCGTCCTGCCCGTCCATCTCGTGACGCCTTACGGCCGCTTGTCGGTACCCAAGGTGCGCGCGTTCGTCGATTTCGCCGTCCCGCATCTGCGGACCTACTTCGAGCAGGATGGCAACGCGTCCCGGAAGCCCTTTTCCGCACAAGGATGGACGGGCCTCCATCGTCCTCCGCTTCCCGCCGAGCACGGTGCGACGCGTACCTGAACTTCCAGCGGTCGGCCGGAAAAAATTCCAAACGCCGGACCCCGGCGATGTTCCAATCCGGCAGCCCTCTGCCGCATTTGTTGTTCGCCATCCCAGCGACTATAGTTCACGGAACACGCCGCTGACAGGAAGGCCGACGGCCGTTGGCGAGCGTGTCAATTTCGATGGAAGGGCTCGCCATGAAAATCCTGATGGTAATGACTTCTCACGATCAACTCGGTAACACCGGCAAGAAAACCGGCTTCTGGCTGGAAGAATTTGCCGCGCCTTACTACACCTTCCTGGATGCCGGAGTCGACGTGACTGTCGCGTCTCCAAAAGGCGGCCAGCCGCCGCTCGATCCCAAGAGCGACACGCCGGAAGGACAAACCGAATTAACGCAACGCTTCAAGCAGGACAAGGCGGCACAAGCCGTGTTGGCCAGCACCGCCAAGCTTGCGGACGTCAAGGCCGGCGATTACGACGCCGTGTTCTATCCGGGCGGCCATGGCCCGATGTGGGATCTCGCGGAAGACGCCAGGTCGATAGCGCTGATCGAGGCTTTCTACGATGCCGGCAAGCCGGTGGCCTTCGTGTGCCATGCACCGGGGGTCCTGCGGCATGTCAGGAGCAACGGCGAGCCGATCGTGAAAGGCAAACGCGTCACCGGCTTCACCAATTCGGAAGAGGAGGCGGTCCAGCTCACGAAGGTCGTTCCCTTCCTGGTCGAGGACGAACTCATCCGATTGGGCGCCAGGTTCGAGAAGGCAGCCGATTGGGAAAGCTTCGCGATCACGGACGGCCGCCTGGTCACCGGACAAAATCCGGCCTCTTCGCGAGCCGGCGCACTGGCGTTGCTGCAGCTGCTGGGTGTCACGCCCGGCCGCGCTGCAGAAACCGCCGCGGTCGCACATCATTAAGGCAGAACGGCGCCATCGCGCGGCAATTGCCGATCAGCCCGCTGTCGGGCCGATCGACTGCACGGTGTTATTTGGCGTCGAGCGGCGTGGTCAGCTGCGTTTCGTTCGTGTCCACTACGAACACGGCGAGCAGCTTGGCGGGTTTCGTCTTGCTGGCATTGGCACTGACGCTGTGGCGGTCGCCGGGCATCTCGGAGAAGCTCTGCCCGGCCTTGTAGGTGGTCGCCGGCCCATCATTGACCTGGCTGCGGATCGCGCCCTCCAGCACGGTCGCATAGATGAAGGCGGACTTGGGGTGCAGATGACCGGGCGAGTAGCCGCCCGGACCGTATTCCACGAGCACGCCTTTCATGCTCTTGCCGGGAACGTTCGGCAGCTCGTGTTCATAGACGAGCGTCACCTTGGCGTTTTTCGATTCCGGCGCACCGGCGTATGCGCTGGCGATCGGCAGCGTGGCGATAGTGGCGAACAGTAGCGAACAGAGGACGCGTTTCATGGCGGTAGGATTCATGGATTGAGGGAGGCTGCGTCAGTGCTTGGCACGGCGGAGCCATTCATCGAGACCGATGCGGCCCAGGCGCGCTTCGCCCAGCGGCACGAGCGAGCGTTCCTCGACGTGGCCGCCGAAATAGCGGGCCTCGGCATCGCTCACGACCTCGCGCGGATCGTCCACCGCCTTCAGATAGCGGGCGACGAATTCGCTGAGCGGCGCACGCTGCGGACCGGCGATCTCGACGATGCCGTTTTTCGGCGGCGCAACCGCCACGTCCGCGACGAAGGCGGCAACGTCATCCGATGCGATCGGCTGGAACTGACCCGGCGACATCTTGACGACCTTCCCGTCCGCACCGGCAGCAGCAATGCCGCCGAGGAATTCCATGAACTGGGTTGCGCGGAGGATCGTGTAGGGGATACCGGAAGCCACGATCAGTTTCTCTTGCGCGACCTTGGCGCGGAAGTAGCCGTTGTCGGGCATGCGGTCCGTTCCGACGATGGACAGCGCCACGTGGTGACGCACACCGGCTGCCGCTTCCGCCGCCAGGATATTGCGCCCCGATGTCTGGAAGAAGTCCAGTACGGCCTGGTCTTCCCAGGAGGGCGCATTGGCAAGGTCGACCACCACGGCCGCGCCGGCCAGCGCTTCGTGGAGGCCTTCGCCCGTGATGCTGTTGACGCCGGTATTGGGGGAAGCTGCGACAACGTCGTGGCCTGCCTGGCGCAGGATGGCGACTGTCTTCGACCCGATCAGGCCGGTGCCGCCGATGACAACGATCTTCATGATTGACCCTCGCTTTTCGAACACGGGAATCCGTGTGTGGATGGGAAGTACGGGGCAACGAAAACATCTGTGTCAGTGGATGTTTTACTACCGCCGCCTGGGGAATTCAACGACGATCGCGCGAATGCGCTTAGGCTTGCAGGCTTAAGCCGTTGAATACGTCAAATAGAGAGTAGCGGCGCGCGGATGACGCGGCTATGGCAGCGGAGGCATGCGCAGTATTCCGCGCAGGCATGGCGCGAAGTTGTGTCGCTGCCCGGCATGGACAGCATCCGGATCTTGTGGCCGAACGTTGTTGCGCTTGCCGGTTTCTTCGGCCAGCGTATCCTCAGTTCTCGCCTGCGGCCATCCCAGAGCTTCGGGCCGCCTGCAGCCAGCCCAGTCCTTCGACCGTGCCTTTCGCAGGGCGATATTCGCAGCCCAGCCAGCCGTCGTAGCCGAGCTCGTCGAGCAAGCCGAACAGATACGGATAATTCACCTCGCCGGTGTCGGGTTCATTGCGGCCCGGCACGCCGGCGATCTGGACATGGCCGATATGCGGCAGGTACTGCCGCACCTTCATGGCGATGTCGCCCTCCACGATCTGCACGTGGTAGAAGTCCATCTGCACTTTCAGGTTGGGTGCGCCGACGGCTTCGCGAATGGCATGCGCATCGGCCTGGGTGTTGAGGAAGTAGTGAGGAATGTCGCGCGTGTTGATCGGCTCGATCAGAATCGTGATGCCATGCCGCGCCGCCTCCCTGCAGGCATGGCGCAGGTTGTCGATATACAGGGCGCGATGCAGTGCGCGGTCCGCATTGTCCGGCAGCAGGCCGGCCATCACGTGCAGCCGTGGCGTGCGCAGCGCTTGCGCATAGCGCAAGGCCTCGGCGACGCCTTCCCGGAACTCCGCTTCGCGTCCCGGCAACGACGCGGTCCCGCGTTCGCCGGCGTTCCAGTCGCCGGGCGGCATGTTGAAGAGCACGTTCTGCAAGCCGTGTTCCTGCAGCGCGCGTGCGAGATCCGCAGGCGCATGCTCATAGGGAAACAGGAACTCCACGGCCCGGAAGCCGGCCTTGGCAGCGGCGCCAAAGCGCTCCAGGAACGGAACTTCATTGAACATCAGGGTGAGATTGGCGGCGAACTTGGGCATGGCGATTTCCTCTTTGCGGGCCGCCGCCGAACATGCGATTCGGCGCAGCGATCGGGTCTTCGGTCTTCCCGACAGCATACAGCGCGGCCGGCGTCCGTGGCGGGCGCAGCCGGGCGGCACGCCGCTATGCAGCCAGCGCGAGATTGACCGCGGCTTCGCAGTGGAGTCGCGTGGTATCGAAGACCGGAATCGGCGAGTCGTCAGGTCCGATCAGCAAAGCGATTTCCGTGCAACCCAGGATCACGCCTTCCGCACCTTGCTCCTGCAGCGTGCGGATGATGCTCCGATACGCCTCGCGCGATGCGTCGCGGACAGTGCCCTTGCAGAGCTCGTCGTAAATGACGTCATGCACAATCTTGCGTTCGGACGCGGACGGCACGAGCACCGTGAGACCGAACTTGTCTGCCAGCCGCCGGCGATAGAACTCCTGCTCCATGGTGAACGCGGTCCCCAGCAGCGCGATGGTCCGGATGCCGGCGGCGCGAATGGCTGCGCCGGTCGGATCGGCGATATGCAGGAAGGGAAGGTCGGTGGCGGACTCGATGGCTGCCGCCACCTTGTGCATCGTATTCGTGCACAACACGATGAAATCGGCGCCGCCTGCCTGCAGTTGGCGTGCTGCCGCGGCCATTCTTTCGGCGGCGTCCTCCCAGCGGCCGGCAAACTGCATCGCCTTGATCTCCTCGAAGTTCACCGTCGCCATCAGGCTCTGCGCATTGTTGTGGCCGCCCAGGCGGGCATGCACGAGCTGGTTGATGTGCCGGTAGTACTCGGCCGAGGATTCCCAGCTCATGCCGCCAATGAGACCGATCGTTTTCATTGCTGCGTCCTCGCGTGAAGATGGAGAGGCCAATGATACAAGGCGCCGTCAGCCCCGGCCTCGCCGGTAGCTGACGGCGCAAGGCCTCACTTGCCGGCGCAGTTGCATTGCGGTCCGCACTGGCAGTTCGGGCCGCAGGCGCAGGCCGGAGCGGATGCGCTTTGCGCCTGGGCCGGGGTCTGGCAGCCGCAGGTGCATTGCGCGCCGGCGCAGGATTGGCAATGGCATTGGGATTGGGTAGCGGTGTTCATGGAAGTTCTCCTTTCAATGTGAAGTGAGACTCCAGTGTAGGAACGCCGGCCCTGCGCGAATTGAACGAAACGGCTAAGCGCGCACAGTCGGGCCGGGCGCGTTCATGCAAGCTGGACGCCGCCGGCCTGAATCCCGAACATGCGCT
This sequence comes from Oxalobacteraceae bacterium OM1, assembly GCA_004570315.1. GTDB lineage: Bacteria > Pseudomonadota > Gammaproteobacteria > Burkholderiales > Burkholderiaceae_D > Noviherbaspirillum. The sequence goes on along the minus strand of SPQI01000432.1, from coordinate 179 downwards.
TGAAAGTACGCGAGAAGTGCGCCGAGTCGGCGAAGCCGGCTGCGTGGGAGGCTTCGGTCAGGCTGCTGCCGGCTGCATACGACGCCACCGCCGTCTCCAGTCGCAGCCACAGGACATACGGCCGGAACCGGATGCCGGTTTCCTCCAGGAAGAGATGGCGGAATCGTTCGGGCGAGAGG
>SPQI01000195.1 GCA_004570315.1 Oxalobacteraceae bacterium OM1 | reverse complement strand
TGCTCGGGCAGCTCACGGCATCCTCTGGCGAAATCAACAATGCAAGCGTTCGAACGCATCCTCGGCATCATCCTCCCGGTCTTCATCATCATCGCCGTCGGCTACGGTTACGGCCGGCTGCGCGGCAGCACCGTGCGCGCCGACATGTCGGCCGTGAACCGGGTGAGCATGGATGTGCTGTGCCCGCTGCTGGTCTTCACCGCATTGGCATCGAAGGATTTCGACCTCGCACGCAACGGCATGCTGATTCTTGCAGGCGTGCTGATTTCGCTGGGCTCGGGCCTGTTGGCATGGCCAGTGGCGCGGATGTTCGGCTACGACGTACGCAGCTTTGTGCCGCCGATGATGTACAACAACTGCGGCAACATGGGGCTGCCGCTCGCGGTGCTCGCCTTCGGCCCGACCGGCCTGTCGGCGGCCGTGGCGCTGTTCATGGCCTGCAACCTGATCTACTTCTCCGTCGGCATCAAGATCATCGAAAGCGGGCGCGACAAGCACACGCCGATGTGGAAATTCCTCGCCAGCCCGATGATGGTGTCGATGATGATCGGCATGCTGTTCGCCGTCTTCCACGTGACGCTGCCCGCGCCGCTGATGCAGGCGCTGAAGATGCTCGGCGACGCCTGCATTCCCATCATGCTGTTCTCGCTGGGCGTGCGCATGCTGGATGTGAACTTCAAGAGCTGGCACATCGGTTTGGTCGGTGCCATCGTGTGTCCGGTGGCGGGCCTTGCGTTCGCCTGGCTGCTCGACACCGTCCTTCCGCTCACACCGGACCAGCGCGGCCAGATGTACCTGTTCGCCTCGCTGCCGCCGGCAGTGTTCTGCTTCATGATCGCCGAGCAATACCGGCAGGAGCCGGACAAGGTGGCGTCGATCGTGCTGCTGGGGAATGTGGCGGCACTGGTCTTCGTGCCGCTGGGGCTCTGGTTGGGATTGCCCCGCTGAGGCGGCCTATTCGGTCGGACGCATTTCGAAGGCGTGCGACGGCGCGAGCGCGTCGTCCACGTCGTCGACTATCACCGCTTCGACCTCTGCTCCGCGTGGACCGCGTTGCGACCACTGAATGATGCGGTCCATCGCTTCGGCATCGCCGTACACGACTGCTTCCACGGAACCGTCGCGCCGGTTGCGCACCCAGCCGGTCAGGCCGAGGCCGAGCGCTTCGGCTTCGAAGGCGGCGCGGTAGCCGATGCCTTGCACGAGGCCGGTGATGCGTAAGTGTTTCGCCATCGTCGTCTCCTTGAGCGCTCCGTCGTCCCGGCGCACGCCGGGACCCAGCGGCTTTCTTCGTGCCTCAACGCCGCTGGGTTCCGGTGTGCGCCGGAACGACGGTGGTTAAGTTCGTCGTTACTTCCGCAACATTGGCGCCAGATACCTTCCGGTATGACTCGCCGGCGTCTTCGCCACCTGCTCCGGCGTCCCCGCCGCAATGATCGACCCGCCGCCCGCGCCGCCTTCCGGCCCGAGGTCCACGATCCAGTCGGCCGTCTTGATCACGTCGAGGTTGTGCTCGATGATCACCACGGTGTTGCCCTGGTCGCGCAGGCGATGGATCACCTTCAGCAGCAGGTCGATGTCGTGGAAGTGCAGGCCGGTGGTCGGCTCGTCGAGAATGTAGAGCGTGCGGCCGGTGTCGCGCTTCGATAGCTCCAGCGACAGCTTCACCCGCTGGGCCTCGCCGCCCGAAAGCGTGGTAGCGCTCTGGCCGAGACGAATGTAGCCCAAGCCCACGTCGAGCAGCGTCTGCAGCTTGCGCGCCACGACCGGCACCGGCTTGAAGAACACGTGCGCTTCCTCGACCGTCATCTCCAGCACCTCGTGGATGCTCTTGCCCTTGTACTGGACTTCGAGCGTCTCGCGGTTGTAGCGCTTGCCGTGGCAGACGTCGCAAGGCACGTACACGTCCGGCAGGAAGTGCATCTCGACCTTGATCACGCCGTCGCCCTGGCAGGCTTCGCAGCGGCCGCCCTTTACGTTGAACGAAAAGCGCCCGGCGCTGTAGCCGCGTTCCTTCGCGGTCGGCACTTCCGCGAACAGGTCGCGGATCGGCGTGAACAGGCCGGTGTAGGTCGCGGGATTGGAGCGCGGCGTGCGGCCGATCGGCGCCTGGTCGACAGCGATGACCTTGTCGAAGTGCTCCATGCCCGTAATCGACTCGAACGGCGCCGGCTCGGTCTGCGAACCGAACAGGTGACGCGCCGCTGCATGGAACAGCGTGTCGTTGACCAGCGTGGACTTGCCCGAACCCGAGACGCCGGTCACGCACGTCAGCAGGCCGACCGGCAATTCCATCGTCACGTTCTTCAGGTTGTTGCCCGAGGCGCCGGTGATGACCAGCTGGCGCTTCGGATCGGCCGGCGTGCGCTTTTTCGGCACATGGATGGCCAGCGTGCCGTTGAGATACTTCGCCGTCAGCGATTTCTTGTTCTTGACGATGTCGTCCAGCGGTCCCTTGGCAATGATTTCGCCGCCGTGCACGCCGGCGCCGATGCCCATGTCGACGATGAAGTCGGCACACCGGATGGCGTCCTCGTCATGCTCCACCACGAGCACGGTGTTGCCGATGTCGCGCAAGTGCTTGAGCGTGGCGATCAGGCGGTCGTTGTCGCGCTGGTGCAGGCCGATGGACGGTTCGTCGAGCACGTACATCACGCCGGTCAGGCCGGAGCCGATCTGGGAAGCGAGACGGATGCGCTGCGCTTCGCCGCCGGAGAGCGTGTCGGCGCTGCGCTCGAGCGAGAGATAGTCGAGACCGACGTTGTTCAGGAACTTCAGGCGCGAGACGATTTCCTTGATGATGCGATCCGCGATTTCGCGCTTGGCGCCGGTGAGCTTGATGTTCTCGAAGAAGGAGAGCGTCTCGCGCAGCGGCGTGCGCGCAATCTCGTAAATCGACTTTTCATTCTTCGCACTGCCCACCTTCACGTTGCGCGCTTCCACGCGCAGGCGCGCGCCCTGGCATTCCGGGCATTCCTTCTGGTTGATGAACTTGGCGAGTTCTTCCTTCACCGCCATCGAATCGGTTTCGCGATAGCGGCGTTCGAGATTGTTCACCACGCCCTCGAAGGTGTGTTCACGCACCACGGCGCGGCCGCGCTCGTTGATGTAGGTGAACGGCACGGTCTGCCGGCCGGAGCCATACAGCACGACGTCCTGCGACGACTGCGCCAACTTCTCGAAGGGCGTGTCGATCTCGAAACCGTAATGCGCGGCGAGGTTCGACAGCATTTGGAAGTAGAACTGGTTGCGTCGATCCCAGCCCTTGATCGCGCCGGACGCGAGCGAGAGGTTGGGGAAGGCGACGATGCGCTTCGGATCGAAGAACTCGATGTGGCCGAGGCCGTCGCATTCCGGGCAGGCACCCATCGGGTTGTTGAACGAGAACAGGCGCGGTTCGAGTTCCTGCAGCGAGTAGCCGCAGACGGCGCAGGCGAACTTGTTGGAGTAGAGATGCTCCTTGCCGGTATCCATCTCGAGCGCGATGGCGCGGCCGTCGGCCAGGCGCAGCGCGGTTTCGAAGCTTTCGGCCAGGCGCTGCTTCACGTCCGGCTTGACCTTGAGGCGGTCGATGACGACATCGATGGTGTGCTTTTCGGTCTTCTTCAGCTTCGGCAGATCGTCCACTTCATAGATCTTCGCGGTATGCGTGCCGCTCTGGATGCGGAAGCGGATGAAGCCCTGCGCCTGCATTTCCTCGAACAGGTCGGCATGCTCGCCCTTGCGGTTGGCGACCACGGGCGCGAGGATCATCAGCTTCGTATCCTCGGGCAGGGCCAGCACCGCATCGACCATCTGCGACACCGACTGTGCGGCCAGCGGATTATGCGGATGGTTGGGGCAGTAGGGCGTGCCGACGCGTGCGTACAGCAGGCGCAGGTAGTCATGGATCTCGGTCACCGTGCCCACGGTCGAGCGCGGGTTGTGCGAGGTCGCTTTCTGTTCGATCGAGATGGCGGGCGACAGGCCTTCGATGAGGTCGACGTCCGGCTTCTCCATCAGCTGCAGGAACTGGCGGGCATAAGCCGACAGCGATTCGACATAGCGTCGCTGGCCTTCCGCATACAGCGTATCGAAGGCGAGCGAGGACTTGCCGGAACCCGACAGACCCGTGATGACGACGAGCTTGTCGCGCGGGATGTCGAGATTGATGTTCTTCAGGTTGTGCGTGCGTGCACCACGGATTTTTATTTCTTCCATGAACTGCTTTCAACGTGCGGCGAAATTGGGTCAACCTGTTACTATAACGGGTTTTGATGTCCGCCGTACCGGACACATCAGTCGCTTGTCAATCCCTCATGCTCTCCACCAGTCCTGCCGTTGAAGACGACGGCCGCATGTCGCGCGCCGAGGTGCGTGCCAGCCTGTCATTGGCCTCCATCTTCGCGCTGCGCATGCTCGGCATGTTCCTCATCCTGCCGGTGTTCGCCGTGCACGCGAAATCCCTGCCGGGCGGCGACAGCGCCACTCTGGTCGGACTGGCCATGGGCATCTACGGCCTGACGCAATCCTTCGGGCAGATTCCCTACGGCGTCGCGTCCGACAAGGTCGGCCGCAAGCCGGTCATCATCGCCGGGCTTGCCTTGTTTGCACTGGGTTCCTTCGTGGCCGCCGCGGCGCATACGCTGGCGTGGGTGATCGTCGGCCGGGCGATCCAGGGCGCCGGCGCGATTTCGGCGGCGGTGACCGCCTTCATTGCCGACACCACCCGCGAGGAGCACCGCACCAAGGCCATGGCCATGGTCGGCGGTTCGATCGGGCTGACCTTCGCCGTTTCGCTGGTCGCCGCACCGGTGTTGTACCGCCTGATCGGCATGAGCGGCTTGTTCGGCCTGACGGGCATCCTGTCGGTGGCGGCGATCTTCGTCGTCGCTTACGTGGTCCCGGCGGCGCCCAAGGCGGTGCTCGCCAAGCGCGTGCCGTTCGTCGATGTGCTCAAGAACCGCGAACTGATGCGCCTGAATTACGGCGTATTTGCGCTGCACCTGACGCAGATGGCAATGTTCGTCGTCGTGCCGTCAGCGCTGGTCCAGCTTGCCGGCCTGCCACTCGCCGAGCACTGGAAGGTCTACCTGCCCGTGGTGCTGCTGTCCTTCGCCGTCATGCTGCCGCCGCTGCTCGCGGGCGAGAAGCGCGGCAAGATGAAGCAGGTCTTCCTCGGCGCCATCGGCCTGATGCTTCTGGTGCAGATCGGCTTCGGCCTGTTCTTCGCGCACCCGATGCACTGGGTGTTCTTGGTCGGCCTGCTGCTCGCCTTCTTCATCGCCTTCAACATCCTCGAAGCCTGCCAACCGTCGCTGGTATCGCGCATGGCGCCGGCAGCCGCCAAGGGCAGCGCGCTGGGCGTCTACAACACGCTGCAGGCGCTTGGCCTGTTCTGCGGCGGCGCGCTCGGCGGGTGGATGAAGCAGCATCTCGGCGGCTCTTCCGTCTTCGTGTTGGGCGCGGTGCTGACGATTGCGTGGCTTATAATCGCGGCAGGCATGAAGAACCTGCCGCGCCGCGGTGCAGCAAGCGCAAGCGCAAGCGCCTGAGCGCGACAGGCCACCCAGGCATCGCAATCGCAACCCTCAAGCAATCCCAGGAGAAATTTATGGCATCGGTCAACAAGGTCATCATCGTCGGCAACCTCGGGCGCGATCCCGAAACGCGTTACATGCCGAACGGTGACGCCGTCACGAACGTCGCGGTTGCGACCACCGAAAGCTGGAAGGACAAGAATTCCGGCGAGAAGAAAGAACTGACCGAGTGGCACCGCATCACCTTCTATCGCAAGCTCGCCGAGATCGCCGGCCAGTACCTGAAGAAGGGCTCGCAGGTCTACGTCGAAGGCCGCCTGCAGACGCGCAAGTGGACCGACAAGGAAGGCGTGGAGCGCTACACCACCGAAATCATCGCCGACACGATGCAGATGCTCGGCAGCCGCCAGGGCATGGGTGGTGGCGGTGGTGGCGGCGCCCCGATGGACGACGACTACGGCAGCGCCCCGGCGCCCCGCCAGCAGAGCAGCAACGC
>SPQI01000489.1 GCA_004570315.1 Oxalobacteraceae bacterium OM1 | reverse complement strand
ACGCAGATCAGCGCGGCGCTGCGCGGGGCCGGGACGCCCGACTCCTGCAGGCGCTGCTGCACGGTGCGTCCGAGCATCGCCACGCTGGCGCCCACCGAGCCGTTGATCGGCGCGAGCAGCATGCCCAGCGTGAGGCTCATGAGCTGCGGCGCGCTGCCGGTCCGGCGCAGGGCGTGGGTGCCGGTGCGGAAGAGCACGCGCGCCAACGGCAGGCGATTGAGCAAGGCGCCCATGAACACATACAGCGGCAGCGCCTGCAGCAGGTCCTGTTCGAGCAGGCCGATCAGGCGCGGCGGCAAGGCAGTGAGGATGGGCAGGCTGAGAACGCCGCTCAGCAATCCGCCACCGGCCGCGGACAAGGTCACGGCAAGCAGCACGATCCACGCCGGCAAACCGGTCACGACGAGCAGCAGCGCCACGCCGGCCAGCATCCAGAGTCCGATGCTTTCCATTCAGCGCCCTCCTTCCCGGCGTGCCGGCAAGACATCGAGAAGCGCCTGCAGCACAACGAGCAAAGCCAGCAGCCAGGCCGCGAGCTTCACCAGGAAGTAGCCGGGGTTATACGTTTCGGGAAAGTTTTCGAGCTGACGTATCGACTGCCAGACGGCCGGCGTCGCCGCATAGAGAATGAACGCGCCCCACGGCAGCAGCACACACAGAGACGCCGTACGGCGCAGCCATGCGCGGACACGCTCGGGGTAACGGTGGGCGATGGCATGCGCGGCGGGATGGCTGCCGGCCCGCGTGGCGAAGGTGACGGCCGCGCTCACATAGAGCGCGAAGAGCCATTGCGCCAGATCGTTGGCGTCGCGTGCATACGCATGCACCGCGTCGCGCAGCGGCCATTGCAAAAACAGCAGCAGCGACACCGGGAGCACGAGCAGCGCGGCGCCGGCCAGCACGCTGCCGATCAGGCGGTCCAGCAGGCCGTGCAGGCGGTGCATGGCTCAGTGATGATGCGAGACGATCTTCGCGTGATGCTCGTGCGCTTCGTGGCGGTTGCGCAGGAACTGCGGCAGCAGCGAGCCGACGATCATGCCGGCGAACGCCGCGATGAGACCGGCCAGCTGTTGCGGAAACAGGTCGCCCAGGCCGCTCACCTGCGGAAAGAACAGCAGCCAGGTGCCGATGCCGGCGGCCAGCGAGAAGATCGCGCCCTGCGTCGTCGCGCGTTTCCAGTACAGGCCCATGGCCAGCGGCACGAAGGCACCCACCAGCGTGACCTGATAGGCGGCGCTGACGAGGTCGTAGATCGCCGTGCCCTTCATCGCGACGGCATACGCCAGCACGAGCGCGGCAAAGATGACGATGGTGGTACGCATCGCGAACAGCTGCTGGCGGTCGCTCATGTGCGGTCGCAGGTTCTTGAGAATGTTTTCCACGAAGCTGGTCGACGGCGCCAGCAGCGTCGCCGACGAAGTGCTCTTGATGGCGGACAGCAGCGCGCCGAAGAACAGGATCTGCATCACCAGCGGCATCTTGGTCAGCACGAAGGTCGGCAGAACGCGCTGGTAGTCGTTCTTGGCCATCTCAAGCGCATCCGGGCCCATCACCAGCACCGCGCACGACACGATGAACATCGGCACGAAGGCGAACAGGATGTAGCTGGCGCCGCCGATCACGGCGCCGTTGCGGGCCGTGTTGGAATCCTTGGCCGACATCACGCGCTGGAACACGTCCTGCTGCGGAATGCTGCCGAGCATCATGGTCAGCCCGGCACCGATGAAGCCGGCCATCTCGACAAAGCTCGGCTGCGGCAGGAAGTGCCAGAGGTCCTTCTGCTGCGCCATCGCGAACACCTTGTCGGCGCCGCCGGCGAGATCGGCGGAGAAGAAGGCGATGATGGACAAGCCGACCACGAGTACGATCATCTGGATGAAGTCGGTCCAGGCGACCGCCAGGAAACCGCCGATCACCACATAGATCAGCACGGCCAACGTGCCGACGATCATGCCGGCCGTTTCCGACATGGCGCCGTTGGTCAGCACCGAGAACACGAGACCCAGCGCGGTGATCTGTGCGGCGACCCAGCCGAGGTAGCTCAGGATGATGGCGCCGGAGCAGAACACTTCCACACCCTTGCCGTAGCGCTGCCGGAAAAAGTCGCCGATGGTGAGCAGATTCTGCTTGTAGAGCTTGGTCGCGAAGAACAGGCCAACCAGGATGAGGCAGGTGCCGGCGCCGAAGGGGTCTTCCACGATGGCGTTCAGCCCGCCCTGGACGAACTTGGCCGGAATGCCCATGACGGTCTCGGCGCCGAACCAGGTCGCGAAGGTTGTCGTGACGACCATGATGAGCGGGAGGCTGCGTCCGGCGACGGCGAAGTCGCTGGTGTTCTTGATGCGCGTGCCGGCCCACACGCCCAGGCCCAGGGTGCCCAGCAGGTACAGCACGACGAAAGTGATCAGGGTGACGTTCATCTGGGCATGCTCCCGGGAAAAAGTGCGCACATTATAGTGAAAAACCCTGTCAATCCGCGGTTTTCCGGCGCTTTGCCGAGACGTCCAGTGTCGTCGGCCAGCCTCAGCGGCGGCGCCAGACTTGCCAGCGCTCCTTGCCGGCGAAGACGGGAATCGAATCGGTGACCGCGCGGTCGTCGATCTGCACAAAATCCGGTTCGAGCAAGGCGCGTACCTGCTCAGGCTCCCCGCCGAACGGCGGGCCTTTCGGGGCATTGTCGAAATAGAAGAAACCGGCGAGCAGGCCGCCCGCCGGGAGAAGTTCCGCCCAGCGGCGGGCGATGTCCGGCCACTTCGCGCGCGGCAAGGCGCACAAGAAGGCGCGTTCGTAGATCAAATCGACCGGCCGCGGTGGCACGTAGGTGAAGAAATCCGCTTCCACCACGCGGCTCGCCCAGGGACCGAGTGCCGCTTGCGCTGCAGAGACGGCCGCCGGTGAGAAATCAATGGCGGTGACGTCCCAGCCGGCCTCGGACAGGAAAGCCACCTCGTAGCCGGTGCCGCAACCGGGAATCAGCGTGACGTGAGGGCGTGCAGCAGCGGCAACGAAATCCTGCAAGGCCTGCGGCACGCCGCCGCGATCCCAGGGTGTGAAACGCTGGTCGAAGCGCTCGGTCCAGAATTGCGCCTGCGTCGGGTCGCGGGTATCGAAGGTCGGCATGGCCTTACCACCACCAGTCGAGGCGATACCAGCGCAGCAACAGTTGCACCAGCATGACGCCGCCGACGAGGCCGCCGCCGAAGTAGACGATCAAGGCCAGCATGCGATTGGTGCGCCGTTGTTCGTGCAACATCTGGCGCAACATGTCCTCGTCATGCTTCGCACCGTCTACCTGCTTCTGCAGCGCCTGATGGATCAGCCGCGGCAGCTCGGGAATGATGTGGTTGTAGCGCGGCGCTTCTTCCTTGAAGCGCGCGATCAGGCCGCGCCAGCCGACCTGTTCCTGCATCCAGCGCTCGAGATAAGGCTTTGCCGTCTTCCATAGATCCAGATCGGGATCGAGCTGGCGGCCGAGGCCTTCGATGTTGAGCAGCGTCTTTTGCAGCAGCACCAATTGCGGCTGCACTTCCACATTAAAGCGGCGCGAGGTCTGGAACAGCCGCAGCAGCACCTGGCCGAAGGAGATGTCGCGCAGCGGCCGGTCGAAGATCGGTTCGCAGCAGGCGCGTACCGCCGATTCCAGTTCGTCCACCCGCGTTTCCTTCGGCGCCCAGCCGGATTCGATGTGCGCTTCGGCCACGCGCTTGTAGTCGCGGCGGAAGAAGGCGAGGAAGTTCTGCGACAGGTAGTCCTTGTCGAAGTCGGTCAGCGTGCCGACGATGCCGAAGTCGAGTGCGATGTAGCGGCCGAAGGTGTCGGGCTCGACCGAGACCAGGATGTTCCCCGGATGCATGTCGGCATGGAAGAAGCCGTCGCGGAAGACCTGCGTGAAGAAGATTTCCACGCCGTCGCGCGAGAGCTTCTTGAGGTCCACGCCTTCGGCGATCAAGCGTTCCGTCTGTGAGATCGGAATGCCGCGCATGCGCTCCATCACGATGACGGAGGTCGAGCAGTAATCCCAGTGCATCTCCGGCACCATCAGCAGGTCGGAGCCGGTAAAGTTGCGGCGCAGCTGGCTGGCGTTGGCTGCCTCGCGCATGAGGTCGAGCTCATCGTGCAGATACTTGTCGAACTCGCCGACAACTTCGCGCGGCTTCAGGCGGCGGCCGTCCGCCCAGAGTTTTTCGACCCAGCCGGCGGCGATGCGCATCAAGGCCAGATCGTCCTCGATCGACTTCTTCATATTCGGCCGCAGCACCTTCACCGCGACCTCGGTGCCATCCTTTAGCTGCGCGAAATGCACCTGCGCAATCGAGGCCGACGCCACCGGCGTGCGCTCGAACTTGGCGAACAGCTCGTCGGGATGCGCGCCGAGCGCCTTGCGGATCTGGGCGATGGCGAGGTCCGAATCGAAGGGCGGCACGCGGTCCTGCAGGCGGGCCAGCTCGTCGGCGATGTCGGCCGGCATGAGGTCACGGCGCGTCGAGAGCACCTGGCCGAACTTCACGAAGATGGGACCGAGGTCCTCCAGCGCCTGGCGCAGGCGCACGCCGCGCGGTGCGGAGATGTCGCGCCAGAAGAACAGTGCGTCGACCAGGCGGGCGATGCGCGGGCTGGCAAGTCCGGAGACGGCGATGTTGTCGAGGCCGTAGCGCACGACCACGCTCAGGATCTTGAACACCCGCAGGAATTTGAACGGCATTAGCGGCTTCCGTTGAGTTTGGCGATGCGTTTTTCCAGTCGCTCGACGTCGTCGCGCAGGCGAGCGACTTCCGTGGCGAAGTCGGCCACGGCACGCGGCCGCACGAGCGTGGGATTTTCTTCGAGGAAGTACTCGGCGAGATTCGCCGTCACCGTGCGGTGCGTAGCGCGGGCGGCATCCGCGAGTGCCCGCGCACCGCCGACGAGGCGGGTGGCGGCAATGTCGCCGACGAGGCGGCTCAGGTCGGCCTCGGCTTCCCAGCGCAGCGACTGGCTGAGCTGCGAAATCGTGTTGGCGAAGTCGGCGTCGCCTTCGATCTGCACGTAGGAAAACGCGCGTTCGCGGTTCTGCGCGATGAGCGGCAAGTCGGCGAGGCGGGCGCGGATCGTGACGTTCGGCGTTTCATCCGCCGCGGCGGGCTGCAGCATGCCGTCGCGCGCCACCTTCACGCGCACCTGGGTCACGCCGCCATCGAAGCAGGCGACCTTGCCGGCATGGCGGGCGAGTTTTTCGGCCGCCCAAGGTTCCTGGGCGAGCAGATGATTGACGGTTGCGGCGAAGGGCGAGGAAAGCATGGCAGGCATAAAAAAACCGCCCGTGAACGTTCACGGGCGGCTCAAGTTTATCAGTTCGAGAGCGTTGCGGACGGCAGTCTCAGCTGACCTGCTGGATGCCGGCCAGCACCCACCCGCCCTGCCCCGACACAGGCTTGGACAGGTTCCAGATTTCGTTGAAGGGCTGCGCCGCCGCATTCTCGGCTTCCTTGATCAGACCAGTGAAGCGCACGCTCGCGAGGTAATCGTGCGAGCTGGTCTCGATGCCGAGCAGTTCGGCGTCGAGGCTGACCACGTCGGTGACGTTCGGCGAGGCGCCGCGCTCCTGCAGTTGCAGGCGCAGTTCGCCGAACATTTCGGGCGTGGTGAATTCGCGGATGTCATTGATGTCGGCGCGGTCCCAGGCTGCCTGCAGGCGGATGAAATAGGTCTTGGCGTTGCGCAGGAAGGCCGGCGCGTCGAAGTCTGGGGGCACGCCGTACGGGGCGGGGCCGGTAGCTTCGGTCGCAAATGCCGGCCCGGCCTGCGGCTCGATGCGCGAACCGATCTCCGGCGTGCGCGCCATCGTCTCGTTGCCGTAGCCCGCATAGGCGGGCGCCGGCGAACTGCGGCCGCGCAGCAGGCGCATCAGGAAGGTCGCGGCCAGCACGATCAGCGCCACCATCAGCAAGGTGCCGATGACGCCGCCGAGCGCGCCGCCCAGGCCGAAATGCGAGAACAGCGCGCCCAGGCCGAGACCGAGCAGCGCACCGCCCAGGATGTTGCGCCAGGG
>SPQI01000512.1 GCA_004570315.1 Oxalobacteraceae bacterium OM1 | reverse complement strand
CCTCGCGCCGGTGAAATGATGAAGCTGCGCGCATTGACCCTCGCCTGTGCCATCGCCGCCTGCGTTGTCGAGGCGGCCGCGATGGAGCCGATGAGCGATGCCTCGCTCGCGGCCGTGCAGGCGCGCGACGGCATCAGCTTCGATCTCAACGGCTTCGCCATGAGCGGCGACGCCCGCATCACCTACACCGCGCCGACCGGCAGCAGCCTGTGGCTGGGCAACCTTCAGCTCTCCCGCTCGGACGACACCTCGAATCCCTTCGGTGATCCCTATCGGCTCGATATCGCGCGCGGCGCGCCGGGCCTCGCCGACATGATCACGCTTGCATTTCCGTCCAACGCCAACGGTCTGGCGCGTTGGCAACTCGCCGCCGACTTCGGCGTGAACGCCGACGGCGTCAGTTTCGACGGCGGCAGCCTTGTCGTGCGCGACTTGATCCTCACCGGCGGTGGCCTCGAACTCAGCACGCCGCGCAACGGCGACGGCTTTGCGTTCGGTCTGGCCTTGCGCGCCGACATCGGCAACGTCCTGCTGCGCCCGCGCGGACGCGACGACATCACGCTCGCCGAGCCGGCCGGCGTGGCCGAGCAGATGAACATCGCGGGCGTGCACATCGGCGCGGTCGACGGCGCCGGCAATTTCACCGGCGCACCGTGGCGCGTGGCCGACCTCGCGCACCAGCCGGGCGTGATCAATGCCGTCACCGACGCCAACGGCAATCCGCGCCTGCACATCGCCATCGACTGGCCGGACGCGAACGGCGCGCAGTGGGGCGGCATCAAGGTGGACAACATCAATTTCCGCAGCGACGTCACCGGCAACCTCGACCTCGGCTCCAGCCGCATCGGTGCCGCGCAGATTCAGTTCCTCGACATCAAGGTGCGGCCATGAGCATGGCCATGAATGCAGCCATGAAGCGGCTGCTGATCCTCGTCGCGATGGTCGCAGGCGTTGCACATGCCGCCGAACCGCTCGACGATGCGGCGCTTGGCGAGGTGGCCGGCCAGGACGGGATCGGCATCGGTCTGCATCTCGTGCTCAACGACGCGAGTGCAAGCAATCCGGTGACCGACAGCCGCCTGATGATCGGCTTCAACGTCGAGGGGAGGACGAATTACATCGTCGTGAAAAATTTACGCGGTACGGTGGACATGCTTGCACTCGGCATCGGCGTGCACAAGCAGCCCGACGGCAGCGACTACGTGGGTGTCGATCTCCCCGCCAACGTGCGCTTCAAGGACTTCGGCTTCGAGTCGCTGAGCGTGCAGTCCGATCCGTTTGCGCCGGTCACCGACAGCCTGGGCCGCGTCAACATCAACGGCAACATTTCCATGCAAGGGCAGCTGCGCCTCTGGGCGCATTGAGACCTTCACCTTCCTGCATTCCGGAACGAAGCCGCAGCGCCGTCCTCTTATATCGGAGGCAAGACAACACGGAACCGGCATGCGGACCTTTCATTGCGACAAGTGCGGACAGCAGGTGTTCTTCGAGAACGTGCGCTGCGAGAACTGCGGCGGCCTGCTCGGCTACGAGCCGGAACGGCGCGCCATCTTCACCTTCGAACCCGATGGCGAACACCGCTGGCGCAGCCTGCATCCGGCCGATGCCGGGCGGCTCTACAAGAAATGCGTCAACTACGAGCAGCAGAATGTCTGCAACTGGATGCTGCCCGCCGATTCGCCCGATGCGCTGTGCGCTTCCTGCCGCCTCACGCGCGTCATTCCCAATCTCTCCAACGAAAAAAACCATCTCTACTGGCAACGGCTGGAAACCGCCAAGCGGCGCCTGCTCTACACGCTATGGGACCTGCGCCTGCAGCCGCCGCCCAAGCAGGGCGAGGACGACGGCGGCCTGGCGTTCGAATTCCTGGAAAGCACCGAGCACGGCCATGTCACCACCGGCCATGCGAACGGCGTCATCACCATCAACGTCGCCGAAGCCGACCCGGCGCATCGTGAACGTACAAGGGAACAAATGCATGAGCCGTATCGCACGCTGCTCGGACACTTTCGGCACGAGAGCGGCCATTACTATTGGGACCGGCTGATTGCCAACTCGGCGTACCTCGAACCGTTCCGTACGCTGTTCGGCGATGAGCAGGAAGACTACGCCGAAGCCTTGCAGCGCCACTATCGCGACGGCCCGTCCGCGAACTGGGCCGAGCGCTACATCAGCGCCTACGCCACCATGCATCCGTGGGAAGACTGGGCGGAGACCTGGGCGCACTACCTGCACATGATCGACACGCTCGACACCGCCCATGCGACCGGCATGCAGCTGCAGCCGCAGCATCCCGGCGAGCCCGCGCTGGCGCTCGAAACGCATCCGGTCGGCGAAGCGGATTTCACCGAACTGATGAATGCCTGGTTCGCGCTGACCTACGCGCTCAACAGCCTCAACCGCAGCGTAGGCATGCCCGATGCTTATCCCTTCATGCTGTCGACCCCGGTGATCGACAAGCTTCGCTTCGTCCACGACGTAGTGCATGCGCCTCGTTTAAGCAAGGCGTAATGCACTCGTGCTTGCGGCCGCTCACTTCGTCCCCATTCCCTCGTGCGGCGCACCACGCGCCACCTAGTATGAAAGCCGGGAGAAATCCCGGCTTTCACACAGAGGCACATCATGAGATACCTAGCCACACTCGCGTTCTGCACACTTCTTGCCGCCTGCTCATCCATGGGTGGGAATGCACCTCTCGATACGACCTATGTCGCCAGCGCCGGCAGCGTAACGCACACCATTGTGCGCTGACCGCATCAACGCCGCGCTTCGGCGCGGAAGCTCCATAAGGCCAGCAGGCCGAACAGCACCGTAAAGCCGAGCAGCACCAGCATCGGCTGCCATGCGGCCTCCAGGCCAAGACCACGCCAGGTCATTGCGTCGAGACCATCGACGGCCCAGCGCGTCGGCACCGCTAGGGTCGCCGTCTGCAACCACTGCGGGAACAGGAAAGACGGCACCCACGCCCCGCCCAACATCACCATGATCAGGGTGGCGAATACCGCGAGGCCGCGCGCCGCCTCGGGCGTCTTGCCGAAGCCGGCGATGAAGAGGCCGAAGGCGGCCGTCATCAGGGCGAAGCACACGCCGATGCCGAGGAAGCCGACGAGGCTGCCGGCCACCTGCACTTTGAACAGCACGGCGGCCGCCGCGAAGATCGCACACAGCAGTCCGAACGCGATCAGCGCGCTCGACAGCACCCGGGCGCCGAGCACCGTGCCCATGCCGACCGGCGCGGCGAGCAGGCGGTTCCAGAGGCCCTGACGGCGGGCCAGCAGCATGGCGATGCCGACGTCGATGCCGAGGAAGAGGATGAACTGCACGCTCATCCCGGCGAAGGAATGCGCATAGCCGTTGTATTGCGGGCCCGAGCTCATCGCTTCCTCATGCGTCGTGAAGGGCATGCGCATGCCGGCGGGCGCCTGTTGCCCATCCGCTTGCGACAGACCGTCGGCCTGCTGGAAGGCTTTCACGCTCACGAGCAACTGGCGCAGTTCGGGCAAGCCCTGCGCGGACGGCGTCTGCTCGAGCTGGGATAGCGTGCGGTCGAGCGCGCGCTTTCCAGCCTGGCCGCCGAACATTTCGGCGCTCACCACCTGCATGACCTGCTGGGTGAGCAGGCCGCGCACGGCGGGCAGGACGGCATTCTGCGACGGGTCGTAGTACACATCGATCTGCGGCACCTTGCCGCCGCCGAAGAAGGCGCTGCCGGCCGCATCGCCGAAGCCGCTCGGGATCACCACGGCGGCGTTCAGCTTGCCGCCGAGGACCTTGGCGCGCGCCTCGTCCAGCGGCAGTTCGCTCACCTGCAGGCTGCCGTCGCCGCGCAGGCCGGCTGTGACTTTCCTGCCGATGTCGCTGTCGTCCTGCGCGACGACGGCGATCTGCAGGCGCGGCGCGCTCGACGCGCCGCTGCCGCCGAACAGGTAGCCGAAGAAGGCGCCCAGCAGGATGGGCATGCCGAGACGCAGCATCAGGGCGCGGCGATCCGACAGAAACAGTTTGATATCGGTGCGGATGAGGGCGAGCAGTGCAGTCATGGTGGTCTCCTTAATCCCGCAGCGAGCGGCCGGTCAGTTCGAGGAAGATGCCTTCGAGGCTGGCCTTCGCGCTGGCGAAGTGCAGCAGGTCGATGCCTTGGACGCGCAGCCACTGCAGCACGTCGATGCCGTCCGCCGTCGTGCGCAAAGCAATCTGCAGCGTGTTCTCGTGCCGGTGTATGCCGACGACGCCGTCGAGCGTCTGCAAGTCGTCAAGCAGGGACTGCGTCGCGGGCACGGCGAGATCGACCTTCAACGCCGCCTTGGCCGGCAGCCGCTGGTAGAGCGAGGCCGGCGTTTCGTCGGCGATGACCTTGCCGTGGTCGATGATGACGATGTGCTGGGCCAGCCGCTCCACTTCTTCCATGTAATGGCTGGTGTAGATCAGCGCGCGGCCGGCGCGCTGCAGCGCCTCGAGCGTCTCGAAGATAGCGTTGCGGCTTTGCGGGTCCACCCCGACGGTCGGCTCGTCGAGGACGAGCAGGTCGGGATCGTGCAACAGCGCGGCGGCGATGTTGAGCCGGCGCTTCATGCCGCCCGAGAAGGAGGCGGGCTTGTCGCCGGCGCGGTCCGCCAGGCTGGTCAGCGTGAGGACCTCCTCGCAGCGCCGTTTCAGCGTGGCGCCCTTCAGGCCATACAGGGCGCCGAAGACTTTCAGGTTGTCGATGGCCGGCAGGTCGTCGTAGAGCGCCAGGTCCTGCGGCACCAGACCGATGCGGTGCTTGGCGGCCGCCTGCCCCGCGGTGACGGCCTCGCCGCCCAGCCGCACCTCGCCGCTGTCGGGCCGCAACAGGCCGCAGATCATGGACACGGTCGTCGACTTGCCGGCGCCGTTCGGGCCGAGCAGGCCGAGCGTCTGGCCGGGCGCAACGGAAAACGACACGGCATCGACCGCGCGGCGGCTGCCGTATGACTTGGACAGCTGGTTGACGCTGAGCAGGGCTGGCATGGGTTCCTCTCCTGGTAGGACGTGAAGCCGCGTGGGGATGGCGAACGTCATTCTGCGGGAGTGCGGCGGGGTTGCCCAGTGCCATGCGACGAAGCGCCGTCCGGCGGCGCGAAATGTTCGCCGCACGCCGCGAACGGGCTAAGATGTCTGGCTGGAACGGCATTGCGCCGTCAAGGAGCCGGACATGAAGGTGAGCTGGCGTTGGAAATGGGTGGTCGCGGCCTTCTGTGCGCTCGGCGTTCAGGGCGAGGCGGCCGCGGACGCGCCGCGCGTCATCCGGCTGACCAGCGCGGAATGGCCGCCCTACACCAGCCAGACGTTGCGCCAGCAAGGCGTGACGACGGCCGTGATCCGCGCCGCGTTCGCGGCCGTGGGCTGCCAGCTGGCGGTCGATTTCTATCCTTGGCGCCGCGCCATCGCCCTGGCCGAACGGGAGGCGCGCTATGCCGGCTATTTCCCTGAGTACGCCGCACAGTCGGCCGACGGCCATTTTCTGCTGTCGGAATCCGTCGGCGACGGGCCGCTCGGTTTTGCCGAGCGCAAGGATGCGCCGGTGCAATGGCAGCGCCTCGACGAGCTTGGACCCCTCAGGATCGGCGTGGTGCAGGGCTACCTGAACACGGACGATCTCGACCGGCGCATCGGCGACGGCCTGCAGAAGGTGGACGAGGCGCGGGATGACGCGCAGAACCTGCTCAAGCTGGCGGCCGGCCGGGTGCGGCTCGCCGTGATCGACCGCCGCGTCTTCCAGTACCTCGTCCATGCCGATCCCAGGGTTATGTCCTTTGCCGGCGAACTGCGCTTCAACTCGCGCTTGCTGGAGGACAAGGGCCTGTACGTCGCGTTCCGCAATACGGAGGAAGGGCGCGAGGCGCGGCGCCTGCTCAACGAAGGCTTGAAGAAGATCGACGTGAAAGCGGTGGTGGAGGCCGCATTGCGCTGAGCTGAGGAATCAGCGGCCGGAGGATGCGGTCTTGCCCGGCGGCGGCGCCTGCGGTTTTTCCTTGGCTTGCGGCATGAGCGCCGCGCAGGGGCTGTGCTCGTC
>SPQI01000286.1 GCA_004570315.1 Oxalobacteraceae bacterium OM1 | reverse complement strand
CGTCATCGGCAAGACCGTCACCACCGAGTTCGCCACCTTCCACCCCGGCCCCACCGTCAACCCGCGTTCGCGCGGCAGCGACTTCACGCCGGGCGGGTCCTCCAGCGGTTCGGCGGCCGCCGTCGCCGCAGGGATGGTGCCGCTGGCCTTCGGCACGCAGACCGCCGGCTCCATCATCCGGCCGGCCGCCTATTGCGGCGTGGTCGGCTACAAGCCCACCTTCGGCACCTTGCCTGCTGCAGGCATCAAGCCGCTCGCGCCGAGTCTCGATACGCTCGGCGTACTTGCACGCAAGGTCGACGATGCCGCCTGGTTTGTCGGCCTGCTGGCGCGCCAGCCATTCGCCGACGCGGTGCCGGGCGCAGGACCGTTGCGCATTGCAGTGTGCGGCACGCCCCATTGGGACCGCGCCCAGCCTGCGAGCCGGACCGCGCTCGCCCAAGCAGCCGCGGCGTTCGAGCGCGCCGGTGCGCAAGTGTCGGACATCACGTTGCCGGCGGCCTGCGAAGGGCTCGATGCAGCACAGATCGCGGTCATGGAATACGAAGCGGCCGCAGCCTTCATGCCGGAGGCGGCCAGCCATGCCCGAGACTTCAGTCCTGCCTTTGCCGCGTTGCTGGCACGCGGCGCAGGACGCGATGGCCATGAGCTCTACTACGCACTGGCGCGCGCCGAAGCAGCGCACAAGGTACTGGAACCCGTATGGCAGGCCGTCGATGTGCTGCTTTGCCCCAGTACCGAAGGCGAAGCGCCCGCCGGGCTCGACGCCACCGGCGATCCGATCTTCAACCGGATGTGGTCGCTGCTGGGCAACCCCTGCGTGCATGTGCCGGTCGGCAGCGGGCCGCGGGGCATGCCGGTGGGCGTGACCGTGGTGGGTCCGCAGCGCGCCGACAGACTGGCCCTCGCGGCAGGGCGCCTGCTGGAACAGTCGCTTGCCGGATGAAGGGCGCAATCGCTGCCCTTTTTGACTGTACGCATATACAGTAAAATAGTGGCATTGGATCGCGCCAATGCCACGCTCGGCCACACCGGCGCACCGCTTCTCAAAAGGACTTACCGCAATGGAAACCAAACAGGACGCCAGCCTCGAGACGATCGAACAGGAGGCCGAGCCGGCCATGGTGCTGGTACAGGAAGCGCGCATCTGGCAGGACGACGGCTGGACGGCACGCGTCATCAAGAACGAGGATGGCGACGGTTGGGCGGTTGCCATGTACCAGGACGGGGAGGCCGAGCCGGCGCTCGTGGGGCCATGGACGATGGGCCGCGACAAGGTCAACCCGAAGCCGCTGGATACGCCGGCCTTTCAAACCCTGGTCAAGACGGCGCGCGAAGTACTGCGACGGCATGAGCAGCAACTGCATGCCCAGCTGCATCGCGAAGTCACGGTCAACGTCGCCGGTGAGACGGTGACGGTGACGCTCGACATCATCCCCGACGAAGACGATCCGCACGCCATCCTCGCTGCCGTGGACGCGATGGGCGACGAACTGGCACGCAAGCGCGTGGCACCCGACTTCAAGCTGACCCGTTCGGTCGCCACCGGCTGGATCGAATCGGGGTATCAGCGGTTCTGACGCAGTGCGGCATCAAGCCCGGCGATTGCCGCTGGCCGATGCGTGGCGTGAAGTCACTTCGGCCCTCGACGGCTGACTGCCCTGCGACGTGCAGCGGCACTTCGTCAAGTACACCAAGTTTGGGTTTCCCGGCCGGATTGCGCCGCACTGGGGGCATTGAATTTCGCCTGCGGGAAGCGTCGCGCAGAAGGCCTTGCTGCACGCTTCGACTTGATAGACACAGCCGCACGAAGGCGAAGCGCACAGCTGCAAATTTACCGTCATGGCGTCCACCCGAAAAATTCCTTCTGAACGGCCGATCCAGGCAAGGTTGCAAGCCAAGCTGCTGAAAGCTTTTCATCGGCAGCGCAAGGTGTCGTCATGATGCGACCTTCGATACGTTGACGAAGTCCATGGCTCACAGAGCGAGCAGGCGCTGGATCGTCCGATGTAATCCCTCTGCTGTAAATGAAGAACGATGAATGGCGTCGAATTGAACGCGAGCAGCCAGTTCCGCATCGGACTGGCGCCCGATTCCGACGATTTTTACGTCGGGGAAGGCAGACCGTGCCGCCTGCCCCAATAGCGCATGCAGCCGCAGGTAGGGACCGGCTTCAATGAGCAGGACGTCCGGCTCGATGGTCGGCAGCGCCGCCATGGCAGTCTCCGGTTCAGCATAGCGGAAGACGACATAGCCATGCCTGTCCAAGCCGTGAGCTACCAGATGCAGAACGGCCGGATCGTGGTAGACCATAAGGACTGCCGGCGATGAGGAGAGAGAGGCCACGTCCATGGACGCCTCGCTGCGTGCATCGGGTTATCCTACGCGCCTCAATCGCATCGCGCTGCGCTTGCGGTCGGGGAACGTATCGATCGCGCATGCATGCCGGTCCATTTGGCCCGACCGGCGAAGATACCCGTTCCCGAATCTGTCTTGACCGACGACGCCTATGCCAAGCGAAGCGGACCTTATGCCGCCTTAAACAAAAAGCGCGGCTCGGCCCGAAGCGGATGTCTGATACCCGTTCCGCTTTATTGATGGATGCGCCGATTCGATTCGTCACGTGCTTCCGACGACGCATCGTGCGCCTGCAGCGTATGGAGCAGCCTGGAAAGCGGCATCGGCCTTCCGTACAGCCATCCCTGCGCGTATTGAACGCCGCGCTCGCGTAGAAATTGCGCCTGCTGCTCGGTTTCCACGCCCTCGGCGATCATTTCGATATTGAGCGACTTTGCCATGGAGATGATGTGCAAAATCACTTCGCTTGTCGGCGCATCCGTATTGAGCGTATCGACGAATGACTTGTCGATCTTCAGGTAATTGAACTTGATGCGCTCGAGATAGGAAAGACTGGAGTACCCCGTTCCGAAATCGTCGATCGCCACAGGGAAGCCTTCGGACCGCAACCGCGCGATGACGTCGCTCGCACGGTTGTGATCGGTGAAGCTCCGTTCGGTTGCCTCGATAACGATGCAACTCGGATGAGCGCCGGTTTGCTCCACCAGCTTTCGAAGCATCAGCACGGTGCCGTCATCATGCAAATCCGCCGCAGCCAGGTTTATGCCAATGTGAAAATCGGGAAACCGGCGAAATAATTCGCCTGCTTCAGCAGCGACTTCATCGACGACATATTGGCTGACTTGCTGAATGAGGCCGCTTTCCTCGGCAACCGGAATGAAGACGTCCGGCTTCACGACTTCGCCCTTCATCCTGCGCCATCGAATGAGTGCCTCGGCGCCCATCCATTTGCCGGTCGAAAGCTCGACGAGCGGCTGATACTCCAGAAAAAATTCCCTGCGTTTCAGCGCGCACTTGATGACAGCAGGCATTGCTGTCCTTGCCTGAGCGATCTGAAATATCGCCCAGGCGAGCAAGAGACTCGCCAACAATCCGGCTGGGATCGTGACCAACGAATTTGCGTAGATGCGTCGATCGAGTTCGGCGATCGGCAGCGCACAAATCGCGCCAATGAAATACTTTCTGGGCGCGGCCACCGCAACAACGTATTTCTCATCAATGAACGCTTTAGGCTCTCGAGCAACGGCCTGAATCCATTTGGATTCTATATGGCCGCTTCCCGTGATCACACGCGCCTCAGGATAGGCAATCGTGGCCAGGGCCGCGCCTTTTATGTGCGTTGTCGTATCGATGGGCAAATTTTTGTGGACAATGGCGACGAAGCCGTCGCGTTCCACCGCAAGAAATCCGACGTCCTTCGCAAAGGGAAAGCGAACATTGAGCCAAAGCCTCACTCCAGAAGGCCTGACCATGTCGACAGGGCCCAAGTCCTGGCCGTCCAGTTCAGCTCCCAACGAAGAGCAGAGTATCCGGTTCGCGGCGATGTGGCCGATCGCCTGTATGTAGCTTGAGGAAAGATCGATCTCTTTCATGAGCGCTTGACTGCTCGCTGAACACGGATTGCTTTCGTGCGAAGCAACGAGCCGTTTGATGCCGATATCGATCTGGTCGGTGACGGCTTCGGATCTCTCCAACACATCCAGTGCGTAAAAAAGCGCCCGGTCTTTCTCGGTGCGAGTCGCTTCTTCCCTGGCGAGATACGCAGACAGGGCAACGGGTGCCAGCGCGCCTACGATGGCTGCGAGAACGGTCACAACCGTTAGCGGCTTTACGTTCATGTTTGCTAACGGCAAGGCATTAGCGATGGGATGGAAATGGCGAATTTCCAGTATATCAGTGCGATATCGGCTTGATCCGACATCGATGCGGCCCCATGCCTTGAGAGCCCGCGCCAATCTTGTCGAGCACCGATTTCAGCTCGGAACGCACCCAGCGGAGAACGCACCGTCTCGCCGCTCACCCCAGCGGCCTGCACCGGCCCGGCGATCGAGTGATGCACGGTTGGTCGCGTTCAACGCGGTGGCATTCGACGGGCGTCAAGCCAAACGAATCCTGCTGCAGCTGAAGGCACAGCACGCCAGGCGAAGACGTCGCAGGCAGCTATCTCAGGCGCATTCCTCACCGACACAACACTGGGCCATGTCCAGATCGGTGAAGTCATCGCAGACGCCGATCACGGTGGAAGTGCCTGCCAGCACTGCGCGAACCGCGTCGAGCAAGCGTCGCTGGCCGCACTCGTCGTAGTAACTTTGAATCGCGCCCGCCTGCTCGACCCGCATGGCGGTCAAGGCCTCGACATGACCGATGCCGAGATGAAAACTGACAAAGCCGATCCCCGACTGCATCAGGCTGCCGCCAGGCGTGGCATGGCGTTCGAGGAATGCCAGATGCGCGCTGCTGAAGAACAGCCCGATGGGATCGCGCCGCCGTCCGTCGGCATAGGCGTCACAGGCAAAGGCATGCCGCTCGCCGTAGGCAAGGATGCGCTCCAGCGCTTCGCGCGTCGTCCCGGGCGCGCTGGAAGGAATGGGCGGAATGGCGGTAGAAGGCTGACGTTTCATGATTGGCATCTCGGTTTTTTGCAAGCGGCGTCTCCACACCGTGGCCTGATCCTACGGGCCTTTCCGCCGGCAACGACGGTGCCAGATCAAATTTGCGGAAGGGCTTGGCGGCAAACCACAGTCGTTCGTCGGTCCCCCGCGATTCCGACGGCGGCTGCAACGAAGGATTGCATGCCGTGCGGCTTATCGCACTGCCGGGTTCTCAGTACACTTTTTTCGAACCCGCCGCATCGGATTGCAATTCGCCGCTTTCCCGCACGGCGAGTCGGCGATCCATGCGGACGCGCTGGCAGCGCTCGACGGGGTGTCGTGCGAGTCGATCTTTCCATTGGAGCTTCACATGAACCAACTTACCTACGATGCAAAAAAGACGGCCTTGCTCATGGTCGATCCGTACAACGACTTTCTTTCCGAAGGCGGGAAGGTCTGGCCGCTCATCAAGGACATTGCGGAAGAAGTCGGATTGCTCGACAACTTGCGTACGTTGAATCGATCGTTCCGGCAGGCAGGGATGCAAGTGGCGACCGTGCCGCACCGGCGCTGGCAGGCCGGCGATTACGCCTGCTGGGACCACCCGAATCCGACCCAGCGCCGCATCATGGAACGGCACCATTTCGCCAAAGGCGAATGGGGCGGCGAATGGCATCCGGACTTCGTGCCGCAGGATGGCGATATCGTCGCGCTGGAGCATTGGGGGCAGAGCGGCTTTGCCAACACCGACCTCGACTTCCAGCTCAAACAGCATGGCATCAGCCACGTCGTGGTGGTCGGCCTGCTGGCCAACACCTGCATCGAATCGACGGCGCGTTTTGCGATGGAATTGGGCTATCACGTCACGCTGGTGCGGGATGCCACGGCCGCCTTCCAGCACGAGCTGATGCATGCCGCTCATGCATTGAATGGTCCCACCTACGCGCATGCGATCCTCACCACCAAGGAAGTGGTGGACGCGCTGCCAAAGCCGTAAAGGATGTCCGACATGGCTGCTTCCCTTGCCGTCGCGCCGGGCGACGCCCGGCGCATTCCTGCGCTCGCCGTCCCCCTGCTGTCGCTGGCCGCTTTCGGCAGCGGCATCTCGCTGCGGGTCACCGATCCCT
>SPQI01000404.1 GCA_004570315.1 Oxalobacteraceae bacterium OM1 | reverse complement strand
GCGCAAGCGTTCGATCTCTCGACTGCCTGTCGTTCCCGCGTAGGCGGGAACCCAGAGAAAACGAAGAGCTCCAGTCCGCCAAGCCTTCAAGCCCAACACAAACAACAGCGACACACATGGACCTCAACTTCACTCCAGCCGACCTCGCCTTCCGCGACGAAGTCCGCGACTTCGTCGCCAACCACCTCCCCGCGGACATCCGCCACAAGGTCCTCAACGGTCTCATCCTGACCAGCAGCGACTACGTCCGCTGGCAGAAGATCCTCCACGAAAAAGGCTGGGGCGGCGCCTCGTGGAAAAAGGAATTCGGCGGCCCCGGCTGGACGCCGGTGCAGCAATACATCTTCGAGGAAGAATGCGCTGCCGCCGGTGCGCCGCGCGCCATCCCCTTCGGCCTGAAGATGGTGGCGCCGGTGATCATGCAATTCGGCTCGCCCGTGCAGCAGGAACGCTTCCTGCCGAAGATCCTGTCCGCCGACGAATGGTGGTGCCAGGGCTATTCCGAGCCGGGCGCCGGCTCCGATCTCGCCTCGCTCAAGACGCGCGCGGTGCGGGAAGGCGATCACTACGTCGTCAACGGCCAGAAGACCTGGACCACGCAAGGCCAGTACGCCGACTGGATCTTCTGTCTCGTGCGCACGGATCCCGAAGTCAAGCCGCAGCAGGGCATCTCCTTCCTGCTGATCGACATGAAGACGCCCGGCATCACCGTGCGGCCCATCATCACGATGGACGGCGCGCATGAAGTGAATGAGGTCTGGTTCGAGGACGTGAAGGTCCCGATCGAAAACCTCGTCGGCGAGGAGAACAAGGGCTGGACCTATGCAAAATTCCTGCTCGGCCACGAGCGCACCAACATCGCGGGCATCGGCATCGCCAAGCGCGAACTGGCGCGCCTGAAGCGCATCGCCGCGCTGGAGCAGAAGCACGGCAAGCCGCTGATCAAAGACCCGTATTTCGCGGCACGCATCGCGCAGATCGAGATCGACCTGACCGCGCTGGAGATCACCAACCTGCGCGTGCTGTCGGCGGAAGCGGAACGCCGCGCGCCCGGCCCGGAAGCGTCCATCCTCAAGATCAAGGGCACCGAGATCCAGCAGGCAATCACCGAAGCGCTGGTGCAGGCGGTCGGCCCGTACGCGCTGCCGCTGCGCCGCACGGCGATGGAAGCCGGTTACCAGGGCGATCCGGTAGGACCGTTCTACGCCACGCCGCTGGTGGCGAACTACCTCAACATGCGCAAGCTGTCGATCTACGGCGGCTCGAACGAAATCCAGAAGAACATCATCTCGCAGATGATCCTCGGGCTATAACTATGGACTTCACCTTCACCGAAGAGCAGCAAATGCTGCTCGACACCACCCGCCGCTTCATCGCCAAGGACTACAGCTTCGAGACGCGCCGGCAGATCAGGCAGAACGCCCCCGACGGCTTCAGCCGCGAGGTGTGGCAGGGCTTGGCCGACATCGGCCTGCTGGCGCTCAACGTGCCGGAAGAACACGGCGGACTGGGCGGCAGTGCGATCGACACGATGCTGGCGATGAACGCCGTGGGCGAAGGCCTGCTGCTCGAACCGTATCTGGCGAGCGCCGTACTCGGCACCAAGGCGCTCGCGCTGCTCGGCGACGACGCGCAACAAGCGGAATGGCTGCCGCAGCTGGCGGCCGGCGAGAAGATTGCCGTGCTGGCACATGATGAACCGTCCACGCGCTTCGACCGCATGGAGGTCGCCACGCGCGCCTGGCCGGTTGGCAACGGCTATATCGTGACCGGCCACAAGAGCGTGGTGGCGCATGGTCCTTCAGCCGACGTGCTGCTCGTTACAGCACGCCTTGCCCAGCCGGGCGTACACGGACCGCTGGTGGCGTTCGCGATTCCGCGCGATGCTGCCGGCCTGCGTCAGGTGCCGTTCACGATGGTCGACGGCGTGCGTGCGAGCGAAGTGTTCCTGAATCAGCTGTTCCTGCCGAAGAGCGCCCTGCTCGGCGCGGCGGAGGGTGCGGAAGAAAAGATTGCGCAGGTGCTCGATGCCGGCATCGCCGCCGTCTGCGCCGAAGCCGTGGGCGCGCTCGACAAGCTGCTCGCCGCCACGGTGGAATACGCGCGCAATCGCAAGCAGTTCGGCGTCCCGATCGGCCGGTTCCAGGCGCTGCAGCACCGCATGGCCGAGATGGTGCTGCACATCGAACAGGCGCGCTCGATGAGCTACCTCGCCGCAGTGCGCTGCACGGATGCCGAAGCCACCGTGCGTTCCCGCGCGCTGTCCGCCGCCAAGGTCGTGGTCGGCCAGGCCTGCCGCTTCGTCGGCCAGCAGGCGGTGCAGCTGCACGGCGGCATGGGCGTCACCGACGAACTCGATGTGAGCCACTACTTCAAGCGCCTGACTGCGATCGAGCTGCAGTTCGGCAGCACCGACCAGCACCTCGAAAGCTACGCCGCGCAGCTCGTCTGACTTAGGAGTCTTTCAACAATCTCCGCAGCAGCTTGCCGGTGCCGGTCATCGGCAGCTCGCTGCGGAACTCCACCTGCTTCGGCACCTTGTACGGCGACATCTGCTCGCGGCTCCACGCGATGATGTCGTCGGCCGTGACCTCGCCCGCGTCCGGCTTCAGCACCAGCACCGCCCGCACCACCTCGCCCTTCTGCGGATCGGGCACGCCGATCACCGCCGCCTGCCTGACGGCCGGGTGTTTGATGAGGATGGTCTCCACCTCTTCCGGGAAGACGCTGTAGCCCGACACCTTGATCATTTCCTTGAAGCGGCCGCTGAAGGTCAGATAGCCCTCGGCATCGAGCTTGCCCATGTCGCCGGTGAACACCCAGCCGTCGCGCAGCGTGGCCGCCGTCGCCTCCGGCTTGTTCCAGTAGCCCTTGAAATTGCCGAGGCTGCGCACCGCGATCTCGCCCATCTCGCCGGACGGCAGGTCCTTGCCGGTCTCGTGATCCATGATGCGGCATTCCACGCCCGGCATCATGCGCCCCTGCGTGCCCCAGCGGATGGCGTCGCGCGGGTTGTAGGTGTCGCAGGTATGCGTTTCGGACAAACCGTAGGCCGCCTCGAAGGTCTGGCAGCCGCCGGCGAAAGCGGCCCATTTGTCGGCCAGCTCCTTGGTGAGCGTGATGCCGAAGCTGGTGCAGGGATTGATGCGCAGCGAGCGCAGGTCGTATTTCTCCGCGCCCGGCACCTGCATCACGGCCACGTTCATCGGCGCGATGCTGTACCAGTTCACCACCTTGTAGCGATCGATGGCCTGCAGCACGGCGACGGGGTCGAAGCGGTGCAGCAGCACCGAGGTCGCGCCGGTGTAGATGGGGATGTTCACGCCCATGAGCATGCCGGCGATGTGGTACATCGGCGCAATCGAGAGCACCACATGATCCAGCTCGACGCCGCCGGAGAAGGTCGCGCAGGCGGTCTTGAACAAGGCATTGCGGTAAGTGAGCATTGCCCCCTTGGGCATGCCGGTGGTGCCGGAGGTGTAGGTCATCAGCGCGACGTCGTCCATGTCCAGCGCGGGACGCGGCGCCGCGCCGGTCTCGGCTTCCAGCGCGCTCAGGAAATCGAAGGTGCCGTCGACCGGCGTCTTGGGCGTGCGCAGCTCGGGCGGCACGTCGAGCGTCGGCTCGGCCGGCAACAGGTCGCCGTAGTGCGTGAGGAAGATGTGCCGCAGCCGCGTCGTGCCGAGCACCTGTTCCACCACGGGATAGAGATTGTCGGCGGCCACGATGACTTCGGCGCCAAGGTCGCCGGCCTGGTATTCGAGCTCGTGCTTCTTGAACAGGGGACTGCAGGGACTGACGATGGCGCCGAGCTTCTGAATGCCGAAATGCGCGATCGCGTACTGCGGGCAATTGTTCAGGAACAGCACCACGCGGTCGCCTTTCTTCACGCCGAGGCCGTGCAACTTCGCGGCAAAGCGGTCGCTCAGGCGATCCAGCTCTGCATAGGTGACCGGACGGCCGTACCAGACGTAGGCGGGCTTGTCCGGCTGGTCCTGCGCATGGCGCCGCAGGTATTCGTGCAAAGGCTGCTCGCCGTAGCGGTAGCTGATCGCATTCATTGCTTGTCTCCTCGGTCGTTATCCATTTCCGCCCGGAACCAGCCGTGCCGTGCCGGACTGCTTGGACGATGATATACCATGCGGTATATTTTTATACTCTCTGGTATATTGTTTTCCAGCCTCCTTCCCGCATTCCCATTCCATGAAGAAAAGTCTCGCCCAGCGCACGCAGGATACCCGGCAGGAGCTGGCCGACGACTTGCGCGACCGCAAGCGTGAACGCATCCTCGAAGTCGCGGAGGACCTGTTCTTCCGGCAGGGTTATGCGGGCACCACCATCGCCGACATCGTCGCGGCGCTCGGCGTCACCAAGCCCTTCCTCTACTACTACTTCCACAACAAGAGCGAGATCTTCGAAACGCTGTGCTGGCGCGCGTCCTGCGCCTGCCTGACCGCCCTGCACTTCGACGACAGCGACCGCAGGAGCGCTGCCGAAAAGCTGCGCGAGGGTCTGCACCGCTTCGCCGCCGCGAACGTGGACTACTTCAAGTCGGGCACCTTCGCCTACCGCGAGGCCAATGCGCTGTCGCCGGCGCTGGTCAAGAAGCTGCGCGCGCTTGCCCGCCGCTTCTACGACGACCTGCGGAGTTTGCTCGACGCCGGCCGCAAGAGCGGCGACTTCGAATTCGACGACACCAAGCTCACCGCGCTGGCCATCGGCAGCGTCGCCGGCTTCATGTACACCTGGTACAAACCCGGCGGCGACATGCCGCCCGACGTCATGGCGGAAGAGCTCACGAACATCTTGCTGAAGATTGCCGGCGACAAGACCGGCGCGCGCAAACGTCCTTCCCCGAGGAGTCGTACCCGCAGCACATGAGCTGAAGACGCGGCAACAGCGTCCAGCATCGCATCCACATCGACAAGGAGACACATGATGAAGACAGCATTGGCTTGCATCGCATTCGGCACATTCGGCGCTCTGGCGGCCTCGACCGCACAGGCGCAGGAAACCGTGAAGGTGGCATTCATCGATCCGCTCAGCGGCCCGTTCGCCGACGTCGGCGAACTGATGCTGTCGCACATCCGCTTCGCCGTCGAGGACATCAACGCCAAGGGCGGCGTGCTCAACGGCAGCAAGCTCGACCTCATGGTGCTGGACAACAAGCTCTCGGCGCAGGAAAGCCTGACGGCCTTGCAAGCGGCCATCGACGCCGGCGCGAAGGTGGTGTTCACCGGCGGCTCCGGTTCCTCTGCCGTGAGCGCCATGGTGGAAGCCGCGAACAAGCACAACGAGCGCAATCCCGACAAGGCGATCCTGATCGTCAACCACTCTTCCATCGACCCCGATCTCACCGGCAAGCATTGCAGCTTCTGGCACTTCACCACCGAAGCCAACACCGCGATGAAGATGAAGGCGCTGACCGCCTTCATGAAGGACCAGCAGGACATCAAGAAGGTCTACCTGTTCAACCAGGACTACGCGCATGGCCGCGTCTGGGCCAAGCTGGGCAAGGAGATGCTGTCGCAGGCAAGGCCCGACGTGCAGTTCGTGGGCGAGGACTTCCACGCAATCGGCAAGGTGAAGGACTTCTCGCCCTACGTCGCCAAGATCAAGGCATCGGGCGCGGATACGGTCATCACCGGCAACTGGGGCGGCGATCTCACGCTCCTGCTCAAGTCAGCCGCCGACTCCGGAATGAACCTGCGCTACATCAACCACAGCGCAGGCGCCCTGCCCGGCGCCGTGCTCGCCGTGTCGCAGGCGAAGCTGGGGCAACTGACCTGGGTCGGCGAATGGCACCAGAACGTCGAGAGCGCGAAGATCGCGCCGGTCGCCGCTGCCTACAAGCAGCGCTTCAACAAGCCCTTCCTCGCGCCGCGCATGGACATGAGCCCGCGCATGGTGGCCGCCGCCATCAACAAGGCGAAATCCACCGATGCGGTGAAGATCGCGCTGGCGCTGGAAAACATGACGTATCCGTCCATCGTCGGCGACGTCACCATGCGCAAGGAAGACCATCAGCTGCTGCTGCCGCAGACGGTCTCCACCGTCGCGCCAGTCGATGGCAAGACCGTGAAGTTCGGCGTGGAAGGCACGAACTACGGC
>SPQI01000519.1 GCA_004570315.1 Oxalobacteraceae bacterium OM1 | reverse complement strand
GTGATGTTCTTGTTGGCCTGGAAGCTGAATGAGACGAAGTCGCCGAAGGAGCCGATGCGCTTGCCTTTCCACGAGGAGCCGAGTGCCTGCGCCGCGTCTTCGACTACGCGGAGGTTGTGCTTCTTGGCGATCGCATAGAGACGGTCCATGTCGACCGGCATGCCGGCGAGGTAGACCGGAATGATGGCCTTGGTGCGCGGCGTGATGGCGGCTTCCACCTTGTCGAGGTCGATGTTGCGCGTGACCGGATCGATGTCGGCGAAGACTGGCGTCGCGCCGCATTCGATGATCACGTTCGCGGTGGCGACCCAGGAAATCGGCGTGGTGATCACTTCATCACCCGGCCCGATGCCGGCGATGCGCAGCGCGATCTCCATGGTGCAGGTACCGGAGTTGTAGGTGCGGACGATGCGTCCGCCGAACAACTCGGACAACTGCGCTTCGAAGGCCTGGACCTTGGGGCCGCTGGTGATCCAGCCGGAGCGCAGCACGTCGCCGACGGCGGCGATGGTGGCTTCGTCGATGGTCGGTCGGGAGAAGGGCAGGAAAGTTTCGCTCATGAGTGTGCCTTTGTAATCGTTGTCGTTGCGCGAGTCAGCTGCGGGCAAGAAGGGCGACGCCGACGATGATGATGCCGATGGCGAGCAGCCGCTGCGCCGAGACGGCTTCGCCGAGGAAGTACCAGGCGCCGAGGGCGTTGACGATGTAGCCGATGGAGAGCATCGGGTAGGCGATCGTCACGTCGACGCGTGAGAGGCCGATGATCCACACCAGCACCGACACCACGTAGCAAGACAGCCCGCCCAGAATGGGCAACTGGGTGGCGAGCTTAATGCCGGTCGGGAGCCAGTTGTCGGCGGTGAGGTGGATGGCGCCGACGGCATTGGTGCCGGCTTTCAGCAGGAGCTGGGCGACGGCGTTCAGGAAGATGCCGGTCAGGATGAAGCCGAAGGTCGTCAGGGTCATGGTTTGCGGGCGAGATCGTTGGTCACGATGATCCGGCGCGGATCCTGCGCAATGATACGTATAGCAAGACCGGCACGCTGCAATTCCGGCAGGCGCGACGGCTGCACGATCGCCACGGCTTTCTTCCCTTGGGCGGTCAGGGACTTCCACTTGTCGTAGAACGCGTCGAGGGTCGGAATCCAGAGCTGCGGTTCCTGCTTGACGCCGAATTCCATTTCGTCGGCGAAGTTCACCAGCGTGAAGGTGCGGCGGAGGTAGAAGGGCAGGGATTGTTCGTAGATGTCGACGGCAAAGATTGGCGTGGTTGGCGTCAGCTCGGCTTCGATGGCCGGAACATGCGCGATGCCGGCTTTGTAGCGGCCGAGCGGTTCATGGCCCAGCATGAGGATCTGGCCGACCAGGAAACCGGACGCCGCGAGCACGACGATGGACAGTTCGATGCGGCGGCGTGCGAGCAGGGCGGCGACGATGCCGCCGGCGATCCCGAGCGCACAGCCGGCCACGATCCACGGCAGGTAAGCTTGGTAGAGCGGTTGCTCGAACTCACCGTTGTTCAAGGCCGGCATACGCTGGGCATAGACGAGCGCCACGGCGCACAGCACCGCGAACAAGGCGCCGGTAATGGCCAGCGTGCGCGACTTGACGCGGTCGAGGTAGCACGCCACCAGCAGCGCGAGCGAAGGACCGATCGGCAGGATGTACGAAGGCAGCTTCGATCCGGACATGCTGAAGAAAATGAAAATGAAGACCGACCAGACCAGCAGCATCGTCTTCGGCTGGAACCGCGCGCCGGGCTCGCGGCGGGCGCCCCACAGGCTTTGTGCCAGCACGCCCAGCCACGGTACGATGCCGATCAGCAGAATGGGAACGAAGTAGTAGAGCGGGCCGGCCCGGTGGTGAACCTTGCTCGTGAAGCGCTGGAAGTGTTCGTGGATGAAGAAAAACTGCGGGAATTCCGGGTTGCGGAGCGAGACCAGCGCGAACCAGGGAACGGTGATCACAAAGAACAGTAGCAGACCCGCGCCGAAATGCAGGCGCTTCCAGATGGCCCAGTCGCGGGCGGCGAACGTGTACAGCACCAGGACCGCGCCCGGCAAGACGATGCCGATCAATCCCTTCGACAGCACGGCGAGCGCCATGCCGGCCCAGCAGGCGAGCATCCAGTTGCGCCGCTCGCGCGGTGTGGCTTCGTCCCGCTGGGCAATCAGCAAGGCGCCGAGCGATAGCGTCATCATGCCCGCCAGACCCATGTCCAGCGTATTGACGTGGCCGAGCGCGGCCCACATGAAGCTGGAGCCGAGCACGACGCCGCCGAGGAAGCCAATGCGCGGGCCGAACACCTTGCGGCCGGCGAAGGCGGTGAACACGACGCCGAACAGGCCACACAGGCCCGTCCAGAGGCGCGCCTGCCATTCGCCGAGCCCGAAGGCGGCGAAGGTCAGTGCGTTCATCCAGGTCTGCAGCGGCGGCTTCTCGAAGTATTTGATGCCGTTCAGGCGCGGCGTGATCCAGTCGCCGGTGGCCACCATCTCGCGTGCCATTTCGGCATAGCGCCCCTCATCGGTCGGGACGAGCGTGCGGGCACCGAGGGCATACAACCAGACGGCGCAAAAAACCAGGAAGAGGCCCCAGACGAAGGCCTTCGATGTGTGCAGTTCGCGCATTATTTGCCCGGCGTTTCGAAAATCAGCGCCAGGGCCACCTTGCGGCCTTCGCCCATCAGGATGTTGTACGTCCGGCATGCGGCGGCGTTGTCCATGCATTCCACGCCGACATGGCGCGCGGCGAGCGGCTTGGTCAGGCGCGGATGGACGAAACGCTGGCGCTCGCCCGTGCCGAGGATCACCACTTCCGGCTGGAGCGCATCCAGGGCGACGAAGTCGTCGACGGTCAGGGCGTCGAACGAGGCGACCGGCCAGGGAACGGGCGGCACTTCGGGCATGACGATCAGGCTGAATGCGAAACGTTGGGCGTTGATTTCCACGCCGCTCGGGTCGTAGGCAGTGACCGTTTGATAATGCTGGGTCGTTGTCGTGTGCAGCTTCATGGAGGTGTAGACAGGCCGGGCAGCGTCGATTTCCGCCAGGCGGCTAAAAAAGATGCGGCATTGTAGCCTTTTCCTGACCTTTTCCTTATCGCAACAAGGCTTTACCGTGCAAACCCGGCGTTGATTTACCGAGTTGCTTTGGGCAAAATGAGTCTTTCGGCAGTGCAGCATTGCCGCCCCTTGCATCCACCCCAAAGAGATCCCCCGTGCGACCGATTCAGAAATCCCGGAAACTGGCAGACGTGTGCTACGACATCCGCGGGCCTGTCCTCGAGAAGGCCAAGCAGATGGAGGAGGAAGGCCACAAGATCATCAAGCTGAACATCGGCAACCTCGCGGTGTTCGGTTTCGACGCGCCGGACGAGATCGTGCACGACATGATCATCAACATGGGTAACGCCGCCGGCTACACCGACTCCAAAGGCATGTTCGCGCCGCGCAAGGCGATCATGCATTACACCCAGGAAAAGAAAATCGCCGGCGTCACGATCGACGATGTTTATATCGGCAATGGCGCTTCCGAACTGATCGTGATGGGCATGAACGCGCTGCTCAACAGCGGCGACGAGGTGCTGGTGCCGGCGCCGGACTATCCGCTCTGGACCGCGGCGGTCAGCCTGTCGGGCGGCAAGCCGGTGCATTACGTCTGCGACGAACAGTCCGGATGGCTGCCGGACATCGACGACATCAAGAAGAAGATCACGCCGAACACCAAGGCGATCGTCGTCATCAACCCGAACAACCCGACGGGCGCGCTATATCCCGTCGAAGTGCTGGAACAGATCGTCGAAGTGGCCCGCCAGCACCAGCTGATTGTGTTCGCCGACGAGATCTACGACAAGACCCTCTACGACGGCAACACCCATACCTCCATCGCCTCGCTTGCCGACGACGTGCTATTCATCACCCTGAACGGCCTGTCGAAGAACTACCGCTCCTGCGGCTACCGCGCCGGTTGGATGGTGGTGTCGGGCGAAAAGAAGCATGCGAAGGACTACATCGAAGGCCTCAACATGCTGGCTTCGATGCGCCTGTGCGCCAATGCGCCGGGCCAGTTCGCCATCCAGACCGCATTGGGCGGCTACCAAAGCATCAATGACCTCGTCGGGCCGGGCGGCCGCCTGCTGCGGCAGCGCGACCTCGCGCATCAGCTCCTCACTGAAATCCCGGGCGTGACCTGCGTGAAACCGAAGGCCGCGCTCTACATGTTCCCCAAGCTCGATCCCAAGATCTATCCGATCTCCGACGACCAGCAATTCGCCTATGAAATGCTGGCCGAGGAAAAAGTCCTCATCGTGCAGGGGACCGGATTCAACTGGTTCACGCCCGACCACTTCCGCGTCGTGTTCCTGCCCAATACCGATGACCTGACCGAGGCCTTCGGACGGATTGCCCGCTTCCTCGACGGTTACCGCCGTCGCTGCGGCACGAACTGAAGTCGTCTCCTTGCGGCGCGCCGGTCCGGTCGCGCCGCCATTCCGCCGTTGCCATGTTGGCAAGTGCGGGATTCCGAACAAAACCAATCGCTACCAGAGTCAGTCATGAAACCCATCAAAGTCGGCCTTCTCGGCATCGGAACCGTCGGTTCCGGCACCTTCAACGTTTTGAAACGCAACCAGGAAGAAATCATGCGCCGTGCCGGTCGCCGCATCGAGATTGCGATGGTGGCGGACCTCAATACGGAGCGCGCCAAGGAGCTGACGAACGGCGAATGCGAGATCGTCAATGATGCCAACCTCGTCGTGACCCACCCGGACATCGACATCGTCGTCGAGCTGATCGGCGGCTATGGCATCGCCAAGGACCTCGTGATGAAGGCCATCGCGAACGGCAAGCATGTCGTCACCGCGAACAAGGCGTTGCTGGCCACGCATGGCACCGAGATTTTCCGGGCGGCGCAGGACAAAGGCGTGATGGTCGCGTTCGAAGCGGCGGTCGCCGGCGGCGTGCCGATCATCAAGGCGCTGCGCGAGGGCCTGACCGCCAATCGGATCGAGTGGATTGCCGGCATCATCAACGGCACCACCAACTTCATTTTGTCCGAGATGCGCGAAAAGGGCATCGACTTCGACGTCGTGCTGAAGGAAGCGCAACGGCTGGGTTATGCGGAAGCCGATCCGACATTCGATATCGAAGGCATCGACGCGGCGCACAAGGCCACCATCATGTCGGCGATCGCCTTCGGCGTGCCGGTGCAGTTCGACAAGGCTTACGTGGAAGGCATCACCAAGCTGCAGGCAACCGACATCCGCTACGCGGAGCAGCTCGGCTATCGCATCAAGCTGCTGGGCATCGCGAAGCGCACGCCGAACGGCATCGAGCTGCGTGTGCATCCGACGCTGATCCCGGCCAAGCGCCTTATCGCCAATGTCGAAGGCGCGATGAATGCCGTGCTGGTGCAGGGCGATGCTGTCGGTGCGACGCTGTACTACGGCAAGGGCGCGGGTTCGGAGCCGACCGCTTCGGCCGTGATCGCTGACCTCGTGGACATCACCCGCCTGGCCACGGCCGATCCGAACCACCGGGTGCCGCACCTGGCCTTCCAGCCGGACGCGATGACCGA
This sequence comes from Oxalobacteraceae bacterium OM1, assembly GCA_004570315.1. Classification (GTDB taxonomy): domain Bacteria; phylum Pseudomonadota; class Gammaproteobacteria; order Burkholderiales; family Burkholderiaceae_D; genus Noviherbaspirillum. Next base: position 558 of record SPQI01000519.1, on the reverse strand, counting down.
TACGCCGATCCTGCCGATGTCGGAGGTGACGACCAGCTACTATCTGCGCATGCTGGTCGCCGACCAGCCGGGCGTCCTGGCCGACATCACGCGCATCCTCGCGGATTCGACGATTTCCATCGATGCCATGCTGCAGAAGGAGCCGGCTGAAGGTGAGACGAGCACGGACATCATCATCCTGACGCACCAGACGCAGGAGAAGTACATCGAGGCGGCGATCAGCAAGATGGAAGGGCTGGCGACGGTGAAGGGGAAGGTGACGAAGATTCGTCTCGAGCAGCTGAGCTGACGACGACTTCGCAGACACAAAGGCCGGCAGAGGCGATGCTTCTGTCGGCCTTTGTCTTTGGGGGAGCCGTTTGACCCCTGGCGTCCAAGGTCCGTCGTCCCGGCGAACGCCGGGGCCCAGCGGCTTTGGCAGGCGGCGAACACGTCGCTGGGTTCCGGCGTGCGCCGGAATGACGGCGGTGTGCAGCGGTAAGGTGGTTCGAAACCCGACGTTGGCGTTCGCGTTTAACGATGGGTTACCACCAACAGCGCCTTTGCCTCCGCCGTTCC
>SPQI01000368.1 GCA_004570315.1 Oxalobacteraceae bacterium OM1 | reverse complement strand
CTTCTATGTAGACAAGCTGGCGGAAGGTATCGCGACGATTGCAGCGGCGTTCTGGCCGAAGCCGGTCATCGTGCGCCTGTCCGACTTCAAGTCGAACGAGTACAAGAAACTTATCGGCGGTTCCCGCTACGAGCCGGACGAAGAGAACCCGATGCTGGGCTTCCGCGGCGCGGCGCGCTATCTCGCAGAAGACTTTGCCGAGGCCTTCGAAATGGAATGCGCCGCCATGCGGCGCGTCCGCGACGACATGGGCCTGGCCAACGTCGAAATCATGGTGCCGTTCGTGCGCACGCTGGGGCAGGCGAAGAAGGTGGTCGAGCTGCTGGCGAAGAACGGGCTCAAGCGCGGCGAAAACGGCCTGCGCCTGATCATGATGTGCGAAGTCCCGTCCAACGCACTCCTCGCCGAGCAGTTCCTGGAGCATTTCGACGGCTTCTCGATCGGCTCGAACGACCTGACGCAGCTGACGCTGGGTCTGGACCGCGACAGCGGCATGGAGCTGTTGGCTGCTGACTTCGACGAGCGTGACGAGGCGGTGCGTGTCCTGCTGTCGAAGGCGATTGCGGCCTGTCGTACGCAGGGCAAGTACATCGGCATTTGCGGTCAGGGGCCGTCCGACCATCCCGATTTCGCGGAATGGCTGATGAAAGAAGGCATTGCGTCCATCTCGCTGAACCCGGACACGGTCATCGATACCTGGCAGCAACTGGCGGCGAGCGGTAAATAAGCCATGCGAATGCAAAGAAGCGGGCCACGTGCCCGCTTCTTTGTTGCCTGGATACAGACTGTTGTAAGCTCACCAAAAGCTGACGGAAAGCGTTTGAGCCGACGGGAATTTCCTTTAGACTTAGGCCACTTTCTCAACGGACAACAACAAATCAAAACAGCAGTACCTCTTGATTTGGGCCCCCGCCAGCCGACGGCTGCGGGGGCTTTTTGTTTGCGTGCTCGTTTAGTGTGTCCGTTTAATGGCGTGAGATGGAGGCAAAGGTGATGGCGGACTGGGTGCTCTGGCTGATCGCGGCGGGCGTGCTGGTGGCGCTCGAAATGTTCACGGGGACGTTCTACCTGCTGATGATCGGCGTCGCCATGGTCATGGCTGCCGTTGCGGCGGTCCTCGGGGCTGCGGTGCCGCTGCAATTCGCCACAGCGGCCATCGTCGGCATCGTGGCCACGCTGCTGCTGCGCCGTAGCCGCCTCGGACGCATCGAGCGCAAGGATTCTCGGCGTGACCCCAACGTCAACCTCGACATCGGTCAAGAGGTGCGGGTAACGGACTGGGGTGGATTGCGCACCACGCGGGTCATGTACCGCGGGGCGTTATGGGATGTGGAGCTCGAGGCTGGCGTGGAAGCCGGGCCGGGCCGATTCGTGATTCACGAAGTACGCGGCAACCGGTTGATCGTCGGGCGTCCGCATGGTGGGCATTGAAGAAAGGGAAAGCGCATGGATATCGGCATCGGCAACATCGGACTCGTTCTCTTCATCATTGCGGTGGTGTTCGTCGTCAAGACGATCAACGTCGTGCCGCAACAGCATGCCTGGGTCGTCGAGCGGCTCGGTAAGTTCCACGCCACATTGGGGCCGGGCTTAAATATTGTGCTGCCCTTCGTCGATCGCATCGCGTACAAGCATTCGCTCAAGGAGATTCCGCTCGACGTGCCGAGCCAGGTCTGCATCACCAAGGACAACACGCAGCTACAAGTCGACGGCATCTTGTATTTCCAGGTCACCGATCCGATGCGGGCTTCTTACGGCTCGTCGAACTACATCGCAGCCATCACGCAGCTGGCCCAGACGACGCTGCGTTCGATCATCGGGCGGATGGAGCTGGACAAGACCTTCGAGGAGCGGGACTACATCAACCACAGCATCGTGAATGCCCTCGACGAGGCGGCGGCAAACTGGGGCGTGAAAGTGTTGCGCTATGAGATCAAGGATCTGACGCCGCCGAAGGAAATCCTGCATGCGATGCAATCGCAGATCACGGCCGAACGGGAAAAGCGCGCGCTGATCGCCGCCTCGGAAGGTCGCAAGCAGGAGCAGATCAACATTGCCAACGGCGAGCGGGAGGCCGCGATCGCGAGATCAGAGGGCGAGAAGCAGGCTGCCATCAACCGCGCGCAGGGGCAGGCGGCCAGCATCGTTGCCATTGCCGATGCGACGGCCGATGCCTTGCGCAAGACGGCTGCCGCGATTCGCGAGCCTGGCGGTTCCGACGCCGTCAACCTGAAGGTCGCGGAGCAGTACGTGAATGCATTTGCACAGCTGGCCAAGACGAACAACTCCATCATCGTGCCGGCCAATATGAGCGACATCAGCGGGCTGATCGCCAGTGCCATGCAGGTGGTGAAATCGCAGCGGACACCGTAAGGCGGCAAGGGCGCCGGCTCAGCGCCGGTGCTGCTTCATGATGGATTGCTGCTCGCGCTGCCAGTCGCGCTGCTTCTCGCTCTCGCGCTTGTCGTGCTGCTTCTTGCCTTTGGCAAGGCCGACTTCGCACTTGATGCGGCCCTTGGTGTAGTGCAGATTGATCGGCACGAGCGTATAGCCGGCGCGCTCGACTTTCCCGATGAGCTTCTTGATTTCGTCGCCGTTCAGGAGCAGCTTGCGCGTGCGCACTGGGTCGGGCGAGACGTGCGTCGATGCGGTCGGCAGAGGGCTGATGTGAGCGCCGAAGAGGAAGACTTCACCGCTTCTGACGATGACATAGGCTTCCTTCAGATTCGTCCGCCCGGCGCGGATCGCCTTGACTTCCCAACCCTCCAACACCATGCCGGCTTCGTAGCGTTCCTCGATGAAGTAGTCGTGGAAGGCCTTCTTGTTGTCAACGATGGTCATGAAGTCGGGAAACGGGATGCTCGGTTAAAATTCAAGCTTTCTATTCTATCAAACGGTTCTTCTGCAATGGCAGTCGTTCACAAGTCCGTCTTGCTGCCCTATAGCGCAGATCAAATGTTTGCGCTGGTCGACCGGATCGAGGACTACCCGCAATTCCTGCCGTGGTGCGGCGGCGCCGAGGTTCGCAAGCGCGAAGGCGACACGGTGACCGCGAGCCTGACCATCAATTACCACGGCGTGAAGCAGTCCTTCACCACCGAAAACACCAATACGGCGCCAATCGCGATCCGCATGCAGCTGGTCGAGGGGCCGTTCAAGCATCTGACCGGCCTGTGGCAGTTCCGGGCCCTGCGGGAGGATGCATGCAAGATCGAATTCGACCTGCAATACGAGTTTTCCAGCAAGGTGCTGGAAGGCCTGATCGGCCCGGTCTTCAACATGATTGCCAACAGCTTCGTTGATTCATTCTGCAAGCGCGCGGAAGTGATTTATGGCTGAGGCGGTCACGGTAGTGGTTTGTTACGCGTTACCGGACTACGTGTTTCGCCGTGCGTTGTCGGTGCCCGCCGGGACGACGCTGCGCGCTGCCGTAGAAGGCAGCGGCCTGCTTGAAGCTTGTCCGGATATTGACTTGGAGACGGCGCGCGTAGGCATTTATGGCAAGGCCAGGCCGCTCGATACGGTGTTGCGCGAGAACGACCGGGTGGAGGTGTACCGTCCGCTGATTGCAGACCCCAAGGAGGCGCGCCGGCGGCGCGCATTCAAGAAGGCCGGCTGAAGCTGCGCGCTACCTGCATCGGTCGACGTAGTCCCGTGCTTCGCGGACTTCGCGTGCGCGTTGTTCGTCCGATAAGAATTCCCGTTCGCCGGTCGCGCCGGTTCGAGTGATGCGCTCCCCGGAATCGAGTGCCTTCAGGTATTCACGCGCGCGATCGCAACTCCGCTTTTTTTCTTCCGCGGCCCGCGTTTCCTCCGCAGTTTTCCGTTCCTTTTCCACCTGCTCCTTGCGGCGTTTTTTGAAGTCGGCATCGCGATCGGCAAGCGTCGGCTGCGCGGCTGCATCGGCCGGCGCCGCTGCGGGCGCTTCTGCCGCCTCGGACAGCGGACGGCCAGGTGAGCCGGGCTGCTTCAGGATGCGCTTTTCCGGGACCGATGCCGGCGGCGGGCGGTCTGAGTATTGACGCACGCCGTTCTCGTCGAGCCATACGTATTGCGCGAAGGCGGATTGCATTGCTGCGGCGGCCAGGAGTGCGGCGGCGAAGCGGGGCAGGGAAAAGACTGGCATGCGGTTCCTCGTAACCAACGGACAGGCAAACCGATTTCGCCATGGTTTGCCAAGCATGTCAACGCGGAAATGGCCTTGACCTGCGTCATGCGGGCTTTTCTGTATAATGCGGCTTTGCGCCTATAGGATTCACTATGCGTCTACTCCAGAAGGCACTCACGTTCGATGACGTGCTCCTCGTGCCGGCCTACTCGGCCATTCTTCCCAAAGATACTTCCCTGAAGACCCGCCTGACGCGGAATATCTCGCTGAACATTCCGCTGCTGTCCGCGGCAATGGACACCGTGACGGAAGCCCGCCTGGCAATCGCCATGGCACAGGAAGGCGGCATCGGTATCGTTCACAAGAACCTCACGCCGAAAGAGCAGGCACGCGAGGTCGCCAAGGTGAAGCGCTTCGAATCCGGCGTGGTACGCGATCCCATCACCATTCCGCCGACCATGAAGGTGCGCGACGTGATGGCGCTGTCGCAGCAGCACGGCATCAGCGGCTTCCCGGTGGTCGAGGGCAAGATGGTCGTGGGCATCATCACCAACCGCGATTTGCGCTTCGAGGAAGAGCTCGATGCGGAAGTGCGGGCGAAGATGACGCCGCGCGACAAGCTGGTGTACGTGAAGGAGGGCGCCGATCTCTCCGAGGCCAAGCGCTTGATGAACAAGCACCGCCTCGAGCGCGTGATCGTGGTCAACGACGATTTCGAGCTGCGCGGCCTGATCACGGTGAAGGACATCCAGAAGTCCACCGAACACCCCAACGCCTCCAAGGATGAGCATGGCAAGCTGCGCGTCGGTGCGGCGGTCGGGGTCGGTCCGGACAACGACGAGCGCATCGATCTGCTCGTAAAGGCCGGCGTCGACGTGATCGTGGTGGACACGGCGCACGGCCACTCCAAGGGCGTGCTCGACCGCGTGAAATGGGTCAAGACCCACTATCCGCAAGTGGACGTCATCGGCGGCAACATCGCGACCGCCGCAGCGGCGCTGGCGCTAGTGGAACACGGCGCGGACGGCGTCAAGGTCGGTATCGGCCCGGGCTCCATCTGCACCACCCGTATCGTGGCGGGCGTGGGCGTGCCGCAGATCAGCGCGATTTCCAACGTCTCCGAAGCCCTGCGCGGCACCGGCATTCCCTGCATCGCCGATGGCGGTATCCGCTTTTCCGGCGACGTCGCCAAGGCGCTGGCCGCCGGGGCTTCCAGCGTCATGATGGGCAGCATGTTTGCCGGCACCGAAGAAGCGCCTGGCGAAGTGATCCTGTACCAGGGCCGCAGCTACAAGTCCTACCGCGGCATGGGCAGCCTGGGCGCCATGTCCGAGGGCTCGGCCGACCGCTACTTCCAGGATGCATCCAACAACGCCGACAAGCTTGTGCCGGAAGGCATTGAAGGCCGCGTGCCGTACAAAGGCAGTGTGCTCGCCATCCTGTACCAGCTGGTCGGTGGCGTGCGCTCCTCGATGGGCTATTGCGGTTGCGCGACCATCGATGAGCTGCGCGAGAAGGCGGAGTTCGTCGAGATCACGGCGGCAGGCATGCGGGAGTCGCACGTCCATGACGTGCAGATCACCAAGGAAGCGCCGAACTATCGCGCGGAATAAGCCGTGCGCTCGCCCGAGGTCGCAACGTCATGAGGAACGCGGACAGCGCCATGCTGCCGCCGGCTGCGGCCGCTGAGGTTGTCCGCCAGGACGGCGGCTGGCCGGAAACCGATCCGCACATGCTGCGTATCCGCCGGCTCGGCGCGCGGCTGTTCGGCGTGGCGAACTGCCTGATCGTGTTCCAAAGTGGCGACGGGCAACTTGCCTGCGCGGACGGCGATGGAGTCGGCGCCGAGTATGCATTTTGTGCGAGCTTCCCCCTCTCGGCGGAGCCGACGGTGATTCCCGACATGGCCCAGGCGCCGGCAAAGCGGCAGCGCGGCGCGGCAGCCCAATGCGGGCACATCCGCTTCTTTGCCGCGCATCCAGTCTTCAATCATGAAGGCATGCTTGCCGGCCGCATTTGCCTCGTCGATCATGCGCCGCGGCCCGGCTTCGGCATTAGTGACGTGCAGGCTC
>SPQI01000403.1 GCA_004570315.1 Oxalobacteraceae bacterium OM1 | reverse complement strand
TATCCGCCCCGGTCGCTGCGGCAGCCGACGTGCCCGCACCCGAGACGGCGCATCCGGAGTCGGTCCCGGAGCCCGCCGCCCGCTCGGTCGGACCGGTGGAATATCACGAGGACGGCCTGCCGCGCTCGCTGCCGGATCACCTGGACGACGTCGAGCGCGAGATCATCCGCCGGGCGCTCGCGCGCACCCGCTTCAACCGCACCCAGGCCGCTGAGCTGCTGGGCATCAGCTTTCGTCAGCTGCGCTATCGCATGCAGCGGCTCGCCATCCAGGAACCCGACGCGTGAACCGGTTCGTGATCGGCAGTGACGGCTGGAGCAGCAATGTGCTGCGGGAACCGTCGCCGAACTTCGACGCACGTGCACCCGGCATGCCGGTGGACCTGCTCGTCGTCCACAATATCAGCCTGCCGCCGGGCGACTTTGGCGGCACCTACATCACCGACCTGTTCACCAACCGGCTCGATTGGGATGCCCATCCGTATTTCGACCAGCTGCGCCAACTGCGCGTCTCCGCGCATTTCTTGATCCGACGCGACGGCAGCGTCACCCAGTTCGTCTCCGCCAACGACCGGGCCTGGCATGCCGGCGCGTCGAACCATTGCGGACGCGAGCGCTGCAACGACTTCTCCATCGGGATCGAGCTCGAAGGCACCGACTTCACGCCTTTCGAAAACGCCCAATACGACACCCTTGTCGATTTGACCATGGCACTTGCGGCACGCTATCCGTTGAGCGATGTAACCGGACATGAACATATCGCACCCGGTCGCAAGACCGATCCGGGACCGCACTTCGACTGGCTGCGTTTTCGCAAAGCCTTGCTGCATCAGGGTTACGCCGCGACAGCGGAATTTGCGCTGAAGTTCCCTCCACAAGCGGGATAGAAAGTCAATCGCGATGCAGCACAAATTCCCTTGTTGTTCCCACAAAAAAGGTATTGCAACACGTCTGGGCGGCTACTAGAATTAGTCCAAGTCGCGATGCAAACCACTAGATATAGTGTTCCTCGCGACTTCCCATTTTTTGGGAGCTGTTCAGACGGTTCTTCGATGCAATGGTCGGGCGGGCGTTGAACGGCTCCGCCTCCCGCGCTTCGCGGCATCCGGCAATGACGTCCGCCGCGATCCGCACGCCGCGCCAAGAACCCGAAGCGGTACGACACGAACGGCGGCAATCCCGCACGTTCTAATTTAATAACCATAAGCGGCTGCAAAGCCGTTGGCTCATTAGTTTCAGGAGGCTCGATGCACTCTACTCAGGAAGTTTCCCTCAAGTCGCCCGCCGAATTCGGCCTGGTCACCCCCCAATCCGGCAGCACGACTGCCGCAGCCACCCCGCAAGTCAGCCTCGCTGATTACAAGATCATCCGCCGTAACGGCGCCGTGGTGGGCTTCGAGCCGTCGAAGATTTCGATTGCCATGACCAAGGCTTTCCTCGCCGTGAACGGTGGGCAGGGGGCCGCTTCCGCGCGTGTGCGCGAGCTGGTCGAACAGCTGACCAACGGCGTCGTCAGCGCGCTGGTGCGCCGCCAGCCGGCCGGCGGCACCTTCCATATCGAAGACGTGCAGGACCAGGTCGAGCTGGCCCTGATGCGCTCAGGCGAGCATGACGTCGCCCGCGCCTACGTGCTGTACCGCGCCAAGCGCATGGAAGAGCGCGCGCAGCAGACCGCGAAGGCCAATGAAGCGGCGCCGCAGATCCGCGTCACCGAGAACGGTGCGAGCCGTCCGCTGGACATCAACGAAGTCCGCACGCTGATCACCGCCGCCTGCGTCGGCCTCGAAAAGCACGTCGACGCCGACGCCATCCTGGCCGAAACGCTGAAGAACCTGTACGACGGCGTGCCCGTCGAAGAGCTGCACAAGTCCGCCATCCTGGCTGCACGCGCGCTGATGGAAAAGGACCCGGCCTACAGCAAGGTGACCTCCCGCCTGCTGATGCACACCATCCGCAAGGAAGTCTTCGGCCGTGAAGTCGCCCAGGCCGACGCCCGCGAAGCCTACCTCGATTACTTCCCGAAATTCATCAAGAAGGGCGTCGACGCCGAGCTGCTCGACGACAAGCTGCTGCAATTCGACCTCGCCAGGCTGGCCGATGCGCTCAAGCCGGAACGCGATCTGCAGTTCGGCTACCTCGGCCTGCAGACCCTGTACGACCGCTACTTCCTGCACATCCGGGGCACCCGCATCGAGATGCCGCAGGCGTTCTACATGCGCGTCGCCATGGGTCTGTCGCTGAACGAGATCAACCGCGAAGCCCGTGCCATCGAGTTCTACGACCTGCTGTCGTCCTTCGACTTCATGAGCTCGACGCCGACGCTGTTCAACTCCGGCACCCAGCGCTCGCAACTGTCCTCCTGCTACCTGACCACCGTGTCGGACGACCTGGAAGGCATCTACGAAGCCATCAAGGAAAACGCGCTGCTGGCCAAGTTCGCCGGCGGCCTCGGCAACGACTGGACCCCGGTGCGCGCGCTCGGCGCCCACATCAAGGGCACCAACGGCAAGTCGCAGGGCGTGGTCCCGTTCCTGAAAGTGGTGAACGACACCGCCGTCGCGGTGAACCAGGGCGGCAAGCGCAAGGGCGCAGTCTGTGCCTACCTGGAAACCTGGCACATGGACATCGAGGAATTCCTCGACCTGCGCAAGAACACCGGCGACGACCGCCGCCGCACCCACGACATGAACACCGCGAACTGGATTCCGGACCTGTTCATGAAGCGCGTGATGGAAAAGGGCGAGTGGACCCTGTTCTCGCCGTCCGACGTCCCCGATCTGCACGACAAGTACGGTCGCGCTTTCGAGGCGGCCTACACTGGCTACGAAGCCAAGGCTGCCCGCGGCGAGCTGAAGCTGTTCAAGAAAGTCCAGGCGCTCGACCTGTGGCGCAAGATGCTGTCGATGCTGTTCGAAACCGGCCATCCGTGGATCACCTTCAAGGATCCGTGCAACATCCGTTCGCCGCAGCAGCACGTCGGCGTCGTCCACAGCTCCAACCTGTGCACCGAGATCACGCTGAACACGAACGATTCCGAGATCGCGGTCTGCAATCTCGGTTCGGTCAACCTGCCGGCTCACATGAAGGACGGCAAACTGGATCACGCCAAGCTGCAGAAGACCATCCGCACCGCCATGCGCATGCTGGATAACGTGATCGACATCAACTACTACGCCGTCAAGAAGGCGCGCGATTCCAACCTGCGCCACCGTCCGGTCGGCATGGGCATCATGGGTTTCCAGGACTGCCTGCACATGATGCGCGTCCCGTACGCCTCGATGGACGCCGTGGAATTCGCTGACCGCTCGATGGAAGCCGTCTGCTACCACGCCTACTGGGCCTCGACCGAGCTGGCCGAAGAGCGTGGCCGCTACAGCTCTTACAAGGGCTCGCTGTGGGATCGCGGCATCCTGCCGCAGGACTCCCTGCGCCTGCTCGCGGAAGAGCGTGGCGGCTACCTGGAGGTCGATACGTCGGAGTCCATGGATTGGTCCTCGCTGCGTGCCCGCATCAAGGAGCACGGCATGCGCAACTCGAACTGCGTGGCGATCGCGCCGACGGCAACGATCTCGAACATCATCGACGTCTCCGCCTGCATCGAGCCGACCTACCAGAACCTGTACGTGAAGTCGAACCTGTCGGGCGAATTTACCGAGATCAACGAACACCTGGTGCGCGACCTGAAGGCGCGCGGCCTGTGGGATGAAGTCATGGTCGCCGACCTGAAGTATTTCGACGGCAGCCTGGCCAAGATCGATCGCGTGCCGCAAGACCTGCGCGACCTGTACGCCACCGCATTCGAGGTCGAACCGAAGTGGCTGGTGGAAGCCGCTTCGCGCCGTCAGAAATGGATTGACCAGGCGCAATCGCTCAATATCTATATGGCGGGCGCCTCGGGCAAGAAGCTCGACGAGACCTACAAGCTGGCTTGGCTGCGCGGCCTGAAGACCACCTACTACCTGCGCACCATCGGCGCGACCCATGCCGAGAAGTCCACCACCAAGGCTGGCGCGCTGAACGCGGTGTCGGCCCACGGTCCGGCCGCGGCTGCCGCAGCGCCTGCAGCACCGGTGGCGATGCCGGAAGCGGAAGTCGCCGGTCCGGCCTGCATGCTGCGTCCGGGCGACCCGGGCTTCGAAGAGTGCGAAGCCTGCCAGTAATCACAAGCGCCAACGCCGGCATGGCAACGAACCATGCCGGCGAAAAACAAGAACGTCACGCGAACCAAGATACGAAGGAAGAACCAAATGCTAAGCTGGGATGATGAAGTCAGTTCCGCCAAGCCGGCTCCGATGCCGCAACCCGCAATCGCACCGGCCGTCCCGTCACCGCACGCACAGGCCAATGCACAACTGATGAATACCGCCCTGAACCCGTCGCTCGTTTCGAAGCCCGCCACCGACGGTGACGCCGAGCGTCGCGTGAACGCCGCCGACAAGCGCATCATCAACGGCCAGACCGACGTCAACCAACTGGTGCCGTTCAAGTACAAGTGGGCCTGGGACAAGTATTTGGCCGGCTGCGCCAACCATTGGATGCCGCAAGAGATCAACATGCAGCGCGACATCGAACTGTGGAAGGACCCGAACGGCCTGACCGAAGACGAGCGCCGCATCGTGAAGCGCAACCTCGGCTTCTTCGTCACCGCCGACTCGCTGGCCGCCAACAACATCGTGCTGGGCACCTACCGCCACATCACCGCGCCGGAATGCCGTCAGTACCTGCTGCGCCAGGCCTTCGAAGAGGCGATCCACACCCACGCCTACCAGTACATCGTCGAGTCGCTCGGCCTCGACGAAGGCGAGATCTTCAACGCCTATCACGAGGTTGCATCCATTCGCGACAAGGACGAGTTCCTGATCCCGTTCATCGACGTCCTCACCAATCCCGAGTTCAAGACCGGCACGGTCGAAGCCGACCAGACGCTGCTGCGCTCGCTGATCGTGTTCGCCTGCCTGATGGAGGGTCTCTTCTTCTACGTCGGCTTCACGCAGATCCTCGCGCTCGGTCGCCAGAACAAGATGATGGGCGCGGCTGAGCAGTATCAATACATCCTGCGCGACGAGTCGATGCACTGCAATTTCGGGATCGACCTCATCAATACAATCAAGCTCGAGAATCCGCATCTCTGGACTGCCGACTTCCGCGAAGAGTTAAAAGCGTTGTTTTTGCGTGCAGTAGAGTTGGAATATCGATATGCAGAAGATACAATGCCGCGTGGAGTGCTCGGTTTGAATGCGCCGATGTTCAAAGGGTACCTGCGATTCATCGCGAATCGCCGCGCGCAGCAGATCGGTCTCGATCCGATGTTCCCTCAGGAAGAGAATCCCTTCCCGTGGATGAGCGAGATGATCGACCTGAAGAAGGAGCGCAACTTCTTCGAGACTCGCGTGATCGAATACCAGACCGGTGGTGCACTGAGCTGGGAGTAAGGAAGCAGTGGAGACACCTTGCAGCCGATAAGACGGCTTCCGGGCCGAATAGAAAAAGGGCTGCAAACCTGAGAGGCTACAACCGACTTTGATGGACAGTAGACGAACCAGTCGATCTTCCGCGATCTTGCCGTTGACCCCGACGCAGTCGGGCAAGGCGGCGTTTTCCCTGAAAAACCTGTTGGGTTTTAAGAAACAGTATTCCGACGCCGGCATTGTTGCCGGCGTTTTTTTTGGCTGCGGTGGCTGCAGCGCCTATTGAGCGCGCGGCGTTTGACCTCCGTTCCCGTCGACGCGCGGCGGGATCCGCAAGAAGAGAGGCGTAGCCAAATGAGGCTGAAGTGCTGCATGGAAGAGGTGATGCAGCAGTTCAGCTGGTGCCGCATTCATTAGCGCAAACAGAAGCTTGCTTGCGCCGATGAATAATCCGCCCGAGCCATCGCGATGGCTCGGGCGGGTTTCTAACCTCGTAGTAGTACCTATCACGTGAAGGAGAAACACCATGGCAACAGCAAAGAAAGCCGCAGCGAAAAAACCCGCTGCAAAGAAGGCAGCCGCCAAGAAGCCGGTCGCCAAGAAAGCAGCAGCCGCCAAGAAGCCGGTAGCTAAGAAGGCCGCAGCGGCCAAGAAGCCGGTCGCTAAGAAAGCAGCAGCTGACAAGAAGCCTGAAAAGAAGAAATCAGAAACAAACAACAAACCCTCAACAAAAAATAAAGCACAAAAAAATCAAGCATCAAAAAAAAAATCTAAA
>SPQI01000428.1 GCA_004570315.1 Oxalobacteraceae bacterium OM1 | reverse complement strand
TCTCGGTGTTCCGCGACGTGCGCGCCGCCAAGGCACGCTGGGGCGCCCGCTTCGGCGGCGACATCGCGCAGGAGCATCCCGGCCTGCGCATGTGGATCCACGATTTCCACGGCCTGGCCGCTTTCCAGCTCAGCGATTTCGGCCGCGCCATCGGCCACTTCATGCAGAGCTACGACACCGGCCTGGCCACCGGCCAGCTGGTGCGCGCAATCACCGCCGCGACCAATATCGCGAACTCGTTCACCAACCTGAACGAACACCATGCCGCGCTCGAATGGAGCCAGCGCGGCCTCGACCTCGCGCGCCCGACCGCGTGGCCGGGCAGCATCGGCGGCTGCATGATGCAGACCGCCGAGGCGCTGCGCCATCTCGGCCGTCTCGACGCTTCCGAAAGCCTGCTGCGCGAGACGCTGGAAACGCTGGCGCCGCTGCAAGGTTCGCGCGATTTCGCCATCGCCACCGAATACCTCGGCGAGGTCGCCCTCGACCGCGGCGACTACACCACCGCGCTCGAGATCTTCCGCGGTTTGCTGGCCCAGGCCTACACGCTGGACCATGCCGAATTCCTGGTCGCCTCCTACCGCGGCCAGGCCCATGCGCTGTCGCAGCTGGACCGTCCCGCCGAATCGCTGGAGGCGGGACTGAAGGCGCTGGAGCTGGCCGAGCGCGAGCGCGACATGTACAACCAGATCTCGACGCTGCGCGTGCTGGCGAAGATCCACGGCCGGCACCTGCTGCCGCCGCCGGCCGACATGCAGGAAGCCAGCCCGACGCTGTACTACCTGCACAAGGCGCTGGAAGTGGCCGCCAACATCGAGGGCTACACCGTGCCGGGCGACCTGCTGTACGCGGTCGCGCAGGAATACGCCAAGGCGGGCCGCCACGAGCAGGCCTACGACACCATGGTGCGCGCCCAGGCCGCCCGCGAGAAGACGCACAGCCAGGAAGCGACCAACCGCGCCATCGCGATGCAGGTGCAGCAGCAGACCGAGCGCGAGCGCGCCGAAGCCGAGCACCATCGCCAGCTGGCGGCGGCCGAAGCGCGCCGGGCCGAATTGCTGCAGCAGACCAGCGCCACGCTCGAGCGCCTCGGCGCGGTCGGCCAGGAAATCACCACGCACCTCGACGCCACCGCCGTGTTCCGCACGCTCGACCGCCACGTGCACGGCCTGCTCGATGCGGCGCACTTCTCGGTCTACCTGTTCGATTCTGAAAGCGAAACCCTGCAGCTGGCCTTCGGCGTGGAAGCGTCGAAGCGCGTGCCGAACACGCGCGTCGATCTCGCCAGCCCGACCGCAAACTCGGCGCGCTGCGTGCGCGAACGGCGCGAGATCCTCGTCGACCTGCCGGACGCCATCCACAATCCCAACCTGATCCCGGGCACCAAGCCGATGCTGAGCCAGCTGTTTTCGCCGCTCATCGTCGGCGAAAAGGTGCTGGGCGTGATGACCATCCAGTCGCCGCACCGCCGCGCCTACGGCGAGCGCGAGCAGCTGATCTTCCGCACGCTGTGCGCCTACGGCGCGATCGCGCTCGACAACGCGGACACCTACCGCCAGCTCGAAGTCACGCTCAAGACGCTCAACGACACCAAGGCGCAGCTGGAAGAGGCCAGCGTCACCGACGCGCTCACCGGCCTGCGCAACCGCCGCTTCCTGCTGCAGCATGTGGAAAGCGACGTCGCCATCACGCTGCGCCGCTACGACGAGTGGGCGAAGACCGCCGCGCCGCTGCCCGAGATCAACGCCGACATGGTGTTCTTCATGGTCGACCTCGACCATTTCAAGTCGGTCAACGACACCTACGGCCATGCGGCCGGCGACGTCGTGCTCGTGGAAATGCGCAAGCGCCTGCAGGCCGTGTTCCGCGATGCGGACCACATCATCCGCTGGGGCGGCGAGGAATTCCTGGTGGTGGCCCGCGCCACCAACCGCGCCGAGGCGCCGATGCTGGCCGAACGCGTGCGCCATGCGGTCGCGGAAACGCCGTTCGAGGTTGCCGAAGGCGTGCGTCTCGACAAGACCTGCTCCATCGGCTTCGCCTGCTTCCCCTTCGTGCCCAAGCAGCCGCGCCTGCTGTCGTGGTCGCAGGTGGTGGAGCTGGCCGACCAGTGCCTCTACATGGCCAAGCGTGCCGGGCGGGATTCGTGGTTCGGCATGCATGCGTCCGGCGAGGTCCAGCCGAGCGGGTTCTTCGAGCATGTGATGGCGGATGTGGAGCGTGCGGTGCGCGCCGGGGATGTGGCGCTGGTGCGAAGGGATGCGATGCCGGGGTTGCTGGAGCAGGTGATGCGGGCGGCGCGTTCCTGAGCGTTGCGCCACATCCGATTCGTTCGATTTCTACCGCAGCCCCCGCCGCAACCTCCGCTCGAACCGGTGCTGCATCACCTCAAAGCACGCACTGATCACCCAATACACCCCCGCCGCCGCCAGATACAAGGGCAGCGGCTGGAACGTCGTCGCGATCACTTCCTTCGTCGCCAGCAGCAGCTCCGTCACCGTGATCACCGACACCAGCGAGGTGTCCTTGATCAGGCTGATCAGCGTATTGCTCATCGCCGGCACCGCCGCGCGCAGCGCCTGCGGGATGATGATGCTGTTGAGCGTCTGCGCGTAGTTCAATCCCAGGCTGTAGCTCGCTTCCCATTGCCCGCGGCTCACCGCCAGCACCGCGCCGCGGATGCTTTCCGAGAGATACGCGCCGGCATTCAGGCTGAGCGCGAGTATGCCCGCGGTCAACGGCGAGAACTCGATGCCGATGCTCGGCAATCCGTAGTAGATGACGAAAACCTGCACCAGCAGCGGCGTGCCGCGCATCAGGCTTACATAGGTCGTGGCGATCCAGCGCAGCGGCTTCCAATGCGTGATGCGCATAACCGCCAGCGGGAAGCCGATCACCAGCCCGCCGACCATGGAGGCAAACGCGAACATCAGCGTGTAGCCGAGCCCGGTCAGCATGGCGGGCGCGGCCAGGCGCAGGAGTTCCCCGAGTCCCATCGTTCAGCGGACCCGGGTGGCGTGGCTGCAACGCGAGAGCGCGCTCAACGGGCCGAAGGCGGCTGCGTGACGTCGACGCCGAACCACTTCATCGAAATGGCCTTCAGGCTGCCGTCGGCCTTGGCGTCGGAAATCGCCTTGTCGATCGCTGCCTTGAACTTCGGGTTGTCCTTCTTGAACGGGATGCCCATCTTCTCGACGTCGCCGATCGGCGCCCCGGCTTTCAGCGGCAGGTTGGAGGTCTTGATCAGGTAGTTGACCATGAGACTGTCGTTCAAGGCGGCGTCGATGCGCTTGGCGGCAAGGTCCTGCAGGTATTCCGGTGCGCCCGGATAGCTCTTCACCTCGACGCCGGGCACGGCCTTCGCCTTCTTCTCGTAGTTGGAACCCTGGCCCACGCCGACGCGCTTGCCCTTCAGGTCGTCCAGGCCCTTGAAGTTGCGCGTGTCGTCGCGGTTGAGGATCAGCTGCGCGCTGGAGATGGTGTAGGGCTCGGAGAAATCGAAGGTGCGCTTGCGCTCTTCGGTGATGCCGACCTGGTTCACGATCACGTCGAACTTGCCGGCGGCGAGGCCGGCGAGGATGCCGCTCCATTCGGTCGTCACGAACTCCGGCTTCACACCGAGCTTGCTGGCGACGAGCCGGGCGACGTCGGCGTCGAAGCCGGTGAGCTCGCCGGTCTTCTGGTCCTTGAAGTTGAACGGCGGGTAGGTCGCTTCCGCGCCGATGCGCAGCGTGCCGCGCGACTTCACGGTGTCGAGCAGATCAGCGGCCTGCGCCATGCAGGCGGCGCCGGCGATCGCGAGCGCGAAGGCCGAACGTACGACTGGGGCGAGGAAGGCGGTTTTGCTTGGTCTCATGATGTGCCTCCTGGAATGAGGAAAGGATGGTGATCATCCCGCCGCAGGTCTTGCTGCGGCAAGGAATCGATTCGCATAAGGTTATGCATCAGTGCACCGGCGGTTCCTTGCGCAGCACCTTCAGCACCTCCTCTGCAGCGGGCGCGGACGAGGCCGGGTTCTGGCCGGTAATCAAGCGTCCGTCCACCACCACGTAGGGCGCCCAGTCCGGGCCGCGCTCGTAAATGGCACCGCCCTTCTTCAGCGAGTCTTCCACGAGGAAGGGCACGACCTTGGTCAGGCCCACCGCCTCCTCTTCGGTGTTGGTGAAACCGGTCGCCCGCTTGCCCTCCACGATGGAGCGCCCATCGTGCTTCTTGGCATGGCGGAACACGCCCGGCGCATGGCACACCGCGGCCACCACGCGTCCGGCGGAGGTCATGGACTGGATCATGGTGAGCGAGTCCTGGTCCTCGGAGAGATCCCACAGCGGACCATGGCCGCCGGGATAGAACACCGCGTCGAATTCCTCCCAGTCGACGCTGGACAGCAGCACGGTGTTGCCGAGCAGCTCCTGCGCTGCCTTGTCCTGGGCGAAGCGGCGGGTGGCGTCGGTCTGCGCGTCGGGCTGGTCGCTCTTGGGATCGAGCGGCGGCTGTCCGCCCTGGGGCGAAGCGACGACGACATTGGCGCCGGCGTCCTTGAAGACGTAATAGGGTGCGGCGAATTCTTCCAGCCAGAAACCGGTTTTCTTGCCGGTATTGCCGAGCTGGTCGTGGGAGGTGAGGACCATGAGGATGTTCATCTGCGGGTTCCCTGTCTGTGATTAACCCACGGTAGAGTTCCCGCTCAGGCCGGCGGTTCCTGTTCCTTGCGCATGCGCTCGGTGATGCGCACCGCGACCGCTGCCGCCTTCTCGACCGGCAGCCCTTCGGTGCGGCGTTCGTATTCGCGCTCGTGCCGGGCATCGCGCTCCTTGGCCTCGTCGAGTTCGGGCTGCTCCGGTTCGCCCGGCAGTTCCACCTGCAATTCGTCGATGAGCATCAGCACCGCGGCCGCCACTGGCAAGGCAAGCAGGGCGCCGACGATGCCCATCAGCGTGGCGCCGGTGATCAGCGCGAAGAGCACCACCGACGAGGGCAAGCGCAGCGCGCGGCCGTAGACCACCGGAATGATGACGCGGCTCTCGAATTCCTCGTAGGCCAGCAGCACGGTGAAGACGATGACCAGCGCCACCGTGCTGACGGTGGCTGCCGCCGCCACCGCCGGTCCCATGGTGAGGAAGATGCCGAGGAAGGGCAGCAGGTCGGCGATGCCGCCGAACACCGAGATCGCCAGCGCGTTCGGCACGCCGGTGAGCGAGAGCAGCAGGAAGAGGAAGCACGCCATCATCAGGCAGGTGATCACCTGGCCGCGGATGTAGCCGCCGACGATGGTCTGCAGGTTGATCATGATGCGCGAGAGCCGGATGTGGTTGCGCCGCGGCACCAGCGCGAACAGCGCGCCGCGCAGCCGGTCGCGGTCGATCATCATGTAGAGCGCAAGGAAGACGGCGCCGGCGCCGTAGGCGAGCACCTCGAGGACGCTCTTGGAGACGGCGAACACGGTGGCTGCGGAGTCCTTGAACAGCGCGTCGTAGCGCACATTGCGCAGGTATTCCGCCAGCGCCGAGGTGAGCCGCGACTGCGCCAGGAATTCGACCACGCGCGCGCGCAGCGCAGGCTCCTGCTCGATCAGGTCGCCCACCTGCGCGACCAGCGTGGGCAGCGTGAAGGTGAAGACAGCGAGCGTCCCCAGCACCAGCGCCGAGAACACCAGACCGATCGCCGCGCCGCGACTGAAACCGCGGCGCACGAACCATTCCACCATCGGGCTGAGCGTGCCGACGATGAACAGCGCCGTGATCAGCACCAGCACCACCGGCAACAGCCGCACCAGCGCCCAGACGCCGGTCAGCACCAGCACCATCTGGATCATGGATTTGACGGAGACCTCCACGCGCAGCGCGCGCTTGTCGGTATCGTCGAGCAATTCTTCTTCGGCGGAGGGAGGCGGAGTCACAGAGTCACAGAGTCGCGGCGGGACGATCGCCGCGTGGCTTGCGGCGCTCCTTACACCTTATGTCACGGCCGCCCTTTCGCCATTGATGTACTGCAATCGCCGGCGGGACTTACCAGCGTGCGCGATGGTCTTCCGTGACGCCGGCCAGGCGTTCGACCCTGCGCATGGGGGCGGTGCGGTCGGCGCGCACCCAGCCGCTGAAGCTGCCGATGGGCTGCACATAGCGCGAGGCGGCGATGACGAGGTTCTTGTCCTCGCGGCGCGCGCCTTCAGGCTGGAAATGCAGGTCGAGGCAGTCGTCGTCGGTCTGCACATGCCAGGGCGCAAGCG
>SPQI01000308.1 GCA_004570315.1 Oxalobacteraceae bacterium OM1 | reverse complement strand
CTTCGAACGTTTTCACGGCATGGCGGCGGAGGCGGCGCTCGGCAGGACGGCGGCCGAGCTGCTTCCGCCGCCGCAGTTGGCGCGCGACGAAGCCAGCGACCATGCGGTGCTCGCGCGCGGCGAGCCGGTGTACGCCGAGGAAGCGGCCCTGCAGGCGAACGACGGCACGCTGCATCACTTCGTGTTCGCGAAAGTGCCGCTGCGCGACAACGACGGCCGGGTGCAGGGACTGTGCGGCATCCTGTCCGACGTCACGCCGCTGAAGCAGGCCGAATCGGAAGTGCGCGAACTCAACCAGTCGCTCGAGCGGCGCGTGGCCGAGCGTACCGAGGAGCTGGCCGAAGTGAACGCCGAACTGCGTGACGCCAACACCCAGCTCGAAGCCTTCAGCTACACGGTGGCGCACGACCTGCGCGCGCCCTTGCGCGGCATCCAGGGCTTTGCCGATGCGGTGGCGGAAGACTATGCCGAGCGGCTCGATGCCGTCGGCCGCGACTACCTGATGCGCATCGGCCGGGCCGCCGCACGCATGGAGGGACTGATCGACGACCTGCTCGCATTCGCGCGGCTGGCGCGGGTCGATCTGCCGCTGACGCGCGTTCCGCTCGACGACGTGGTGGCGGAAGCCTTGCGCCTGCTGGCGGACGCAATCGGTGCGGCCCGTGCGCGCATCGACGTCGGCCAGTCGCTGCACGCGGTGCGCGCCAATCCCGCGGCCTGCGTGCAGATCGTGCAGAACCTGCTGTCCAACGCGATCAAGTTCAGCCGTCCGGGCGTGCCGCCGCACGTGCGCGTGCGCAGCGAACGGCGCGGCGCGTGCGTGCGCTTGTGGGTGGAAGACAACGGCATCGGCATTCCCCCCGAGCAGCGGGCGCGGATCTTCCGGCCGTTCGAACGGTTGCACGGACAGGAAGAATATGCCGGCACCGGCATCGGCCTTGCCATCGTGGACAAGGCGGCGCGCCGCATGGGCGGCGCCTGCGGCATGGACGGGCGGGCGGAAGGCGGGTCGTGTTTCTGGATCGAGTTGCGGGCGGCGGATGCCATGGAAGGAGAGTCACCATGAACGAGAGCCCCAGCATCCTGCTGGTCGAGGACAACGAAGACGACATCATCCTGGTGCTGCGGGCGCTGCGCAAGGCCGGCGTCACCGCGCCGGTGCAGGTGGTGCGCGACGGCGAGGAGGCGATGCGTCACCTCGACGCCATCGGCCCGCGGCCGCTGCCCACGGTCGTGCTGCTCGACCTGAAGCTGCCGCGGCGCAGCGGCCATGAAGTGCTGGCATGGATCCGCGCGCATCCGCGATTGGCGATGCTGCCGGTGGTCGTCCTCACCACCTCGACCGAACAGATCGATGTGCAGCGCGCCTATGCGCTGGGCGCCAATTCCTATCTGCGCAAGCCGGCCAGTCCGCAGGAGACGACGGAACTGCTGCGCGCCATCGGCCTCTACTGGCTGACCCTCAACGTCAACCCGCCACGCATCCAGGAAGCCTCATGAACCCGCCGGAACGCATCCTGCTCATCGACGACAACCCGGACGACCGCGCGCTTGCGCGGCGTGCCGTCGCGAGCGCCTTCCCGCGCGCCGAGTTCATCGAGATCGGTACGGCAGCGGAGTTCGAGCGCCACGCCGGGGACGACTTCGAATGCGCCATCACCGACTACCGACTGCACTGGAGCGACGGCCTCGCAATTCTGGCCCGGCTCAAGCAGGCGCATCCCGAGCGGCCGGTGATCATGTTCACCAACACGGGCAGCGAAGAGGTGTGCAGCACCGGCATGAAGGCCGGGCTCTCGGATTACATCGTGAAGCGGCGCGACGAATTCGCCAAGCTGCCGGCGGCGGTGAAGACGGCGCTGGAATTCATGGCCGCGCGCCAGGCGGTGCGCGAGCGCGACCTGCACCTGAACGATCTGCTGGAGCGCGAGCGCGCGGCGCGCATCGAAGCCGAGCGCGCCAACAAGCTCAAGGACGAGTTCCTGTCCACCGTGTCGCACGAACTGCGCACGCCGCTCGGCGCCATCCTCGGCTGGGCGCAGCTGCTGCAGCTGCAGCGCATCGGGCGCGAGGAGGAACTGAAGGCCTTCGCCGTCATCGAGCGCAATGCGCATGCGCAGGCCAAGCTCATCGACGACCTGCTCGACATGTCGCGCATCGTGTCCGGCACGCTGCGCATCGATCTCGGTCCGGTCGACCTGCTGGCCGCGATGCGCACGGCCGTCGAGACGGTGCAGCAGGCGGCGTCGCGCAAGCACATCGACATCGTGACCCGCTTCGCTCCGGGGCCGCCACCGGTGCGCGGGGATGCAGCGCGACTGCAGCAGGTGGCGGTCAACCTGCTCGACAACGCCGTCAAGTTCTCCCCGGAAGGCGGCAGGGTGGTACTGAGCGTCGAGCATGTGGCGTCGTCGGTGCGCATCACGGTCGAGGACAACGGCATCGGCATCGATCCGGCCTTCCTGCCGCACATCTTCGACCGCTTCCGGCAGAGCGATGGCGGGCCGACGCGGCGCCACGGCGGTCTCGGCATCGGCCTGTCGGTCGTCAAGAGCCTGGTGGACATGCATGGCGGCACCATCCGGGCCGAGAGCAAGGGGCCGGGCAGCGGCACACGGATGACGGTGCAGCTGCCGGTGGCGGTCATGCGCGAAGAGCGGGTGCGGGAATTCGAGCGGGCCGGATCCGCCAATCTGCAGTACGAGCGGCTGCGCGACATGCAGGTGCTGGTGGTGGATGACGACGCCGACACACTGGAGCTCATCCGCCGCGTGTTGACCGTGTACGGCGCGCAGGTAACCGCCGTATCGAACGCGGCCGAGGCGCGCCGTGCGCTGGCCGCGCAACGCTTCGATGTGCTGCTGTCGGACATCGGCATGCCGGGCGAGGACGGGTTTTCGCTGATCGCCTGGCTGCGCGGCACGCCGGGTCCGAATCGCGAGGTGCCGGCGTCGTCGGTGACCGCCTTCGCGCGTGGACAGGATCGCGAACGCGCCTTGCTGGCCGGCTTCGATTCGCATCTGACGAAGCCGATCGAGCCGGGCGAACTGGTGGCCGCCGTGCTGACGCTGATGAAGCGCAGGGGCGGGTCCGGCCCAACCCCATGAAGTGCTATGCTCGCCGCAGACCACGTCAGGAGAACCCGGCATGCCCGCATCGATTCATGAAGACATGTTCCATTCCCCCGCCACGTCCCGGTTGCGCGCCGACCTTGCGCTCGCGCTGCGCGCGGCGGCGCACCATGGTCTCGGCGAGGGCGTCTGCAATCACTTCAGCGTCGCCGTACCGGGCCATGCCTCGCTATTTCTGCTGAATCCGCGCGGACTGCTCTGGAGCGAAGTGCAGGCGGACGACATCGTGCTGGTCGACGACAACGGCACCAGGCTGGCCGGTCGCCACGACGTCGAGCCGACCGCCATGTTCATCCACGCGGCCATCCATCGCATCGCCGGCAAGGCCTGCGTGCTGCATACGCACATGCCCTATGCCACCGCCCTGACGCTCACCGAAGGACGAACCATCGACACCGCGCTGTCGCAGAACGCGATGCGCTTCCATGGGCGCATCGCGGTGGACGACCAGTACAACGGGCTCGCGCTCGATGTGGCGGAAGGCGAACGCATCGCGCGCGCCATGCAGGGCGCCGACGTCGTCTTCCTCGGCAACCACGGTGTCGTGGTCTGCGGCGAGCGCATCGACCATGCCTATGACGATCTCTACTACCTGGAACGTGCCTGTGCCGCGCAGGTGATCGCCGAATCGACGGGGCGCCGCCTCGTACCGGTGGACGCAACGCTCGCCGGCCGCGTGGCGGCACAGAGCCAGGGCGAGCGCCTGCAATCGGAATTGTTCTTCGAGGCACTGCGGCGGACGCTGCCGTAAATCCCGTCGGCAAGTTTTCTTGCGCTACGTCAATTGCAACAGAGCATTCACATTCGCCTGCCTGACCCGTCCGCCTTTCTTCAGTAGAATGCCGTCATGTCGATGACGATGCGGCGTGCCAGCGCCATGTGGTGCATTCGTCAACCGCAGGAATGCGTGCAGGCAGTCCTGTTCCGTGCAGCACCGAACGCCTCCGGCCCTCCGCGCCGGCCGCATCGCCGCGGCGTTCCCTACCAGACGACGATGACAACACTTTCGAAAACGCAACCGATGACCCCGATCGAAGCCGAACGCTTTCGCAGCTTCGTCATGGCGGTTGCCGACTATGCCATCTACATGCTGTCGCCGGACGGCATCGTGCGCAGCTGGAATGCCGGCGCGCGGCGTTTCAAGGGTTACGAGGCCGAGGAAATCATCGGCCAGCATTTTTCACGTTTCTACACCGAAGAAGACCGCGCCGCGGGCATGCCGGCGCGCACGCTGCAGACGGCTATCGATGAGGGCAAGTTCGAAGGCGAAGGCTGGCGCGTGCGCAAGGACGGCACGCGTTTCTGGGCCAGCGTGGTGCTCGACCCGATCCGCGACGAAAGCGGCGAACTGGTCGGCTTCGCGAAAATCACGCGCGACATCACGGAGCGCAAGCAGGCCGCCCTCGCCCTGCGCGAGAGCGAAGAGCGCTTCCGCCTGCTGGTGGAGGGGGTGACCGACTACGCCATCTACATGCTCGGCCCGGACGGCACCATCACCAACTGGAACGCCGGCGCCAAGCGCATCAAGGGCTACGAGCAGCAGGAAGTCATCGGCTCCAATTTCGCCCGTTTCTATACCGAGGAAGACCGCGCCGCCGGCATGCCGCAGCGCGCGCTTGCCATCGCCGCGCGCGAAGGGCGCTTCGAAAGCGAGGGGCGGCGCGTGCGCAAGGACGGTACCGTGTTCTGGGCGCACGTCGTGGTCGATCCCATCCGCGACGAGATGGGCAGCCTGATCGGCTTCGCGAAGGTGACGCGCGACGTCACCGAGCGGCGCGAGGCGGCCGCTGCGCTCGAGCGCACCCGCGAGGCGTTGTTCCAGTCTCAGAAGCTTGAAGCCATCGGCAAGCTCACCGGTGGCGTGGCGCACGACTTCAACAACCTGCTGAACGTGATCGTCAGCGGGCTCGAACTGCTGCGCCGGGAAGTGCAGAGCCCGACGGGAGGCAAGGTGGTCGACGGCATGCAGCGTGCGGCCGAGCGCGCCTCCACGCTGACGCAGCAGCTGCTCGCCTTCGCGCGCCAGCAGCCCCTCAAGCAGGAGCGGCACAATCTCAACGCGGTGATCGCTTCCTTCGAAGCCGTGCTGCGCCGGGCCGCGAAGAACACGGTGGCGATGCACATCACGCTGGCCCCGCAGCTGCCGGCGGTCATGATCGACGCGCCGCAGTTCGAGGCGGCGGTGCTCAACCTCATCGTCAATGCCGCCGATGCCACGCCCGATGGCGGCGGCATCGTGCTGAGCACGCAGATGGAGGAGCTGGCCGCAGATCAGGTCGGCAGTCTGCCGGCCGGGCGCTACGTCAGGGTCACCGTGGCCGACAACGGCTCGGGCATGCCGCCGGACGTCGTCAAGCGCGCCGTCGAGCCGTTCTTCACCACCAAGCCGATCGGCAAGGGCACCGGCATGGGCCTGAGCCAGGTCTACGGACTGGTGCAGCAGTCGGGCGGCGAGCTGCACATCGAATCGACCGTCGGCGAGGGCACCGCGATCTCGCTCTACCTGCCCGCACTGGCGGACGCAGCCGGCGACGACGCCGGCTACCGCGGCAGCGACACCCGCGAGAAGGCGCTGGTGGTGGACGACCAGCCGGACGTGCTCGACATGGCGGTCGAACTCTTCCGCAACCTCGGCTATGAAGTGTTCTCGGCGAACAACGGCCGGGATGCACTGGAAATCCTCCAGCGCACGCCGGACATCGACGTGCTCTTCAGCGACGTGGCCATGCCCGAGATGAACGGCATCCAACTCGGCCGCAAGGCGCGCGAACTGGCGCCGACGCTGAAGGTGCTGCTGGCGTCGGGCTATCCCGCGCCGGTGCTGCGCGCCGAGAATGCCGACATCGATTCCTTCCAGCTCATCGTCAAGCCCTATCGCATCTCGGAAGTGATGCGCAAGCTGCGCGCGGCAGGCTGAGCCGCCCGCCACGCCGCCTTTACACGGCGAGCCGGAAGCCGAATACCTCCAGCGCGCCCTGGGCGAAGTCGAGTTCCGGCGCGCGGCGAAATCCCATGCCTTCATACATCGACCACGCCACCTGCATCGGCCGGGTGGTGTGCAGGATGACTTGCGCATTGCCGTCCTGCCGGGCCTGCGCGATGCAGGCTTGCGTCAGCGCCTTGGC
>SPQI01000069.1 GCA_004570315.1 Oxalobacteraceae bacterium OM1 | reverse complement strand
GTTCAACATGGAACGCGCCGGCCACGTCTACTCGCGCATCTCGAACCCGACCAACGCGGTCCTCGAAGAACGCATCGCCGCGCTACGGGCGGCGCAATAACGCCAGACATTGGCGGCGGCGTCTCCGGACTGCCGCCGCCGTCTTTTTATGAGCCAATATTTCCAGATCCATCCCGAGAATCCGCAGCTGCGCCTGATCAAGCAGGCGGCGCAAATCGTGCATGGCGGCGGCATCGTCGCCTTGCCGACCGATTCCAGTTATGCACTCGTCTCGCATCTCGACGACAAGGCGGCGGTCGAGCGGTTGCGCCGCATCCGCCACGTGGACGAGAAGCATCACCTCACCTTGCTCTGCCGCGATCTCAGCGAGATTGCGCAATACGCCAAGGTCGACAACCGCCAGTACCGCATGCTGAAGGCCGCGACGCCGGGTCCGTACACCGTGATCCTCGAGGCGACCAAGGAAGTCCCTCGGCGCCTCAGTCATCCTTCACGCAAGACCATCGGTTTGCGTGTGCCCGAACACGCGATTGCGCAAGCATTGCTCGAGGAGCTGGGCCAGCCCTTGCTCGGCACCACGCTGATCCTCCCAGGCGACGATCATCCGCTCAACGATCCGGAAGAGGTGCGCGAGCGTCTGGAGCGGCAGATCGAGCTTGTTATCGACGGCGGTCCCTGCAGCCTCGACCCCACGACCGTCATCGACCTCACCGGCAGCGAGCCGGAATTGATTCGCCAAGGCCGCGGCGATGCGGCCCCGTTCGGGCTGTAGCCCTCTGATAAAATCCCCTGATGGATGAGCTGATTCAAAAGATTGCAGTCTATGCACTGCCGGTGCTGTTCGCGATTACGCTGCACGAAGCGGCGCACGCTTACGCCGCAAAGTTTTTCGGCGACGCCACCGCCTACGTGCAAGGTCGCATGAGCCTCAACCCGGTGCGCCACATCGACCCGTTCGGGACGATTATCATTCCGGCCATTCTGTTCATGGTCGGCAGCCCGGTGCTGCTCGGCTACGCGAAGCCGGTCCCGATCGATTACCGCAACCTGCGCAAACCCAAGCGCGACATGGCCTGGGTCGCGCTCGCTGGCCCGATGGCCAATTTTGTCATGGCGCTGCTTTGGCTGGTGTTCTATATGGTCCAGCGCTCGTTCAATGTCGAAGAAGCCTTCTTCATGGAGATGGCCAAGGCCGGCATCGGCGTGAACTTGATGCTGTTCGCCTTCAATCTCTTTCCGGTTCCGCCGCTCGACGGCGGCCGGGTGCTGACGAGCGTCCTGCCCAACCGCCTCGCCTACAAGTTCGCACAGCTGGAGCCCTACGGCTTCTTCATCGTTCTCGCGCTGGTGTATTTCAATCTGCTGGCGTACTGGATGAATCCGGTGCGCGGCCTTGCAGAGATCGCGCTGCGCGTCCTCGTTTACCCCCTGAGTTTTCTTCTGACCTGACGATCATGTACCCAGACCGCGTTGTTTCCGGTATGCGCCCGACCGGCGCCATGCACCTTGGCCACTACCATGGTGCCCTCAAAAACTGGATCAAGATGCAAAGCGAAGTGCCTTGCCTCTTCTTCGTCGCCGACTGGCATGCGCTCACCACGCACTATGACGATCCGAGCATCATCGAGACCAGCACCTGGGACATGCTCGTCGACTGGCTCGCCGCCGGCGTCGACCCCTCGCAGGCGACGCTGTTTATCCAGTCCAGGGTGCCGGAGCACGCCGAACTGCACCTGCTGCTGTCGATGGCCACGCCACTCGGCTGGCTCGAGCGCGTCCCGACCTACAAGGATCAGCAGGAAAAGCTTGCCGACCGCGACCTAGCGACCTACGGCTTCCTCGGCTATCCGCTGCTGCAGGCCGCCGACGTGCTGATCTATCGCGCCACCCAGGTACCGGTGGGCGAGGACCAGATTCCGCACATCGAAATGATGCGTGAAATCGCTCGCCGCTTTAACCACCTCTACGGCAAGGAAAAAGGCTTCGAGGAAAAGGCGCAGGAAGCCGTCAAGAAGCTCGGCAGCAAGCGCGCCAAGCTCTACAACGAACTGCGCACGCAGTTCCAGGAGCAGGGCAACGACGACGCATTGGCGCAGGCGAAGGCCATGCTGGACGAAGCGCAGAATTTGTCGATGATCGATCTTGAGCGTCTGTTCGGTTATCTCGAAGGTAGTCGCAAGCTCATCCTGGTCGAGCCGCAGGTGAAGCTCACCGAGGCGTCGCGCATGCCCGGCCTCGATGGCCAGAAGATGTCCAAGAGTTATGGCAATACGATTGCGCTGCGCGACGACAAGGACACCGTGACCAAGAAAGTGCGCACCATGCCGACCGATCCGGCGCGTGTACGCCGCACGGACCCCGGCGAGCCGGAGAAATGCCCGGTCTGGCAGTTGCACAAAGTGTATTCCGACGAGCCGACGAAGGACTGGGCAGCCAAAGGCTGCCGTTCGGCCGGCATCGGCTGCCTGGAGTGCAAGCAGCCTGTCATCGACGGCATCTTGAAAGAGCAGGAGCCGATGCGCGAGCGCGCGCAGCAGTACCTCGACGATCCGTCGCTGGTCCGCGCCATCGTCGCTGACGGCTGCGACAAGGCGCGCAAGCTGGCGCAGGAAACCATGCGCGACGTGCGCGAAGCAATGGGCCTGGACTACAGCTGAATCTGCACTCCGTGATGGGCTCCGGCGAAAGTCATCTTGCGCTCGACCGGCCATCCGTCTGGGTGGCCCGCTTTGCACGCTGGATTCCGGCGGGCGAGGTGCTCGACGTGGCCTGCGGCGGAGGCCGGCATGCGCGCCTGCTCGCCTCGCTCGGCCACACGGTGATTGCAGTCGACCGCGATGGCGAGGCGCTTGCTCGTGCTGCCGGTCCGGGCATCGTGCCGGTGCAGGCCGATCTGGAATCCGGCCCGGACGGCGCACAATGGCCATTTGCGAGTCGCCGCTTCACCGGTATCGTCGTGACGAATTATTTGCATCGTCCTCTGTTCCCCCGCCTGTGGGAAAGCCTCGTTCCGGGCGGCGTGCTCGTCTACGAGACTTTTGCACAAGGCAATGAACGATTCGGCAAGCCGTCGAATCCTGCTTTCCTGCTCGCGCCCGGCGAACTGCTGCGTCACCTCGCGAGAGACGGTGCCCACGTGCTGGCCTACGAGGACGGCTACGTCACCCAGCCGAAGCCGGCGATGGTCCAGCGCATCTGCGTGATCAAAGCGGCAGTGCGAGGCGCACCGGAAGCATTCGCGCTTGACTGATTCTGCCGCCGGATACGCCCCAGCGAACGCTCGTTCCGTTACAATCGGTTTTTTCCTCTTTCCACACTTAAACAGACCATGATTCAGGGCAGCATCGTCGCAATCGTCACTCCCATGCACCCGGATGGCAGCCTCGACCTGCCGGGCCTGCGCAAGCTCATCGATTGGCACATCGCGGAAGGAACTGACGGCATCGTCATCGTCGGTACGACCGGCGAATCGCCGACCGTCTCGGTCGACGAGCATTGCGAGCTGATCAAGGTCGCTGTCGAGCACACCGCCAAACGCATCCCCATCATCGCCGGCACCGGCGGCAATTCCACCACCGAGGCGATCGAGCTGACCCGCTTCGCGAAGAACGTGGGTGCCGACGCTTCGCTGCAGGTCGTCCCGTACTACAACCGTCCGACGCAGGAAGGGATGTACGGCCACTTCCGCAAGATTGCGGAGGCCGTCGATCTGCCGGTCATCCTGTACAACGTCCCGGGCCGCACCGTTGCCGATATGTCGAACGAGACCGTGCTGCGCCTGGCTCAGATTCCGGGCATCGTCGGCATCAAGGAAGCCACCGGCAACATCGGCCGCGGCACCGACCTGATGCGCCTGGCGTCGGAAACCTTCGCCGTCTATTCCGGCGACGATCCGACGGCAATGGCACTGATGTTCTGCGGCGCCAAGGGCAACATCTCGGTCACTGCCAACGTCGCGCCGCGCTCCATGCACCTGCTGTGCAAGGCCGCGATGGAAGGTCGCGTCGCCGAGGCGATCGCCCTCAACAACAAGCTGCTTCCGCTGCACAACAAGCTCTTCGTCGAGCCCAATCCGGTTCCGGTGAAATGGGCCATGGTCGAGATGGGCCTGATCGAATCCGGCATTCGCCTGCCGCTCGCGCCGCTCGCCGCGGAATTCCAGCCGGCCGTCCGTGCCGCGCTGCGCGATTCGGGTGTATTACAATAGCGCCGCCCGAAGTTGCAAAAAGGCAAGTCACACCACTCACCATCGGCATCGACATGACTACTCGCAAGACATCGCAACTGGCCCAACGCGGACTGATCTATGGCCTCGCCCTGGCCGGTCTCGCCGGTTGCAGCTCCATCGGCAACCTGCTCGAAGGAGACCGCCTCGACTACAAGAGCAGCGGCAAGGCGCCGTCGCTCGAGATTCCGCCGGACCTGACTCAGCTTCAGCGCGACAACCGTTATGCGATTCCCGAAGCGACCCGCGGTACGGCCACGGCATCGAGCTTTTCGTCGCAGCAGGCCAGCGTGCGTCCGGCTGCCACCGGCGGCGCGATTGCGCAGGGTGCGACGGGCGACATGCACATCGAGCGCGCCGGCAGTCAGCGCTGGCTGGTCGTGAAGCAGGCGCCCGAGGCGCTCTGGCCGGAGATCAAGGACTTCTGGCAGGACAACGGCTTCCTGATCAACGTCGAAAATCCGCAAGCTGGTGTGATGGAGACCGACTGGGCGGAAAACCGCGCCAAGATTCCGCAAGACTTCATCCGCAACACCATCGGCAAGGCCCTCGATTCCCTGTACTCGACCGGCGAGCGCGACAAGTTCCGCACACGCCTGGAGCGCGGACCCGATGGATCGACCGAAATTTACATCAGCCATCGCGGCATGCAGGAAGTCCTGGTGGGCCAGCAGAAGGAATCGACCGTCTGGACGCCGCGCCCGGCCGATCCTGACCTTGAAGCCGAGTTCTTGTCGCGTCTGATGAATCGACTTGGCATGGAGAACGCGAAGGCCAAGTCAGTCGTCGAAAACACTGCTGCGCCGAGTGCGCGCGCCAAGCTGGTCTCCGGCGCGAACGGCAAGGTCGTGGAAGTCGACGAAAGCTTCGACCGCGCATGGCGCCGTGTCGGCCTCGCGCTCGATCGCGTCGGCTTTACCGTCGAAGACCGCGACCGTGTACAGGGTACCTACTACGTACGCTACGTCGATCCGGATAAGGATGCGCAGAAGGGCGACAAGGGCTTCTTCTCGCGCCTGTTCTCTTTCGGCGACGACAAGGGCAAGTCTGCCGCGCGCTACATGGTTTCCGTCAGGCCGAGCGGGTCGGTCAGCCAGGTTGCTATCCTCAACATCGATGGCAAGCCGGAGAAGTCCGCCGCCGGCGACAAGATCCTGTCGCTCTTGAAAGAACAACTGCAGTAAGACGTCTCGTATTGAAGTTTGCTAGTCTAGGAAGCGGCAGCGAAGGTAATTCGCTGCTGATTTCCACCTCCTCCGGAACGACCCGCACCACTGTCATGCTGGACTGCGGGTTCACCCTCCGGGAAACCGAAATCCGTCTTGAACGCCTGGGCCTGACGGCGGCCGATGTTGCGGCCATCGTCGTCACGCATGAGCACAAGGACCATGTCGGCGGCGTGTTCAAGCTCGCGCGCAGATACGGCATGCCGGTCTGGCTCACGCATGGCACGTACCAGGCGGTGCAAAAAGACTCGGATGGTGTCGACTTCCACATGTGCCGGGACGGCATGGACATCGTAGTGGGCGATCTTTGCCTACGTCCCTACACCGTGCCGCACGACGCCCGGGAGCCGGTGCAGTATGTCGCGTCCGACGGACAGAGTCGTCTTGGTGTCCTGACCGACGCGGGACAGTCCACGCCCCATTTGATCGCCGCACTGGATGGTTGCGATGCCTTACTCCTTGAATGCAACCACGACCGCGATATGCTGGCGAACTCTACGTATCCGCCGTCCCTGCGGCATCGGATTGGCGGACCGTACGGGCATCTTGCAAACGACACCAGCGCGGCCATCCTAAACGCGCTCGACAAGGCCAATCTGCGGATGGTGGTCGGCGCACACCTGAGCCAGCAAAACAACACGCCGGCATTGGCTCGCGCAGCATTGGAAAGTGTCGTCGGCGCCAGCGGCATACGGCTCGAGATCGCATGCCAGGAAGCTGGCTTCGGCTGGCTGGAAGTCTAGCGAAGGCGGGTGCCTATTCGCCGGAAATGCACAGGAAAACGGACATAAAAAAAGCCGACCCTCGGGTCGGCTTTTTTGCATGCATCAGGAATTACTTCGATGCGGATGCGCTGGCAGCAGCCGGAGCGGAAGCCGAAGC
>SPQI01000291.1 GCA_004570315.1 Oxalobacteraceae bacterium OM1 | reverse complement strand
GCCTCGACCACCACATTGGGCGTGCCCTCGTTGCGGCTCGGCAGGCACAGCACATTGGCGGCGGTGATCCAGCGCGCCACCTCCGGCTGCGTCACCATGCCAGCGAAGACCACGCGATCGGCGATGCCCCGCGCAGCCGCGGCTTGCGTCAGCGCCGCGCGCAGCGGCCCGTCGCCCAGCAACACCAGGCGGTCGTCGCTTCCCAGCTTGCCGGCCGCTGCGAGATTCGCCCACGCCTCGATGAGAAATTCCACACCCTTGATCGGCACCAGCAGGCCGACGAACACGACCAGTCGCGCCTGTGGCGGTATGCCCAGCTGCGCACGCACGCCATGCGGCTTCTGCGGCTGGAAGAGCGCGGCATCGAAGCCGGCGCAGGGAACGCGTTCCAGGCGCGCCGGGGCACCGTCGAGCAGGCCGGCGATCTTGTCCTGCAAGCCGCCGCTCACGGCAATGACGCCGGCGGCGTTGCGCAGCGCCCAGCGGATCTGGAAGCGCAGCGCCGGCTTGGCCGCATAGACGTTGATGTCGCTGCCGTGCGCCGTCACGACGCAGGGCAGGCCGAGCAGCCGGGCGGCCAGCACCACGCCCACCGCGTCGGGGTAGGCGCAATGCGCATGCACCACGCCGCTTTCCTGAGGCGGCAGCTCGCGCCGCCAGCGGCGCAAGGCGCGCAGCACGCCGAAGAAATAGCCGACGCCGGAGAGCCAGCCGAGGTGCGGCAGGACCATGAAGCGCGGATGCCGCACCTCGATGCCTTCGATGCTTTCACGGTACGGAATCGCCCGCTGCGCCCGCCACTCGGGCTTGTGGCCGAAGGGCGGCAAGGGCGGCACATAGGGCACCGGCGAGATCACATCGACCGCGCAGCGCCGCCGCATCGCCTGCACGAGATTCTTCACGAACACCGCGCGCTGCGGATCGGCGGCATTGGGAAAGAAGGTCGTGACGCACAGCACGCGCATGGCCTCAGTCCTTGCGCGCGATCACGTAGGCATGCGACGCAGCCAGGCGCGGCACGCGGCTCTTGGCCGCGTCTTCCCAGCGCCGCACGTCGGCATCGTCGAGCGGCAGCGCGCGGCGGGCCGCAGCGTTGCCAAACTTCATCAGGAACTTCTCGAGCATTGTCAGCGGCTTGAGGTAGAGCACATCGCTGGCGACGATGCGCAGTTCCTGCGACACCAGCACGTTGAGCCGCTCCAGCGTGAAATACGGTGCCGGCGCGATCATCGACGACACCAGCAGGTGGCCGCCCGGCTTGAGCATGGATTTCAGCTGCCGGATCGCCTCGACGCGCTGCGCGTCCGGCAGGTAGTAGAGCACCTCCATGCAGGTGACCACGTCGAGCGTGCCGCGGAACTGGCGGGCGCAGTCTTCCAGCGCCATCAGGCGGAACTGAATGTCAGGATGGCGGATCGCCGCGCGCACCACGGCCGATTCGGAAATGTCGATGCCGGTCAGCGAGCCGTCGGTGCCCGTGTTGAGGCCGGCCAGCATCGCGGTGAAGCTGCCGGTGGCGCAGCCCACGTCCACCATCGCCAGGCCCTGCGGCCGGGGAAAGACGAACTGCTGCAGCGCCTTGAGCATGCGCTGATAGCGGTAGCGCTGCGACGGGCGCCAGTCGAGGCCCCAGGGATCGTCGTTGGACGACGCGTATTGCGACTCGATCCAGTCGCGGCTGCCGTAGGTTTGGATGTTTGCCATGGCGTCTTCAGTCCTCAGTCGTCAATCAAGGGGCCGCGTTCAGCGGCCGGGTTGCGGAAATGCCGCGTCGCGCAGCGGCGGCCGGTTCGGCGGTGGACGCGGCCGCCTGGCCGGCCGCGGTCCGTTGCAGCAGGATGGTCGCCAGTCCGATCGCCGCCAGGGTGTAGAAACTCCAGTCGTGCGGCTTGGCGTCGAGCAGGGCGCGGAACAGGATGGACAACAAGCTGATGAGCGTGGCCCGCCGCATCGCTTCCAGGAACGGCGAGCCGGTCGGCGCCAGGGCTGCTGCCCCGCGCAAGCCGCCGATCAGCTTGGCGATCAGCGTGATGAAGCAGGCGAAGCCGATGATGCCGTTGCCGGTCAATACTTCGAGATAGGTGTTGTGCGTGTTCTTGCCGCGGTTGTCGTGGCTGATCTCGCCATAGTCTCGCGAGTACTCGCCGAACTGGCGGCTGCCGATGCCGAGCAAGGGTTTGTCGAGCACCATGTTGGAGGCCGCGGTCCACAATTCGAGGCGGGAATTCTCGGCGTCGGCGGCGGTGTAGTTGTCGCCCTGGTTCTCGGCGCGCTTGGCGAATTGCAGCCCGATCGCCGCCGCGCCGACGATGGCGAGAATGGGCAGCCACAGCAGGCGCTTGCGGCCGTCCATGCCGATCAAGATGATTAGGGCCGCCTCCAGCACCAGCGCCAGCATGCCGCCGCGTGACAGCGACAGCAGCGTGCCGACCGCGCAGGTCAGCAGGCCAAGCGCCAGCAGGAAACGCATGATGACTGACTGGCTCGTCTTGCGCGCCATGTAGAGGAAGGGCACGACCTGGATGATGAGGAAGGAATAGTCGTTGTGGTTTTCGTACATGCCGTAGGCGCCGGCCCGGCCGCCCACCGCCTGGGGCCATTCGTTGATGACGGCCAGGATGCCGAAGCCGATGATGAACAGGGCGCCGGCCATCATGCCGCGCACGTAGGACGCCACGGCCGCCTCGTTGCGCATCAGCAGCAGCGAGACCGCGACGAAGAGCAGGTAATTGAGCCAGTAAAGAAATTCCTGCACCGCATAGCCGAGGCCGGAATGCAGGACGGTGATCGGCTGGAGCAGAATGAACACTGCGAGCCAGACGAAGATCGGGTGGCGGAAAACTTCGCCGCGCGGCGTCGCGCGCCTGGCTGCCAGGCCCAGGGCCATCGCCATCGCCGACAGCAGGAGCATCGGGCGCAAGTCCGCGAGCGCGGGCCAGAACACCCCCGGCTGGAAGAAATTCACGAATGGATAGAAGAAATTCATGCGGTTCCCATGCAGTGTCAGCGCGCGCGCAACAGCATCCACTGGATGTTTTCGCCGCGCCCGGCGCCGGACGGCGACAGGCGTCTCAGCGTGAGCAATTCTCCCGGCAGTGCCGGGCCGCGTTCGGTCGACAGCGCCGCCTTAAAGTGTTGCTGGCACAGGTCGAGCAGTTCCTGCGTGTAGTCGGAAGACTTCCCGTTCGGGAAGCAGAACGTGCTGCTGCAGGCGCCCGTTTCCTGCGTGACGCGGTCGCGGCTGGACAGCATCTCGTGGGCGGCCTGTTCGAAAGGCATGCGGCTCAGGATGGGATGCGTGACGGTATGCGCGCCCATCTCGAAGCCGGCGTCCGACATGGCACGCGCCTGGTCCCAGCTCATGAAGCGGTAGTCGCCGGACGGCGCCGTATCGGGGTCGCCGAGCGCATGCAGGATCGTGGCGAACGCATGGTGGAAATCCGGCGTCGGCAAGCGCTTGAGGACAGCTTTCGTGCGCAGCATCGCCTGCCGCCGCTCCTGCGGCGTATGCAGCGGCAGCGTCTCGTCGGTCGCACGCAGATGCAGGGTCGTCTTGGCAGTGCGATCGAAGGCCATCTCCACCTTGTCCGTCCAGATGGCCTCAGCGGTGCCGACCAGTCCGGTGGTCAGGAAGAAGGCGGCGGGCATGCGGAAATCGGCCAGCAAGGGCGCTGCGACGGTGGCGTTGTTTTCGTAGCCATCGTCGAAGGTGAGTGCCACCTCGTTGTCGCGTGCCTCGCCGCGCGCGAGGCCTTCGACCATCTCGTGCAGAGGCACCACGCGACGCGTGCGCCGCAGAATCCGCAGGTGCTCGGCGAAGATATCCAGCGCAAGATGCTTGCCCTCGCAGTTGGCCACCGGGCCGGCGGCAGGCCGCGCCGCCGTCACGCCGTGGTACATGAGAATCACCGGCGGGCTGCGCTTCATCTTCAGGGAGACGTCGAGTGCGCCGGTGCGGGAGACGGCGTCGATGAATTTGGCGGAGGCACCCATCAGCTGGTTCTCCCGGTTGCGGACACGGCGGATTCCGCCGGCACGCGCCGCGTCGCCTTGCGCGCCACGTAGGACAGGATGCGCAGCAGCACGTCAGTGATGCGGGCAATGCCGGGCAGCGGGTCCTGCCAGTCGAGGTAGTAGAAGTGGCGGCAGCGGCACAGCGAGATCAGCCATTCGCCGGTCCGGATCTGTTTGCAGCGGCGCTTCGCGATAAAGGATTCGAGGTCGCGCAGCAAGTCCACCGACGCCAGCTTGCGCAGGCGCGGGAAGAGCTCGACGTCCTGCAGGTCGTCGCCGACCGCGTCGGCATAGGCGAGCGCCGGCAGGTTCAACCCCGCGGCGGTCAGGTGCGCCACGCCCATGGCGGGACGGGCATTGAAGTCGATGACGTAATACACGCCGGAGCTGCGGTCCAGCAGCCATTCCACGGCGAACATGCCGCGGTAGCCGATCTGTTCAAGCAGGCGGCGCGTGCCGGCAAAGATCACTTCTTCGGTCGAGCGGTCGGCCGGAATCTCGCCGGCGGTGCAGGTGCCGAAGTCGGGCGTGTTCTGGCGCCAGCGCCGGCGCGAGGCCATGCTGAGCAGGTGGCCGCTGCGGTCGGTGTAGCCGTAGCAGTCGTAGATGTAGCCGTCGCCACCGCGGATCAACCGCTGGATGATGAGGGCATCCATGCTGCCTTCGGCCACGAAGCGCAGCAGCTCGTCGCGGCTCTGGAACACGCAATTCTTGGTTTTGATGCGCGCCGTCGCCACGCCGGTGTAGAAAGGCTTCACGAGGTAAGGCGCCGGATGCTGCGTGCTCCAGGCGGCGGCCTCCTCCAGCGTGGGGCCGACCACATACGGAATGGTCTGCACGCCCGCCGCCACCGCATGGGCGTACAGGCCATCCTTGTTCACCAGGCTGTCCAGCCGCGCACCGTCGTCCGCCAGCACGCGGCAGAAGGGACGCAGCCGGTCCTTGGCGCGCGCCAGCAGCAGCGCGTGCTCGTCGCAAGTCGGAACGACGACCGGGCGATTGCCCAGCGCGCCGGCGTAATCGATCAGCTTTTCGATGAGCGCGTCGCCGTTCGGGCAGGTGTCCGCCAGCATGGCGGTGCAATAGCGGGACAGCCGCACCAGGTCGTGCGAATCGAAGTAGAAGGCATGCACGTCCACGCCCGCCTTGGCGAGCGAGCGGACGGTACCGAGGCCCGTCACCGAGCGCGACAGCACGATGGCGGCCGGACGGATTGGTGTGGCCGAGCGGCTGACTGGAAGCGGTTCGGCGGTCACTGGGGCCGACGGCAGCGCCACGCGGCGTGCCCAGATCTCGACTTGCGCCATCAGCCGGGCCTGGCCGTCCCTGCTGGTCGCGACATGGTCGATCTCGGGCAGGAAGGCGACCGGAATCCGTCCGGCCACGCCGAAGCCGCGCATGGCGTCGTGGAACTGGTTGGCGTAGTTGTACTCCTCGAAGCCGTCGCCGGCGAAGACCATGGCGACGTCGACCTGGCGGTCCAGCAGACGGCGCAGGCCGGCGGCAAAGTCCGACGGCGTCGTAGTGTCGGCAATGAAGCTGATGCTCGACGCGCGCGCGGCCGGGTTGCTCGAGACGCGTGCCTTCAGGCGCTGCATGCACTGCGTCAGTGTGCGGCCGGCGATGCGCAAGGTGTTGCGCACCACGCCATGCTGCCGGAAGCGCAAGAGCACGCGGTTGAGATGCGAGCGTGGAGTCGCATACCGGAAGGCGTCGTAGAGCAGCACGCCGGTCACCCGTTCGTCGGCCAGCGCCGTGTGGTAGCTGTGGAAGGCGCCCGAGCAGAAGCCGAACAGGCCGAAGCGCTGCACGCCGGCCGCCGCGCCCAGCGTGGTCATCGCGGCCTTGATGTCCTGCTGCGCCTGCGCCTCGAAGCCGGCGTCGCCGCCGCTGCGCCCGCTGTCGCCGAGGCCGCCGAGATCGAAGCGGATTGACGGTATGCCGATCCGTGCCAGCACGCGCGCCAGGCGCACGTTGATGCGATGCGGACCGACGCGATGCACGATACCGGCGTTGAACAGGACGATGCCGGTCCGCGCGATGGTCGGGTGACGGGCCGGGTCGGGCAGGCAGAGCGTGCCGATGAGCGCGCCCTCGGGGCCGAAGCGTAGCGATTGTTCGATCATGCGGCCTCCGTCAGCATCGAGACGACCGTCCGCAGCGCTTCCGGCGGCACGATCGAAGAATCCATGGCTTCGTTGGTGGTCCAGTCGATGGCCGTCGGCGTCGTCGCGGTGTCGACGCGCCTGCCGGCGCGCTGGCAGGCCTGCTCCAAGGCCGGCAGGCCGGGCAGGCCGGCTGCGGCCAGCACGCCGATGCCC
>SPQI01000154.1 GCA_004570315.1 Oxalobacteraceae bacterium OM1 | reverse complement strand
GAAGAAGGCAGCCCCCGCTCCATGCGGGGGCCATAGCAGCATCACCAGTAACGACGCGAGACGGACTCCGCGACGCAGACCGGCTTGTCGCCGCCGTCGCGTTCGATGGTCACGCGCCACACCAACTGCACGCCGCCCGGCAGGTCCTCGACTTCGGCCAGCGCGGCACGCGCGCGCACCTTGCTGCCGACCGGCACCGGCGCCGGGAAACGCACCTTGTTGAGGCCGTAGTTCACGCCCATCTTCGCCCACGGCATGTCGATGACGCTTTCCATCAGCATGGGCAGCAGCGACAGCGTGAGGAAGCCATGCGCGATGGTGGTCTTGTAGGGCGACTCGCGCTTGCTGCGTTCCGGATCGATATGAATCCATTGATGATCGCCGGTCGCCTCGGCAAACAGGTTGATGCGTTCCTGCGAGATCTCGTGCCAGTCGCTGACCGCCACTTCCTGACCGAGCAGGCCCTTCAGTTCTTCCACCGATGCGATGACGCGCATATCGTCTCCCTATGCCTG
Source organism: Oxalobacteraceae bacterium OM1 (assembly GCA_004570315.1). Taxonomy (GTDB): domain Bacteria; phylum Pseudomonadota; class Gammaproteobacteria; order Burkholderiales; family Burkholderiaceae_D; genus Noviherbaspirillum. The sequence goes on along the minus strand of SPQI01000154.1, from coordinate 5,843 downwards.
CGCCGGACGGCGCTTGTACATGCCCATGCCCTTGACCGTGCAGACCAGCTCGCCGTGCTGGTTGCGCGCTTCCCATTGCGTCGAGACGACGCCGCGGTCGGGCTTGCTGGTCGACGCCTTGGCTTCAAGCACGGTGGTCGACACGGTCAGCGTATCGCCCGGCCGCACGGGCTTCAGCCAGCGCACTTCGTCGAGCCCGGGCGAACCCATGCTCGCCGAATCGCGCAGGATGCCGTCGACCATCAGGCGCATCATCATCGCGCAGGTGTGCCACCCGCTGGCAATGATGCCGCCGTAGATCGACTTCTCCGCCGCTGCCTTGTCGACGTGGAACGGCTGCGGATCGTACTTCGTCGCGAACTCCAGCACCTCCGCTTCGTCGACCGTGCGTTTCCCGACTTCGATGGTCTTGCCGACCTCGAAGTCCTCGAAATACCACTTCAGCTCTGCCATGACGATCCCTTCGGCCCTTAGGCGGCGTTCTTGAAATCCGGCTGCGCGACGAAGCGGGCCAGATGGTGGTCGGTATCGCCGAGCGTCAGCTCGATCATCGTCAGGCGCTTGAAGTGATGCGCGGCCGGCAGTTCGTCGGTGACGCCCATGCCGCCATGCAGCTGCACCGCCTGCTGGCCGACGTACTTCGCGGCCTGTCCGACGCGCGCCTTGGCGGCGGACACCGTGCGACGGCGTTCGTTGGCATCGGCGGAAGACGCTTTCACCGCCGCCAGCGTCGCCATCGAGCGTGCCTGTTCCGTCTGCATGAACATCTCCGCCATGCGATGCTGCAAGGCCTGAAATTTACCGATCGGCACACCGAACTGCTGGCGCGTCTTCAAGTATTCCAGCGTGGCTTCGTTGAGCGCTTCCATCGCGCCGACGGCCTCCGCGCACAGCAGCGTGGCGCCGTAGTCGGCGGCGGCATCCAGGATGTCCCAGCCGGCACCTTCCTGGCCGAGCAAGGCGGACGCGGGCACGCGCGTGTTGGTGAAGGTGATATCGGCGGCGCGCATGCCGTCGATGGTGCGGTAATCGCGCACGGCTACGCCATCGGCATCGGCCGGTACGACGAACAAGGAGATGCCCTGCAGGTCGCGCGCTCCGCCCGATGTACGTGCGGACACGATGAGCTGGCCGGCCTGCCCGCCATGGATCACTACCGTCTTGGTGCCGTTGATGACATAGCCTTCGCCGTCGCGCTTGGCCGTCGTCTCGATGTCGAACAATTCGTGGCGCGACTGCTTCTCGCTCAATGCGGCAGCCAGCTTCAGTTCGCCACCGGCGACTTGGCCGAGCAGTTCTTCCTGGCCGCCGGCCAGCTTCAGGAACTGCGCGCCGAGCGCCGTGGCGAAGTACGGCTCGACCACGATGCCGCGGCCCAGTTCGTGCATCACGACCATCATGTCGACGGCCGAACCGTTGAAGCCGCCCTGCTCTTCCGGCACCGGCAGCGCCGTCATGCCCAGCTCGGCCAGCGTGCCCCACGCGGCGTCGGACACGCCCTGTTCGGAATGAACGATCTTCTTGCGGTGCTCGAAGGTGTAGTCCTTCGCGATGAAGCGGCGCAGCGCATCGCGGAATTGCTGTTGTTCCGGAGTGAAATTGAAGTCCATGGTCGTCGCCTCACAGTCCCAGAATCATCTGGGTGATGATGTTTTTCTGAATTTCGTTCGAACCGCCGTAGATCGAGGTCTTGCGGAAGTTGAAGTAGTACGGCGCGAGCGGCGCGGCATCGTCGTTGCCGGTGATGCTGTGATCGCGCTCTCCCTCGAGGTAGGTAGGATCGAACGGCATGGCGTACGGACCGACGGCTTCCACCATCAGCTCGGTCAGCATCTGCTGCACTTCGGTGCCCTTCACCTTCAGCATCGACGCTTCGGGGCCGGGACCGCGCTTGGCGCTTTCCATCGACAGCACACGCAGCACCGTCATTTCGAGCGCCATGATTTCGATTTCCAGGCTGGCGACCTTGCCGGCGTAGACCGGATCGTCGAGCAGCGGCTTGCCGTTCTTGCGTTGGTTGTTGGCGACGCGCTTGAGGAACTGCAGCTCGCGCTTGGCGCGGCCCACGGCGGCGATGTTGGTGCGCTCGTGGCCGAGCAGGTATTTCGCATACGTCCAGCCGCGGTTCTCTTCGCCGATGAGGTTCTCGACCGGGACCTTCACGTTGTCGAAGAAGACCTCATTCACCTCATGCTCTTCGTCGAGCATGATGATCGGGCGCACGGTGATGCCCGGTGTATGCATGTCGATGAGGAGGAAGGAAATGCCTTCCTGCTTGCGTGCGTTCGGATCGGTGCGCACGAGGCAGAAGATCATGTCGGCGTGCTGCGCGAGTGTGGTCCAGGTCTTCTGGCCGTTCACGATGTAGTGATCGCCCTGGCGCTCGGCGCGGGTCTTCAGCGATGCGAGATCGGAACCCGACCCTGGCTCGGAATAACCCTGGCACCACCAGTCGTCGCAATTCAGGATGCGCGGCAGGTAATGGCGCTTCTGCGCCTCGTTGCCGAAGGCCATGATCACGGGCGCAACCATATTCACGCCGAAGGGCATGATGGCCGGCGTTCCGGCGCGGGCGCATTCCTCTTCCCAGATGTGGCGCTGAACCGGCGACCAGCCCGTGCCGCCGTATTCGACCGGCCAGCCCGTGCCGACCCAGCCCTGCTTGGCGACGATCTTGTGCCAGCGGACGAAGTCGTCCTTCGACAGCCGCTTGTGGTTGAGGACCTTTTGCTGAAGGTCTTTGGGGAGATTCGCGTCAAGGAAGGCGCGAACGGTGTCGCGGAAGGCAAGGTCTTCCGCCGTGTAGTTCAAATCCATGCTGTCTCCTCGTTGTGTCGGCGCGCTGTCTAAAAAGCACGGTCGTTCTAAAACGATTATACAGCGGATTGAAAGGGTGTAAAGCGGAGGAAGTCAGGGGAAGGAAGCGAGGAGGTGCGTGGATTTGCTGCCGGTCGCGGAAGCCGTGCGGCGCGCAACCGGCGCGCCGCCATTGAGGCGCACACACCACGCCGGTGTGCGCCTGAGTTAGGTCAGTTGAATTCGAAACGGCGCTGGGCTTCCTCCAGGATACCGGGCAGCCGCTGGGCCAGCAGGACGGCTTTCGCACGGCGGCGAGCGTGGCTTTGTTCGAGTGCGCCGGTGAGCCGGTTGACGCTATTGCGAACGTCCATCAATTGTTCCGCCTTGGCGAGACGGACGAGGCCCCGCAGGCTCTCGCGAAGGATGTGCTTTTCACGGACACCGGCATCCGTGCCGAGTACGGCTTCAATCAGTTGTTCGACGACGCGATCGGTTTCTTGCTTCTTGGTCATGGCGATGTGGGCTTAAACGTTGTTAAGGATTTTCCTACAGCGGCACAGCATTTTCCGAGTGCAAGTATGAAGAGTTCTCGTGCGGAAATCGTTGAGCAAACTCAAGCCGGCGACGCGTTTCGGCGGTTCTCCGCCGGATTTTTGTCTGGTTTCCGGACAGTCCGGACGAAAAAAAACCCGCGATGTTCGCACATCGCGGGTAATGACTTCCTGGGAGGCTTAAGGGACCGAAGTCATACTAAGCCGGAAAGAATCTTAGCGTCTTGCGTTGCGACAAGGGCCAAGTTTCATTTGAGCAAAGTCAATAGTTACCTAGATTAATAGTTACCCACATTCATTGTGGGCAGCTCTGTGGACAAGCATGTGAATTGTTCTGCAAGTCCTTGTTGCAGCAAAACTTTTCCATCCAGCACGTTGCGTGCGCAATTCACAGCACGCCGTGCGCCTGGCGGTCGGCGTGATAGGACGACCGTACGAGCGGACCGGATGCCACGTGCGAAAAGCCCATCGCCTCACCCTTCACGCGCAATGCGTCAAACTCCTCCGGGGTCACGTAGCGCTGCAGCTGCAGATGGTGTGCGCTGGGTTGCAGGTACTGGCCCAACGTCAGCATGTCGATGCCGTATGCCCGCATGTCGCGCATGACGGCCTCGATTTCCTCCAAAGTCTCGCCCAGGCCCAGCATCAGGCCGGACTTCGTTGGAATGCCCGGATGCTGTGCCTTGAAGCGCTGCAGGAGCTCTAGGGACGTCACATAGTCCGCACCCGGCCGTGCCTGCTTGTAGAGGCGCGGTACCGTCTCGAGATTGTGGTTGAAGACGTCCGGTGGCGCCTTGGCCAGGATCTCGAGCGCCGTGTCCACGCGCCCCCGAAAGTCGGGCGTGAGTACCTCGATGGTGATGCCGGGATTCAGCTTGCGCGTCTCTTCGATGCAGGCCACGAAATGCCCTGCTCCGCCGTCGCGCAGGTCGTCGCGGTCCACTGAGGTGATCACGACGTACTTCAGGCCCATCTGCTGGATCGTACGTGCGAGGTTTGCCGGCTCATCCGGATCGAGCGGATTCGGTCTTCCATGGCCGACGTCGCAGAACGGGCAGCGTCGCGTGCAGATGTCGCCCATGATCATGAAGGTCGCCGTGCCGCCCTTGAAGCACTCGCCGAGGTTCGGACAATTGGCCTCTTCGCACACGGTATGCAGCTTGTTCTCGCGCAGGATAGCCTTCAGGCGCTGCACTTCCTTCGTGCCGGTGAATTCCGCGCGAATCCACTTGGGCTTGCGCAGCATCTGCGACGGCTCGGTCGGCGCAATCTTGATCGGGATGCGCGCCATCTTTTCCGCACCGCGCAGTTTCTCGCCGGCTTTCACCGGCTTCACGTCGGGCATGGGTGTCTTCGTATCGCTCATCGTCTTGCCTCAGCCGCGGAAGTAGCGCTGCGGCACGAACGGGGTCTTCGCCACTTCCACTTGCACCGGCTTGCCGCGCACGATGGCTTGCAGCGGCGTGCCGAGCTTGGCCAACTCCGTCGGTACATAACCCATTGCCACCGGCGCACCCAGCGTCGGACCAAAGCTGCCGCTGGTGACCTTACCCACCGGCGTGCCATTCATGTCGACCAGCTCCGCGCCTTCGCGCACCGGCATGCGATCCTTGATCAGCAGGCCGACGCGCTTGCGCGCAACGCCATTCGCCAGTTGCTGCAACACGGCTTCCGCGCCCAGGTAACCACCCGGACGAGCACCGTCCGCACGACGCGCCTTCGACAAAGCCCAGGCGAGGCTGGCCTCGACTGGCGTCGTGCCCGTGTCCATATCATGGCCGTAGAGGCAGAGACCGGCTTCGAGACGCAGCGAGTCGCGCGCACCGAGGCCGATTGGCGCCACTTCCGGTTGGGCCAGCAGAAGGCGCGCCAGCTCTTCAGCCTTGTCGTTCGGCACCGAAATTTCATAGCCGTCTTCACCGGTATAACCGGAGCGGCTGATGTAGCACTCGACCCCGACCAGGTTCACCTTGCCGCTCTGCATGAAGATCATTTTTTCCGCGCCGGGTGCGAGGCGCGCCATCACCGTGACGGCTGCCGGGCCTTGCAGCGCCAGGAGCGCGCGGTCGCTCAGTTCCTCGACGGTGCAGCGCTCGCCGATATGCTTGCGCATGTGCGCCACGTCCTGCTGCTTGCAGGCCGCGTTCACCACCACGAAAAGATGGTCGCCGCCATTCGACACCATCAGGTCGTCCAGGATGCCGCCCTTCTCGTCCGTGAATATCGCATAGCGCTGCTGGTTCACCGGCAGGTCGACGACGTCGATCGGCACCAACGTTTCAAGTGCCGCGGCCGCATCCGGCCCGGACAGGCGCACTTGCCCCATGTGCGAGACGTCGAACAAGCCGGCCTGGGCGCGCGTATGGTTATGCTCCTTCAGCACGCCCATCGGATACTGCACCGGCATCTCGTAGCCGGCGACCGGCACCATGCGGGCTCCGAGTTCGATGTGCAAATTGTAGAGCGGCGTGCGGGCCAGGGCTTGCGTGGTGT
>SPQI01000169.1 GCA_004570315.1 Oxalobacteraceae bacterium OM1 | reverse complement strand
GACAGGCCATCCTGCGACACACCCGCCGCTTCGCGGCCGGCCTTGCGGTCGAAGGCATAGGCAAACATCGTGCTGGTCCAGCCGAGATCGACCACGGCGAGACCGCAGAAGAGGTCCTCGGTCGCAAGCGCGACGTATTGCCAGCGCTTGTGGTGCAGCAGCCGCCACAGCGGGCCGCGCTTCCAGGGCGCGGCGAGCGCTCGCCAATCGATGCGCTGTGCCGTACCGGCATAACGGCCGAAGCGGGGCGCCCCCGCGGCATCGAGCACGTCGGCGGGCGCGTGCGGAAGAAGGGCGGCGGGAATGTCGGCGAGCGTCATGCAGGTTCCTGGTGTGGAGGCCTGCCCAGCTTAGTGGCTTGACGCGGGAACGCCTAGACGCAGTGCAACGTCAATATGCGCGCCGAAGAAAAAACTTAGTAGCCGCTGCTCTGGGCCGTGGTGTCTGACGCACCGGTGGTGTCGGCGGTCTTGTCCGACGTTGCAGCCGCGCCGAGCTTCACCGAACCATCCGGCTGCGGCACCTTGATCGGCGCGACTTCGACCGGGGCGACGCCTTGCTCCTTGATGTCGAGCTTCTCGGCCACCTTGGGCGAGAGGTCGACGATGCGGCCGTCCACGTAGGGACCGCGGTCGCGGATTTCGACCACTTCGCTCTTGCCGTTCTGCAGGTTGGTGACGCGGGCGGTGGTGCCCAGCGGCAGGGTGCGGCTGGCGGCGATGTTGGCGTGCGGATTCATCGGCGTGCCGTCGGCCATCTTGCGGCCGGCGAAGCGGTCGGCGTAGTAGGACGCCTTGCCCTTGCGCGCCTTGCCGGAATGATCGATGGCTGGCTTCTTGGTTTCGGCTTTGTTTTCTGCCTTGGGCGCATCGCCTTCGGCCTGGGGCTGGGCTTGTGCGCCGAGGCAGGCGCAACAGCTCAGGATGAGCAGTACATGACGTATGGAAGTTGTGGTTTCCATTGCAGACTCCGTTGGAATTGTTGTTGCAGCAATAGAACGACGAGACGTTCGACCCTTCGCAGGGCATGGTCTTTTTGATGAATTTTTGGCATCGAAGTTTCGTTTCGCGCGGCAACGCGGCGTAACGGGATGGGCGATAATGGCGGCTCTTCACGAGGCCCGAACATGAGCAACAAACCCGCACGCACCTTGACCTTCAAATGCAACAGCTGCGCGAAGCCGGTCACGGTGTACTTGCAGAAAGTGTCCGCCTGCTCGCACATCCAGCCGTACCAGGGCATCTGCGCCTGCGGCAAGGTGCGGCTGCACGCCACCGGCCAGAAGGATGCCGTCGAATCTTTCCTCGCATCCAACGGCGAGTGGACGCACCATCACCACCATTGAGAACACAAGCGGCCGCCAGCAGCGGCCCGAGATCGGAGAGCCACACCATGGACAAGAACTTTTCGGAGCAGGACTGGCGCCGCCTCCTCGCCCACCTCGGCGAGGACCCCGAACGCCAGGGCCTGCAAGACACGCCCGCCCGCGTCGACAAGGCGTGGAAGCACTGGACCTCCGGCTATGACCAGAACCCGGCCGACATCCTCAAGGTCTTCGAGGACGGCGCGGAACACTACAGCGAACTCATCGTGGTGCGCGGCATTCCCGTCTACAGCCATTGCGAGCATCACCTCGCGCCCTTCTTCGGCACCGCGACCGTCGGCTACACGCCCAACGGCAAGATCGTCGGTCTCTCCAAGCTCACGCGCCTGGTCGACTGCTTCGCCAAGCGCCTGCAGGTGCAGGAGCGCCTGACGGTGCAGATCGCCAATTCGCTGATGGAACACCTGGAGCCGCTGTCGGTGGGCGTGGTGATCCGCTGCCGCCACATGTGCATGGAAAGCCGCGGCATCCGTACGCCGGGCGAAGAGACGGTCACGTCCGCACTGCTGGGCGAAATGCGCACCAACCTCGGCCTGCGCACCGAGTTCCTCGCGCTCGAGCGCGAGAAGAGCTGATCCCGCTGCTCTCGCCGCCGCGCATGCCGATCTTCCTGTTGCTTGCCTGGTATGCGGCCGCAAGCCTGGCTGCCTTCGCGGCCTACGGGTTCGACAAGTCGGCCGCCCGGCGTGCGGCACATGGCAACGCCCGGCGCACACCGGAACGCACGCTGCATCTGCTCGGCGTGCTCGGCGGCTGGCCCGGCGCGCTGCTGGCGCAGCAGGTGTTCCGGCACAAGACGCAAAAGACCTCCTTTCTCGCGCTGTTCTGGCTGACCGTGGCGCTTAACTGCGGCCTGCTCCTGGCGCTGCGTGCGTTCTTCACCGCATGAGCGGCGCGCGTTTCCATCTCTCGCACGAAGCCGCCCAGCTGCTGCATCTCGCCGCGCAGGGCGTGCTGCTGCCGCCGCGCCGCGCCGCGACGAAGGACGACGTGCTGCATGCGGTCCATGCGATGGGCGCGCTGCAGATCGACACCATCCATGTCGTCGCCCGCAGTCCGTATCTCGTGCTGTGGTCGCGTCTCGGCGATTACGCGCCGGTGTGGCTGGAAGAGCTGCTCGCGGAACGGAAAATTTTCGAATACTGGTCGCATGAAGCCTGCTTCCTGCCGATCGAAGATTACGGCCTCTACCGCCACCGCATGATCGATCCCGGCTCCATGGGCTGGAAGTATTCGGTGAAGTGGATGACGGAGCGGCGCGCGGAAGTGGAAGCGCTGGTCGAGCACATCCGCGCCAACGGGCCGGTGCGCTCCTCCGACTTCAAGCGCACCGACGGCAAGGGCGGCGGCTGGTGGGAATGGAAGCCGGAGAAGCGTTCGCTCGAAGTGCTGTTCACGGCGGGCCGTCTGATGATCGCGCGGCGCCACAACTTTCACCGCATCTACGATCTCGCCGAACGCATCCTGCCCGGCTGGCACGACGGCATGATGCCGTCGATGGACGCGACGCAGCGCACGCTGCAGCGCAAAGCCGTGCGCGCGCTCGGCATCGCGAAGGCGAGCTGGATCGGCGACTACTTCCGCACGGCGAAAAGCAAGCCGGTGCCCGATCCCGAAACACTGGCGGACGAAGGCCTGTTGCTGAAGGCGAAAGTCGAGGGCTGGAGCGCGCCGGCCTACGTGCATCCCGATCTCGAACCGGTGGCGCAGGCGGCGCAGGACGGCCTGCTTGAAGCCACGCACACCACGCTGCTTTCGCCCTTCGATCCCGTCGTCTGGCATCGCAAGCGCGCGCAAGAACTGTTCGGCTTCGACTACAAGCTCGAGTGCTACACGCCCGAGGCGAAACGCCGCTACGGCTACTTCACGCTGCCCATCCTGCGGCGCGGCGCACTGATCGGGCGCGTCGATGCGAAGGCACACCGCAGCGACGGCGTGTTCGAAGTGAAGGTGCTGCATCTGGAGCCGGATGCGCACGTCGACGAGGCTTGCACGGCGGACATCGCCGGCGCCTTGCAGCGCCTGGCACACTGGCATGGCACGCCGAAGGTGGCCGTCACGCGCACCGAGCCGCGCGGTTATCGCCGCGTGTTGCAGGCCGCGCTCAAACAACCGGCATTGACGCAGTCGTAGTCGCGCGCCGTTTTCCCATGCATGTGGGATGGCGCCCGCCACGGGCCGCGCCTACCATCCTGCCATGTCTATCACCCTCTATCTGGTCCGTCACGGACAAACCGCACCCAACGTCCAGGGCCGCTACCTCGGCGCGATGGATCCGCCGCTCGACGAAGAAGGCATCCGCCAGGTCTACGCTGCGGCCGACATGCTGCACGGCGCCACCGCGCGCATCGTGACCTCGCCGCTGCTGCGCGCCGTGCAGACCGCGCAGATCTTCGCCGCCTTCTGGGACGCCGAAGTCACCGTCATGCGGCAGTTCGTGGAGCGCAACGTCGGCATCTACGAAGGCCTCACGCAGGACGAGGCGCGCGTCCGCCATCCCGAGCTGTGGGCGCAGAACATCACCCGCCAGTGGGATGCGGCGCCGCCGGGCGGCGAAAGCATCCGCAGGGTGTTCGAACGCGTCGCCGGCGGCCTGAACCTCATGCAGGAACTCTTTCCGAACCAGACCGTCGTGCTGGTGTCGCATGGCTTCGTCGCCAAGGTGGTGCGCACGCTGCTGCGGCCGACCACGGAGGAGGATTTCTACACGCACAACCTGCAGCCGGGCGGCATCGAGCGCTACGAGCTTGCGCATCAGTTGACCGGCCATGCGGCGACGCCGCCGTGGATGGTGCCTGCGTGATGTCCACCTGATGTCCCGCGTGGCATGATGCCTGCATGAACGCCCAACACGCCATCCGCATTGCACTCGTCGACACCTTCGAGGAGCCCGCTTTCACTCAACTCGCCGAGGGCCTGTTCGGTGACCAGGCGCGCCGCGAACTGCTCGGCCGGCTCATTCCCGGCGAAGCGGAACGCGCCGCGCCCTTGCGCGCCGGCCTGCCGCAGCCGGAACGCGTGCGCATCGGCGCCTTCGACGGCGATGCGCTGGTGGGCTGGACCTCGGGCTGGTTCGAGCCGGGCGGAATGTTCTACGTCACCAATTCCGCGGTGCTGCCGGCGTACCGGCGGCAAGGCGTCTACAGCCGCCTCGTCGAAGCGCTGCGTGAGCACGTGACGGCGCGCGGCTGCCATCTCATCCACTCCAAGCATCGGGCCGACAACAATGCCGTGATCATCGCCAAGCTGAAGCTCGGCTTCGTGATCTTCGGCATGGAATACGAGACCGAGCTGGGCATGCTGATCAAGATGGTCTACCACGTGCAGCCGGAACGGCGGGCGCTGCATGCGGAGCGCATCGGCATGCTCGCGCCGGAACGCTACGGCGGCACATGAAGCATCTCCTGACCGTGCGCGGCGCGTGGACGCTCTTCGGCGCGCTGCTGGTCCTCTGGTGCGTCCTGCTGATCCTCACCCGCGGCTATGGCTGCGGATTCGGTTTCGGCGGCATCGCCTGCAACGGCTTCCTCGACACCTTCAGTACCTTCAACGCCTTTTTCGGCTGGATGCCGGTGCTCGCCGCGTTTGCCTGGGCGAGCGGCGTCTCCCTGTACCGGCTCGCGCGCCGCATTCAGCGCGATGTGGAACGCGATATCGAACGCGACGTGCAGCGCTGACGCGCTCAATCGATCCAGTTCACCTTGTCGAACTTCCTGTGGAAGGCATCCGGCATCGGCACGACCTTTCCGCTCTTGTAATTGAAAAAGACGAAACCCGATTTGGCCATCGCGATCAGGCGGCCGTCGGCCGGGCGGGTGATGCGGAACATGATGTCGCCGCCGTAGCGGTTGAAGTCCATCACGCCAACCTCGAACTGCAGCTTGTCGCGCGCATGCGCCTCGGCCTTGTAAGTGGTGGCGAGGTCGGTGACGATGATGCCGACGCCGTCGTCCTGCGTCTCCTGGATGCCGAAGTCGAACAGGAAGCGGGCCCGCGCCTCGGAAATCATGGAGATCATCGAATCGTTGCCGAGGTGGTTGGCGGCGTTGATGTCGGTGACGCGGACGGTGAGGACGGTGGTGTAGCAGTACTGGTTTTCGGGGAAGTCGAGGTGAAGGCGGGGCATGAGGAGCTCTTGGAAACAGGCGGCGCATCGTGCGCTGCAGCAAGCATTGTAGCCGCCCGGCCCCACAAGAAAAAAGCCGTGCATCGTTTCCGACACACGGCTTGCCAACTCATCAAGGGAACATGGCCTGCATCACCCCCGATGCAGCCACACCCGCATCATCGACAGCAGCTTCGTCATGTCCACCGGCTTGGTGATGTAGTCCGATGCTCCCGCCGCGATGCACTTGTCGCGGTCGCCCTTCATCGCCTTCGCCGTCAGCGTGATGATCGGCAGCGAGGCGAACTGCGGGATGGCGCGGATCGCGCGCATGGTGTCGTAGCCGTCCATCTCCGGCATCATGATGTCCATCAGCACGATGTCGACCGACGGGTTCGACTGCAGCACTTCGATGCCGTCGCGGCCGTTCTCCGCGTACAGCACCTTCATGTCCTCGCGCACCAGCGCCGAGCTGAGCGCGAAGATGTTGCGCACGTCGTCATCCACGATCAGCACCTTGCGGCCCGCGAGCAGCACATCCGATTTGTCGTCGAGCGAGCGCTGCTGCGACTCCGCCATGCTGCCGTAGGGCCGATGCAGGAAGAGCGCTGTTTCGGCGAGCAGCTGCGCCGGCGACGCCGCCACCCGCACCGGCACGCGCTCGGACAAGGACTCCACGCGCAGCTTGTCCGCCGGCGGCAACTCGTGCGCTGCCTCCAGCACCACCGGCGGCTGCCCGAGCTCGGGCTCATTGCCGATCTTCTCGACCAGTTCCAGCGCCTCGCCTTCCGGCAGCGCCGGGTCCACCACCACGCAGTCGTAATGCGTCTTGTGCATCGATTCGAGCGCCTCGCGGCCGCCGCTGGCCATGTCGATGCGCACGTCGCCGCCGCCGATC
>SPQI01000264.1 GCA_004570315.1 Oxalobacteraceae bacterium OM1 | reverse complement strand
CATGATTCTCGATGAGCAGCTGCACGAAGCGGTCACAGTCGGCCATGTCGGCGATGTCCGCCGAATAGGTGATCACGTCGAAGCCGCGCGCATTGATTTCCGCCTTCGCCTCGGCAAGCTTGTCCTCATCGCGACCACAGATGATGGTGATCGCGCCGGCCTCGGCCAGCTTGTGCGCGGCGGCCAGGCCGATGCCCGACGAGCCGCCGGTAACCAGCACCACCTTGCCGGCCACCTGCCCACGCAAGGTGCGGTCGATGGCGAGATCGGGATCGAGGTTGCGTTCCCAGTAGTCCCAGATGCGCGGCGCATAGTCCTCCAGGCGCGGGCAGGCTATGCCGCTGCCCTTTAACGCGACAGCCGCGTCGCGGTTGTCGAAACGCGTGGGGTAATTGATGAACTGCATGAGGTCGTCCGGCAGTCCGAGGTCCTTCATGATCGCCGAGCGCACACGGCGCATCGGCGTCAGCGACATCAGGCCTTTCTTCACCGACTTGGGGATGAAGCCGAAGAGCGCGGCGTTGATGCGCAGGCTCATCGTCGGCGCATGCGCGGCGCGCGCGAAGGTGTTCAGCACATCGCCCACGCGCATCGGCTCGGGGTCGGTGAGGTGGAAGCACTTGCCGTCGAGCTTGGGCTGGTGCGCGATGTAGTCCATCGCATCGACGACGTAGTCGACCGGGACGATGTTGATGCGGCCGCCCTCGATGCCAATGGTGGGCATCCACGGCGGCAGGATCTGGCGGATGCGTTGGATGAGTTTGAAGAAGTAGTACGGGCCGTCGATCTTGTCCATCTCGCCGGTCTTGGAATCGCCGACGACCATGCCGGGGCGATAGACCCGGAAGGCACCCTTGCACTCCTTGCGCACGACTTTTTCGGACTCGTGCTTGCTTGCGAAATACGGATGGCCGAGGTTCTCCGCTTCCTCGAACATGTCTTCGCGGAAGATGCCTTCGAAGAGTCCTGCAGCCGCAATGGAACTGACGTGATGGAAACAGCCGGCACCGATGGCATTGGCGAAGGCGACTGTGTTGCGCGTGCCGTCAATGTTTACTTCCATCTGCGACTCGGCGTCGGCCCCAAGGTCGTAGATGGCGGCAAGATGGAAGACGTGATCAATGTTCTTGGTGAGCGCCTTGGTTTCGGTGCGGCCGATGCCAAGCTTGGGAGAGCGCAGGTCGCCAAACACAGGGATGGCCCGGGTCTTCGAAACGCCCCAGTACTCGAGCAAGCCGGGGATCTTGTCGGCGCTGGATTCGCGCATCAGGAAATAGACTGTGCTGCCCTTGCGCGCGAGGAGTTTCTTGACCAGGCGCTTGCCGATGAAGCCCGTGGCTCCCGTGACGAAGTACTGCATGCTGCCTCCCTTGTTGTTTGGTGTTGTCCGGATGGATGCCGGAATCATTGCAGGCCCGCCGGGTCGTTGGCAAGGCCCGCGGGGTTGTCACCGTTAGAACGCAGGCTCTACGGCTTTAGAATGCCGTCTCTAGTGCTTGCCGCATACACTCCAATCGTCGCGCCGGGTCTGGCGCCCATCACCCTCGAATGGAGAACAACATGGTGAAGAAGTTGAAAGCACTGGCCAAGGCCGATGACAAGCAGCTTGCAGAAGCCGTCCGCACCTCCGCGCAACAGATCTGGCAAGCCGGGCTCGGTGCCTTTGCCAAGGCCCAGGAAGAAGGCGGCAAGGTGTTCGCCAAGCTGGTCAAGGACGGCACTGATCTCCAGAAGCGCACCCAGCGTCTTGCTGACGGCAAGATCGGCGAAGTTGCCGGTACGGTGAACCGTGTGGCCGACAGCGTCAGCAAGCAGGCCGCCGGCTCCTGGGACAAGCTTGAGAAAGTGTTCGAGGACCGCGTCTCGCGTTCGCTCAAAAGCCTCGGCGTGCCGACGCAGAAAGACATCCAGGCGCTGACCAAGCGCGTCGAAGAACTGAACAAAGCCGTTGCCGCCCTCTCCGGCAAAAAGCCGTCGGCATCACGTGCCGTCAAGTCAGCTGCCAAGTCGGCAGCAAAGACGCCTGCCAAGAAAGCCGCGGTGAAGGCGCCGGCCAAGAAGGCTGCTCGCAAGAGTGCAGCGCAGAAGTAATCGCCTTCGTGCCGGTTCGGCTTGCGGGCCGAGCCCGCGCTCCATCAACGTATTCCCATGACGACCCGGCGCCCTGCCCGCGCATCTTCCCGTCCGCGCCATCCGCAGCCGCGCATCGGCCTCGCTCTGGCCGGTGGCGGTCCGCTGGGCGCCGTGTATGAAATTGGCGCGCTTGCCGCGATCGACGAGGCTATCGAAGGACTCGATCTCAACGACGCTGCCATCTACGTCGGCATCAGCGCCGGCGGACTGATTGCTGCCGGACTGGCGAACGGCATCACGCCGCATGAGATGTGCCGGCTGTTCGTCGAGAGCGACGCCGATGCCGATGGCGAACAGCTGTTTCGGCCCGAGATGCTGTTCCGTCCCGCCTGGGACGAGTTTGCCGTTCGCGCGGCGGCATTCCCTGTACGGCTTGCGGAGGCGGCGTTCCATTACGTCCGGCGGCGCGGGCGCAGCAGTGCCGTCAACTCACTGGAGCGACTCAAGGCGACATTGCCGACCGGCGTGCTTTCCGGCGACGGCATCCATGAATTCATGGCCCGAGCCTTCGACACCCAAGGGCGCAGCAACGACTTTCGCGCGCTCGCCCGCAAGCTCATCATCGTCGCGACCGACCTCGATTCCGGCGAACCGGTCCGCTTCGGCACGGACGGCTTCGACCACGTGCCGATCTCACGCGCCGCACAGGCCAGCGCCGCCGTGCCGGGCCTGTTCCCGCCGGTGGAAATCGACGGACGCTACTTCGTCGATGGTGCGCTGCGCAAAACCCTGCATGCCTCAATCGCGCTCGATGAAGGCGTGGACCTGCTGCTGTGCCTGAATCCCATCGTGCCCTACAACGCCAGGGCGACGCACCCTGCAGGCAAGGTCGCGCAAGGCGGCCTGCCCGCCGTCTTGTCGCAGACGCTGCGCGCGATCATTCATTCGCGAGTGGAGATCGGCATGGCGAACTACGCCGTGAACTATCCGCAGACCGACATCCTGCTGTTCGAGCCGAGCCAGGACGACGCAGACATGTTCTTCACGAACCTGTTCAGCTACACCAGCCGGCGGCGCATGTGCGAAAGCGCCTACCAGAACACCCGGCTGATGCTCTGGCAGCGCCGTCATGAACTACAGCCGAAACTCGCGCGGCATGGATTGCACTTGCGACTTCCCGTGCTGCGCGATTCGAGCCTTACCCTGGTCAAGCGTGCCAAGCCCGCGAAGGATGACCGCTTGGGTCTCGCGGCGCTGAGCGATACGCTCGACAGACTCGAACGCCACCTCAAGCTCGCCGCCGGCTGACCGGCACGATGCTTGTGCTATTCCAGCCCGATGTTATGCTTAACGGACACAATGACCCGACCACCTCGACGTCGGGCACTCCACGGCTCTACAGGGAGACAGTCAGCATGCAGCACAAGGCTCCACGCCGCACGCGCGAGCGGATTCTCGAATTGTCACTGCGTCTGTTCAACGAGTTCGGCGAGCCGAACATAACGACGACCGTCATTGCCGAAGAGATGAACATCTCGCCCGGCAACCTCTACTACCACTTCCGCAACAAGGACGACATCGTCAACTCGCTGTTCAGCCAGTTCGAAGCGGAGATTACCCGCATGCTGGCGGTCCCGGCCGATCGCAAGGCGAACATTGAAGACGTCTGGCTCTATCTGCATCTCATGTTCGAGCTGGTCTGGCGCTATCGCTTCTTCTATCGCGACCTGAGCGACCTGCTCTCCCGCAACCGCAAGCTCGAACTGCACTTCAAGCAGATCCTTGCTCACAAGATCAAGGTGGCGCAACAGCTCTGCCTCGGGCTGCGCGCGGACAAGGCGATGGAAGCGAACGACCTCGAAATCGATGCGCTCGCCACCAACATGGTCGTCGTTGCGACCTACTGGCTCTCCTACGAATACGTTCGCAATCCGCGCAAGTACTCGGAGCAGCAAGCCATGGCAGACGCCCTCGCGCGCGGCTGCTACCAGGTCCTCTCGCTGATCGGCCCCTACTTGCGCGGCGAAACCCATTTGCTGTTCCAGAAGCTCGCTGAGGAATACCTCAAGAAAATCAAGTAAAGGACGACACCATGGCCTGGACGAATTTCCCCTATTCCGACGACGCATACCGCTACACCGCGGCGAGCCTGAAGAAGGCCTGGGCACGGCTGCATGCCGGCGACGCCGAACCCTTCCCCAAGAGCGCTGCGCTCGTCGAGGCGTGGATCGCGTTCCATGCCGGGGATTTCGAACAGGCTGCAAAGCTCGGACTGGCCGAAGGCATGGCCGGCTACTCGGTGGCCAACAAGGCGACCTGCATCTACGCGAACTACCTCGAGAAATCGGAAAAGAAGAAACTGACGCTGTTCCAGGAGGTGGCCGAACGTTGCGAGGAACAGCAGGCGAAAGACCCCAAGAATGCGGCCGCCTTTTACTGGCACGCCTATGCCCTCGGACGCTATGCACAGGGCATTTCCATCGTGAAGGCGCTGTCCCAAGGCATTGGCAACAAGGTCAAGGCCAGCCTTGACACGACGCTCAAGCTCGCACCCAAACACGCCGATGCGCACATCGCACTGGGTGCGTATCATGCCGAGATCATCGACAAGGTCGGCGCCATGATCGGCGGCCTGACCTACGGCGCGAAGAAGGATGAAGGCCTCAAGCTGTACAAGGCAGCGTTGAAGTTGAATCCGGCTTCGGCGATCGCACACGTCGAGTATGCGAACGGACTCGTCATGTTGGAAGGCAAGAAGAAGATGGACGAGGCGGTCAAGTTGTATGAAGAGGCGGCGGCATGCGAACCGGCGGATGCGATGGAGCGTCTGGACGTGGAACTCGCGAGGGCTGAACTGGACGACTGAACGGCCCGCTGGAAGGCTGTCGCCAGTTGATTGAACTACCGGGTGTCCGGTAGTAGAGTGAATGGAACGAATGAAAGCGATTTGTGTGTATTGCGGCGCTTCGCCAGGCGCCGATCCGGCCTATGCCGACGGCGCGCGTGCCCTGGCAAAGGCTATGGTCGACCGGAACATTGCGCTGGTCTACGGCGGCGGCAATGTGGGCCTCATGGGCGTCATTGCGGACGAGGTGATGCGGCTGGGCGGTCGCGCAACGGGCATCATTCCCCAAGCCTTGATGGACAAGGAAGTCGGACACCTTGGCTTGACCGAGCTAATCATCGTGAAGGACATGCACGAGCGCAAAGCCATGATGGCTGAACGCGCCGACGCCTTCATCGCCATGCCGGGCGGGATCGGCACCTTGGAAGAGCTGTTCGAGGTGTTCACCTGGCTGCAGCTTGGGTTTCACGACAAGCCGATCGGGCTGCTGAACGTGAAGGGTTTCTACGACCACCTGCTCGGATTCATCGCCCACGTCGTGGATCAGGGATTCCTGAAGCAGCCAACCGCCGATAATCTGCAGCACGACGCCGATGCTTCACAGTTGGTGGAACGCTTGTCGACGTTCCAACCCCGGCACTACGACAAGTTGCTTGATTCAACGACGGCACGCAACATCATCTGATGCCGGGCGCGACCGCTACTGCTGGCCAAGCTGGGCTAGGCGGGTGTCGACAAATGCGCTCAAGTCGGGGCTGAGACTGCCTGTTGCCTTGGCCCGCTTGAACGCTTCCCGCGCTTCGGCATTCCTCCCGTCCGCCTGGAGCGAAATGCCAGTGCCCATCCACCAAACACCGTTCTGCGGCGCGATCCTGAGCGCAGCAAAGTAGTGTTCCACGGCTTCCTTGTGGCGTTGCGCCCGTTGCAGCAATGCGGCGAGGAAGGCCTGGTAATCGGACCGGTCGGCGCTGTACGGCAACGACCGCTCCATTGTTCCGATCGCCGACGGGAGTTCACCCTTTTCCAGCTGAAGCCGAGCAAGCACCATGGCGACACCCGCTTGCGCGGGGTCCTGCGCAAGCGCATCCTTGGCCTTGCGTATCGCTTCGTCGGTCCGACCGGCGTCGACCAGTGCGCCAATAAGTGCCTGTCGCGCAGCGGCGTGCCGCGCATCGATCTGCAACGTGGATTCGAGCCCGGAAATCGCCTCGGTCAAGTGACCTTGCTGCAGCGCCGTTACCGCTTTGCGGTACTCGTTTTCTGCGCGCTGCTGAGGACTCAAGTCCTTGATGTGCTTTTCAACTGCTTCAGCCGGCGCTTTGGTCGCTTCCGGGGCGGCGGACTTGCGCATGGACGTTATGGCCGGCACGGACTTCGTTTCATCCTGATCCGGCGTCTGGGCTGCCTCACGGGCGATGCGCTTGCCGGACGATGCAGCCGGCGCGGAAAGCGCGGGCACCTCCGTCGGCGCCGCC
>SPQI01000196.1 GCA_004570315.1 Oxalobacteraceae bacterium OM1 | reverse complement strand
GCATCGACCGCGAGCGACAAGCCGGCTTCGACCGAGTCCGCTCCCGCGTCCCCGGCCCCGTCATCCGGCAGCAGCGAAGCGGCTGCCTGAAGTTTTCCCAATGCGGCCACCGCGCCGTCAGGTAACACGTCCATGCGCAAATATTTCGTCACCGGCCTCCTGATCCTCGTCCCCATCGGCATCACGCTGTGGGTGCTGAACTTGATCATCGGCACGATGGACCAGTCGCTCTTGCTGCTGCCCGAACGCTGGCGGCCGGGCGCGCTGTTCGGCGTGCATGTGCCGGGCGTCGGCGCGGTGCTGACCGTCGTCTTCGTCTTCCTGGTCGGCCTGCTGACCCGCAACTTCATCGGCAACCGCATCGTCGCCTGGTGGGAAGCGGTGCTGGGCCGCATTCCCGTCGTCAGCTCGATCTACTCCAGCGTCAAGCAGGTGTCCGACACACTGCTGTCGTCCTCCGGCAATGCCTTCCGCAAGGCGGTGCTGGTGCAGTATCCGCACCAGGGCTCCTGGACCATCGCCTTCTTGACCGGCACGCCCGGCGGCGACGTCAAGAACCACCTCGTCGGCGACTACATCAGCGTCTATGTGCCGACCACGCCGAACCCGACGTCCGGCTTCTTCCTGATGATGCGGCGTGCCGACACGGTGGAACTCGACATGACGGTCGACGCCGCGCTCAAGTACATCGTCTCGATGGGCGTCGTCGCGCCGGAGCAGGTCGCGCCCAATTCTTCGAATTCAAGCAATCGCAATAATCCCGAGCCCGCCCAGCTGAACAATTAAAACGGCGGCCCACCATCTTCCGACCTGTGCTGCAGGCAGGCACCGGATCCCGAGAATCTGAAACTGGAGTCATCAATGTCAATGCGAACCCACTATTGCGGCCTCGTCACCGAGGCGCTCCTCGGCCAAACCGTCAGCCTGTGCGGCTGGGTGCATCGCCGCCGCGACCATGGCGGCGTGATCTTCATCGACCTGCGCGACCGCGAAGGCCTGGTGCAGGTCGTATGCGATCCCGATCGTGCCGATGTGTTCAAGGCCGCCGAAGCGGTTCGCAACGAGTTCTGCCTGCGCATCACCGGCGTCGTGCGCGAGCGTCCGGAAGGCACGACCAACGCCAACCTGAAGTCGGGCAAGATCGAAGTGCTGGCCCAGCAACTCGAAGTGCTGAACCCGTCCGTCACGCCCCCGTTCCAGCTCGACGACGACAACCTTTCCGAGACCACCCGCCTGACGCACCGCGTGCTCGACCTGCGCCGCCCGCAGATGCAGAACAACCTGCGCCTGCGTTATCGCGTGACGATGGAAGTGCGCAAGTTCCTCGACGCCAACGGCTTCATCGACATCGAAACGCCGATGCTGACCAAGTCCACGCCGGAAGGCGCGCGCGACTACCTTGTGCCGTCGCGCGTCAACCCGGGTAACTTCTTCGCGCTGCCGCAGTCGCCGCAGCTGTTCAAGCAGCTGCTGATGGTCTCGAACTTCGACCGCTACTACCAGATCACCAAGTGCTTCCGCGACGAAGACCTGCGCGCCGACCGCCAGCCGGAATTCACGCAGATCGACTGCGAGACCTCGTTCATGGGCGAACAGGAAATCCGTGACCTGTTCGAAGGCATGATCCGCGGCGTGTTCAAGAACGTGCTCGAGGTCGATCTGCCGAACCCGTTCCCAGTGATGGAATACCGCGAGGCGATGGGCCTGTACGGCTCCGACAAGCCGGACATGCGCGTCAAGCTGCAGTTCACCGATCTCACCGACGTGATGAAAGACGTGGAGTTCAAGGTCTTCTCCGGCGCTGCCAACATGGAAGGCGGCCGCGTGGTCGGCCTGCGCGTACCGGGCGGTGGCGCCATGCCGCGTTCCGAGATCGACGCCTACACCCAGTTCGTCGCCATCTACGGCGCCAAGGGCCTGGCCTACATCAAGGTCAACGAGAAGGCCAAGGGCCGCGACGGCCTGCAGTCGCCGATCGTGAAGAACATCCACGACGCCGCGCTGACCAAGATCGTCGAGCTGACCGGTGCACAGGACGGCGACCTGATCTTCTTCGGCGCCGACAAGGCGAAGGTGGTCAACGACGCCATCGGCGCGCTGCGCGTGAAGATCGGCCACAGCGATTTCGGCAAGAAAAACGGCCTGTTCGACGACACCTGGAAGCCGCTGTGGGTCATCGACTTCCCGATGTTCGAGTACGACGAGGAAGACCAGCGCTACGTCGCCGCGCATCACCCGTTCACGGCGCCGAAGGACGGCCATGAAGACTTCCTGGAGACCGATCCGGGCAAGGCCGTGGCCAAGGCCTACGACATGGTGCTGAACGGTTGGGAACTGGGCGGCGGGTCGGTCCGTATCCACCGCGCCGACGTGCAGAGCAAGGTGTTCCGTGCGCTCAAGATCGGCGCCGAGGAAGCGCAGCTCAAGTTCGGCTTCCTGCTGGACGCGCTGCAGTACGGCGCGCCCCCGCACGGCGGCCTCGCTTTCGGCCTCGACCGCATCGTCACGATGATGGCCGGTGCCGAGTCGATCCGCGACGTGATCGCCTTCCCGAAGACCCAGCGCGCGCAGGACCTGCTCACGCACGCGCCGTCGGAAGTCGACGAGAAGCAGCTGCGCGAACTGCATATCCGCCTGCGCAATACCGAGCCGGCGGTGAAGGCGTGAACCTGCGGCAAACGGCAGGATGAGCAAAAAGGGCGCGGATTTCCGCGCCCTTTTTGTTTATGCCCCTGTTTGCGCCTTCCTTGTTTGCGCCCGCGCCGCGGGAAGGCGCTTGGGGTAGGCTATATGTCCGAACGTCAATAGTGGAACCGCATGGAAAAGCCGTACAAGATCCCGGAATCCGTCCTCGTCGTCATCTACGCCGCCAACCTCGACGTGCTGCTCATCGAACGCGCCGACCGGCCGGGTTACTGGCAGTCGGTCACAGGATCGAAGGACACGCCTGACGAGCCGCTGGTCGACACGGCCATCCGCGAAGTCTTCGAAGAGACCGGCATTCGCGTCGCGGATGCAAGTCATGCAACGCAAGGTCAAGATGCCGCAAGCGTCGCGCGCGCCGATCTGTCCGACTGGGAACTCAGCAATATCTACGAAATCTATCCGGTGTGGCGGCACCGCTATGCGCCGGGCATCACCAAGAACACGGAGCACGTGTTCGGTTTGCTGGTGCCGCGCGACATCACGGTGACGCTGGCCCCGCGCGAGCACCTGAACCACCTGTGGCTGCCGTACCGCGAGGCCGCCGACAAATGCTTTTCCCCGTCCAACGCCGAAGCGATCCTGCAGCTGCCGAACCAGCTGGGACGCGCGCGGCAGGGCGGCCAACCACGATAGCTTCATGAAACTGCGCGTCGCGACCTACAACATCCACAAAGGCGTCAGCTCCTTTCGCAGCATGCCGCGCGTGCATGCGCTCAAGCAGGCGCTGGCCTCAATGGAGGCCGACATCATCTTCCTGCAGGAAGTGCAGGGCCGGCATGACCGCTATGCGACCAAGCACGCCGACATCTGGCCCGAGCAGGAACAGCATGAATACCTTGCCGGCGATTCGCATCACGCGGTCTACGGCATGAATGCGGTCTACGATCACGGGCATCACGGCAACGCGCTGCTGAGCCGCTATCCCATCCTGTCCTCGCGCAATACCGACGTCTCCGACCACGCCTACGAGGCGCGCGGCATCCTGCACTGCGTGGTGCGCACGCCGGTGGCCGATCTCCACTGCTACGTCATTCACCTCGGCTTGTTCGCACGCAGTCGCCGCCGCCAGACCTGTGCCCTCGTCGAAGCAGTGACCGAGACGGCGCCGCCGGATGCGCCGGTCGTTATCGCCGGTGACTTCAACGACTGGACGAACGAGCTCAGTGACACGCTGCGCGACAAGCTCGGCGTGACCGAAGTGTTCGATCAGAACATGCCCAGCCGAGGCTTCGGCACGTATTTGCGCGCCATCGCCGGACGCGGACCGAAACTCAAGCCGGCGCGCACTTTCCCGGCAGCGATGCCGTGGCTGCGATTGGACCGCATCTACGTGCGCGGCTTCGACGTGGTGACGGCGCAGGTACTGCATGGCGGCGTCTGGGCCAAGCTCTCGGACCATGCGCCCATCATTGCGGGCCTGGAACTGCAGACGGCGGTGTCCGAGGAAGACATGCGGCGCGCCAGCGCGACTTGACGTAGTGCATCACGGACCGGAGATTGCCCGGTTACAATCGGCGGACTGCCTTCCCGCCAAGAGCCTATGCGTTCGGTCAGCTTCACTGCCGGCAACCACATTACATTGCTGCATTCCGGCGCCGAGTTCTTTCCCGCGCTGATTGCGGCCATCGACGCCGCCCGGCTCGAGATCTATCTCGAAACCTACATCTTCGCGGACGATGCAACCGCCGATGCGGTGAAGGAAGCGCTGATCCGCGCGGCGCGGCGCAACGTGGTGGTCAACGTGATCACCGACTGGGTCGGCACCGGACATCGCATGTCGCTGACCTTGCGCGAGCAATTCCGCACCGCCTTCATCAGCCATCGCATCTTCAACGCCTGGTTCAAGCGCGGCATCACCTGCACCCATCGCAAGATCTGCGTCGTCGATCGCGAGATTGCCTTTCTCGGCGGCCTGAACGTCATCGACGACCATTACTCCGACGACGGTTCGCGCAAGCCGCTGCCTGCGCCGCGCTGGGATTTCGCCATTCGTATCACCGGGCCGCTGGTGCCGCGCATTCATGCCGAAGTCGAGTCGCAATGGATGCTGCTTGGCGGGCTGAACCTGCGCTATCGCTGGGAGAAATTCCGCGGACAGTGGACGCCGCGTTCGATGGCGTCCGATGCGCCGGTGCAGGCTGCGCTGGTCGTGCGCGACAACCTGCGCAACCGGCGCACCATCCAGAAGGCCTATCTCAAGGCGCTCGGCACGGCGCGCAAGTCGGCGCTCCTGGCGACTCCGTATTTCGCACCCGGCCGCAAGCTGCGCAAGGGACTGGCCGAGGCGGCACGGCGCGGCGTGGAAGTGACGCTGCTTATCGGCGTGGGACAGTTCCGCATTCAAGATGCAGTGGCACATTCCTTCTACCCCAAGCTGCTGCGGGCCGGCGTGCGCATCGTCGAATATCGCAAGACGCAGCTGCATGGGAAGGTTGCGGTGGTGGATGACGATTGGGCGACGGTGGGATCGAGCAATTGGGATGGACTGAGCCTGCTGGTGAACCAGGAAGCCAATGTGGTGATTCGGGATGTGGCCTTCGCGCAGGAATTGCGGGCGCATATCGAGCGCGGCATTCGTGAAGGCGTGGAGGTCGAGCGCGAGGCGTATGTGAACGTGCCGTGGCTCGATCGGCTCTGGTATGGGGCGGCTTCGATGTTCTATCGGAGCGTGTTGCGGGTGATTGCGATGGGGAAGTATGAGGAGTAGGGGCCATCCACTGCGGCCAGCCGACAGCAATCCATCCACTACAGCCCCCAAGACCCAGCCAGCCTCCGCACGCCCTCCCGTATCTCCCCCGGCGCCAGCGCACTGAACCCCATCACAAACCCATTCCGCCGCGGTTCACCCCGATACAAGCGCGACAGCAGCGGCAGCTCGATTCCAACGCCTTCCGCCATGCCGGCCAGGCGCCGATCCGATTGCCGCTGGTCCCGCAGCAGGCAAGCGACCTGCAAGCCTCCCGCGCACGCCTGCGGCTGCAGCCGTGCACCGAGCCGCTGTTCCACTTCCTCCAGCAACACATCCCGGCGCGCGCGATACAACTCCCGCATGCGCCGTACGTGCGCCATGAAATGCCCATCCTGCATGAAGTCGGCCAGCACCGCCTGCAGCAGCGGCGCGCCGTGCCCGTCGAGATGTGCGCGCGCCGCCGTAAAGGCCGGCACCAGCGGCTTCGGCACCACGAGGTAAGCGATGCGCAGTCCGGGAAACCCTGACTTGGAAAAGGTGCCGAGATACAGCACGCGATCGTGTCGGTCCAATCCGTGAATTGCCGCAACGGGCCGCCCCTCGTAATGAAATTCGCTGTCGTAATCGTCTTCCACGATCCACGCATCGGCTTGCCGTGCCCACGCGAGCAAGGCCATGCGGCGCGGCAGCGCGAGCGTCATGCCCAGCGGGTACTGATGCGAGGGCGTGACGTAGGCCAGGCGGGCCCGCGGAGATTGCGCGATGCCGGCATCGACCTGCAGGCCGTGCGCGTCGACCGGCACCGGTATGATCGCGGCGCCCGCAGCGGCGAAGGCGGTGTGCGCGCCGCGATAGCCCGGCTCTTCCAGCCACGCGGCATCGCCCGGATCGAGCAGCAGGTTGGCAATGAGGACGAGCGCCTGCTGCGAACTGGTCAGCACGATCACCTGCTCGGCATCGCATTCCACGCCGCGCGACAGGCCGAGGTAAGCGGCGATGGCCGTACGCAGCGCCGGCAGGCCC
>SPQI01000355.1 GCA_004570315.1 Oxalobacteraceae bacterium OM1 | reverse complement strand
TCTCGACAGCCTCAATCCCTCGGACCTGGAAGGCGATTTCCTCGGCAAGCTCGGCCTGGATCTCGCACGTCCGCCGGCGCGACTGGGGAAGCTGGCGGCCGATGGCGCAGCGCAGCACTCCGGGCTGAAGGAGGGCGACGTCATCCTTAGGGTGGACGGGACGCCGGTCCGGGACGGCGTGGCTTTCATCGAGCTAGTGCGCAGTGCTGCCGGGCGGCGGCTGGAGCTGGACGTCCTGCGCGGCGAGACGCCGGTCCATGTGTCGATCGTCCCGGCCAAGCATGTCGCCGGCGGCAGTACGATCGGCAGGATTGGCGCGGAAATTTCAGTCGTGCCCGACATGGTCACTGCATCCGAGCCGCCGCTCCGCGCGCTGCGAAAAGGTATCGACAAGACGTGGGAGAGCAGCGCCCTGACCCTCAAGATGCTCGGCAAGATGATCGTGGGCGAAGTCTCGTGGAAGAACATCACCGGGCCGATCACCATCGCAGACTACGCCGGGCAAACGGCGCGCGTCGGCATGATCAGCTATCTGACCTTCATCGCCTTCATCAGCATCAGTCTGGGCGTGATGAACCTGCTGCCCATTCCTGTGCTTGATGGTGGTCTTTTACTGTATTATTCGCTGGAAGTTTTGACCGGCCGGGCACTGCCCGAACGGGTGGGAGAGATTGCCCAGCGTGCCGGTGTGGGCATCCTGATGACGCTGATGGCGGTTGCCGTCTTCAACGACATCATGCGCCTGATGTCCTGAGTTCCGAATGCCCTGGGCGGCGAATCTCGGAACATTGAAAATATAACAACCGATGAAATTACATTCCGAGCTTCTTCCCCGTCCAGCCATTTCCCGCCGCCTCATAGCCATCGCCGCCTTCACCCTCTGCGCAGGGAAGGCATTTGCGGTCGATCCGTTCACCGTCAAAGACATTCGCGTTGAGGGCATTCAGCGCACGGAGGCGGGTACGGTATTCAGCTACCTGCCGGTGCGGGTTGGCGACACCTACACCGACGAGAAGGGCTCGGCAGCCATCAAGGCGCTCTACGCGACCGGCTTCTTCAAGGATGTGCGCATCGAAGTCGAAGGCAACGTCCTGGTGGTCATGGTGGAGGAGCGTCCCGCCATCGCCAGTGTGGACTTTTCCGGAATTAAGGCGTTTGATAAAGATCAGCTGACCAAGGCCTTGAAGGAAATCGGTCTGGGTGAGTCGCGGATCTTCGACAAGGCGCTGCTCGACCGCGCCGAACAGGAACTCAAGCGGCAGTATCTTTCGCGCGGCTATTACGGTGTCCAAGTGACGACGACCGTGACGCCGATCGAGCGCAATCGCGTCAACGTGACGTTTGCGGTGGACGAGAACGACATCGCGCGCATCAAACAGATCAACATCGTCGGGAACAAGGCATTCTCGGACAGCGAGCTGCACGACATCATTTCCCTGCGCACGCCCGGCTGGTTCACCTGGTACACCAAGGCCGACCAATACTCCAAGCAGAAGCTGACCGGCGACATCGAGGCGCTGCGCTCCTATTACCTGAATCGCGGCTACATCGAGATGCAGGTCGAATCGACGCAGGTATCGATTTCGCCGGACAAGAAAGACATCTACATCACCATCAACGTCACCGAAGGCGAAAAGTACACGGTCTCCGGAGTGAAGCTCGAAGGTGAAATGCTGGGCCGCCAGGACGAACTGCAGGAACTGGTCACGCTCAAGCCGGGCGACGTCTATTCCGGTGAAAAGATGGCCGACAGCGTCAAACGCATCACCGAGCGCATGGGCAATTTTGGATACGCCTTCGCGAACGTGAACGCGAATCCGAACATCGACCGCGACAAACGCACCGTCGATT
Organism: Oxalobacteraceae bacterium OM1; assembly: GCA_004570315.1. GTDB lineage: Bacteria > Pseudomonadota > Gammaproteobacteria > Burkholderiales > Burkholderiaceae_D > Noviherbaspirillum. The sequence goes on along the minus strand of SPQI01000355.1, from coordinate 4,590 downwards.
TCACGATCCTCGTCGATCCGGGCCGTCGCGTGTACGTCCGCCGTATCAACGTGACTGGCAATACCAAGACCCGCGATGAAGTGGTGCGCCGCGAATTCCGCCAGTTCGAAAACTCCTGGTATGACGGCGCCAAGATCAAGCTTTCCCGCGATCGCGTCGATCGTCTCGGCTACTTCAAAGAGGTGACTGTCGAAACGCCGGAGGTGCCGGGCGTCAACGACCAGGTAGACGTCAACATGGCGGTCACCGAGAAGCCAACCGGCAATATCCTGCTGGGGGCCGGTTTCTCGAGCAGCGAGAAACTGACTCTGACCGGCTCGATCCAGCAGGCGAATGCATTCGGCAGCGGCAATACGCTCGGCATCGACGTCAACACCAGCCGCCGCAACCGCACGATCGCCGTCTCGCAGACCAATCCGTACTTCACCGACGAAGGCGTGAGCCGCAGTTACGACCTGTACCTGCGCACAAGCCGACCGCCGGAGGTCAACACCGGCGACTACATCGTCCGCACCGTTGGCGGCAGCATCCGGTTCGGTGTGCCGTTCTCGGAAGTCGACACCGTGTTCTTCGGCCTGGGCATCGAACAGACCAAGGTCGACATCTTCAGCGGCGTCGCTGGCTACAACGACAGTCCGGAGGTGTACAAGCAATACGTCGCCGCCTTTGGCTCCGGCTCGGAAGCGCGCACAACCAGCTTCCCGCTCACCGTCGCATGGCAGCGCGACAGCCGCGACAGCGCCGTGGTGCCGACGCGCGGACGCTATCAGCGTGCCAACCTGGAATTCTCGCCGTCCGGTACGCTGAAGTATTACCGTGCCATCTACCAGCACCAGTACTTCTATCCGCTGAGCCGCACCTTCACGCTGGCCCTGAACGGCGAGGTTGACTATGGTCACGGCCTGAGCGGCAAGCCGTATCCGATCTTCAAGAACTTCTACGCCGGCGGTATCGGTTCGGTGCGCGGCTACGAAAGCTCGTCGCTCGGTCCGCGTGCCAGCAACAACGACCCGCTCGGCGGCAGCTCCCGCTTCATCGGCAACATCGAGCTGCAATTCCCGTTCCCTGGTTCGGGTGTGGACCGCTCGCTTCGCTTGTTCACCTTCCTGGATGGCGGCCAGGTGTTCGCCGAGGGCGAGAAGATCCGCGCCCAGGAATTCCGGTACTCGGCCGGTGCCGGCCTGAGCTGGATTTCGCCGGTGGGACCGATCAAGCTCAGCTACGGCAAACCGCTGAACGCGAAACCCATCGATACCAAACAGAGCTTCCAGTTCCAGCTCGGCACGGGTTTCTGAACGGGGATGGCATAATAGAACTTTGACTTGCGGAGAACCAACTTGAAGTCAACATCCACATCGATCGCGAAATTTGTCGTGGCAGCGGCCGTGTGCCTGTTGCCGGCAGCCGGCGCCATGGCGCAGGAGTCCAAGATCGGCTTCGTGAGCACGGAGCGGATCTTCCGCGAAGCCACGCCCGCAAAGGCGGCGCAGGCCAAGATCGAGCAGGAGTTTTCACGCCGGGACAAGGATCTGCAAGACATGGCCGCGCGCCTGAAGTCGATGTCGGACCGGCTGGACAAGGATGCCGCAGTCCTGTCGGAGTCGGACCGCGCAAGGCGCCAGCGTGAGCTGTCGGATCTCGACAAGGACTTCCAGCGCAAACAACGCGAGTTCCGTGAAGACCTGAACCAGCGCCGCAATGAAGAACTCGCCACCGTGCTCGAACGCACCAACAAAGTGATCAAGCAAATCGCGGAAACGGAAAAGTACGACATCATCTTCCAGGAAGCCGTCTACGCCAGCCCGCGCATCGACATCACGGACAAGGTGCTGAAAGCCCTGAACAAGTAACCCCGACGATAGGCCTGCAATGCGCACTCGGCTGCAAAATCTGGTCGAACGCTTGGGAGGCCACCTGATCGGCACACCGGACATTGAGGTGTCCGGCATCGCGCCGCTCGACAAGGCGACAGCTTCCCACGTCACCTTTCTCTCGAATCCGAAGTTCCGAAGCAGCGCCGCCCAGACCGGCGCAGCTGCGCTGATTCTTTCCCCGGACGATAACGACGCGATTGGCGCCACCTATGCCGGCGCACGCATTGTCACGGACAATCCCTACGCCTATTTCGCACGGGCGGCGCAATTGTTTGTTGAGTTGAATGCACGCCCGGTTCTCCCGGGCGTGCATCCCACCGCCTTCGTCGATCCGACCGCACAAATTGCACAGACCGCCGTTGTCGGGCCTCATGTAACGGTCGAGGCAGACGTGGTGATCGGCGATCACGCCCGCATTGATGCAGGATGCTTCATCGGCGAAGGCGCGAAGGTAGGCGCCGACACGCATCTGTACGCCAATGTGTGCCTGCATGCAGGTTGCGAGATCGGCGCACGCGGCATCGTGCATTCCGGCGCCGTCATTGGCGCGGACGGCTTCGGATTTGCAAAAGAGAAGGGCGCCTGGGTCAAGATTCCGCAGACCGGGCGCGTCCTGATTGCCGACGATGTCGAGATCGGGGCCAACACCACGATCGACCGCGGCGCCCTCGACGACACCATCATCGAAGAAGGGGTGAAGCTCGACAACCAGATTCAGATCGGCCACAACTGCCATATCGGCGCCCATACTGCGATGGCAGGCTGCGTCGGCGTTGCCGGCAGCGCCAAGATCGGCCGCAACTGCACCTTCGGCGGCGCCGCCATGGTGCTGGGCCACCTCACCATCGTCGACAACGTCCACATCTCGTCCGGCAGCATGGTCTCGCGCTCCATCCTCGAGCCAGGCCAGTACACCGGCTTCTACCCGCTTGCCCGCAATGCGGAGTGGGAGAAATCGGCGGCAATCGTGCGCAATCTCGGGACGATGCGTGAGAAAATCCGCGAACTCGAAAAAACCGTCAAGTCGTTAATCGGAAAAAAGTAATGAAAACGCTCGATATCAATCAGATCAAAGAGTACCTGCCGCATCGCTATCCGCTGCTGCTGGTCGATCGCGTGCTGGAATGGGAGTCCGGCAAGACGATCACCGCCATCAAGAACGTCACAGCCAACGAAGAATTTTTCAACGGGCATTTTCCGCACAAGCCGGTCATGCCGGGCGTGCTCATGATCGAAGCGCTGGCGCAGACCGCCGCGCTGCTGTCGTTCCTGACGATGGGACAGAAACCCGACTCCAACAGCGTGGTGTATTTCGTCGGCATCGACGGCGCGCGCTTCAAGCGGCCGGTGGAGCCGGGCGATCAGCTGCGCATGCAAGTCGAGATTCTCCGCACCGCGCGCGGCATCTGGAAGTACAAGGCCCAGGGTACAGTCGATGGTCAGGTGGCGGTCGAAGCCGAACTCATGTGCACCATGCGCAGCGCAACTGACGCCAGCCAGCCCGCAGGACAGTAATCCATGGCAAACATCCATCCCACCGCAATCATCGACTCGAACGCCGAGCTCGATGGTTCGGTCGAGGTCGGGGCCTATTCAGTCGTCGGCGCACATGTGCGCATCGGTGCGGGCACCAAGATCGGTCCGCACGTGGTCATCGACGGCCACACGACGATCGGCCGCGATAATCGCATTTTCCAGTTCGCCTCGATCGGCGGGCCGCCGCAGGACAAGAAGTACGGCGGCGAGGAAACGCGGCTCGAGATCGGCGACCGCAATCTGATCCGCGAGTTCTGCACGCTCAACCTCGGCACGGTGCAGGACGCCGGCGTAACCCGTCTTGGCAACGACAACTGGCTGCTGGCCTATGTGCATCTGGCGCATGACTGCCAGGTCGGCAACAACACCATCTTTTCGAACAATGCCAGCCTGGCCGGGCACGTCCACGTGGGCGACTGGGTGATCATGAGCGGCTTTGCGGCCGTTCACCAATTCTGCAAGATCGGAGACCATGCGTTCGTCGGAATGAACACCAGCCTGACGCAGGATGTGCCGCCGTTCGTTCTGGTTTCGGGCAATCCGGCGCAGCCGCATGGCATCAACATCGAAGGCTTGAAGCGCCGCGGTTTCACGCGTGAGCAGATCGGCGCGTTGCGCGACGCCTACAAGACCATCTACAAGTCCGGCCTGACGCTGGACGAGGCGAAGGCGGCGTTGCAGCAGGCCGAGTCCGAAGCGCCCGATACGACGCAGCACGTCCGCGACATGCGCGAATTCCTCGACCGCAGCGCCCGTGGCATCGTCCGCTGACGTCACCCTTGCCATGGTCGCGGGCGAAAGCTCGGGCGACCTGCTCGCAAGCCGGCTGCTTTCCGGTCTGCGTCCTCATTTGCCGGATGCCGACATCCACGGCATCGGCGGGCCGCGCATGTCGCAGTTCGGTTTCCGCAGCGACTGGCCGATGGAAAAGCTGTCCGTGCGCGGACTGTTCGAGGTGCTCGCACATTACCGCGAAATCAAGGGTATCCAGAACGCCTTGCGTGACCGTCTCCTGATGGAACGTCCCGCTGCGTTCATTGGCGTTGACGCACCGGATTTTAATTTTGGTCTTGAAGCACAGCTGCGTGCTGCCGGCATCCCGACCATGCACTTCATCAGCCCCTCGATCTGGGCTTGGCGCGGCGGCCGCATCAAGAAAATTGCCAGAGCGGTGTCGCAC
>SPQI01000444.1 GCA_004570315.1 Oxalobacteraceae bacterium OM1 | reverse complement strand
CCGGCTTGCCGTTGCGCATCACGTCGGTCACGACGGCGACGAGGCTCAGCGTCATCTTGCTGAAATCGATGTAGGCGTTAAGGATGGAAGAGCTGATGGGAATGGTCTTTTCGCGGATGTCGACGATCTTCATGGGGCCTCCTGGGGATGGGAAAAGGATACGCCCGCGCCGCGCCGTATAATTCGCCGAAAGGAACAATACCCGTTACTTAAAGTGAAAAACGACACCACGTCCGAACTGGCTTTTTTCGTGCTGCTCGCCCGCAAGGGCAGCCTGTCGGCAACCGCGCGCGAACTCGACCTGACGCCGCCCGCTGTCACCAAGCGCCTCGCCCAGCTGGAACAGCGGCTCGGCACGCGCTTGGTCAACCGCACTACGCGCTCGCTCAGCCTGACGGCCGAAGGACAGGTCTATGTCGACCACGCCGTGCGCATCCTCGACGAGATCCGTGCGATGGAAGACGACGTCGCTAGCCGCCGCGCGACGCCGCGCGGCCTGCTGCGCGTGAATGCCCCGCTGGGTTTCGGCCGGCTGGTGATCGCACCGCTGATGTCGGAATTCGCGCGCCGCTTTCCCGAGGTGGAGGCGCAGCTGCAGCTGACGGACCGGCCGGTCGATCTGGTGGAAGAAGCCTTCGATCTCGCGATCCGTTTCGGCGAGCCGGCCGACACGCGGCTGAGCGCGCGCAAGCTCATGTCCAACCGTCGCTTCCTGTGCGCCGCACCGGCCTACCTGCGCCGCCACGGCGAACCTTCGACGCCGGCCGATCTCGCGCGGCACCGCTGCATCGTGCACCTGCAGAACGACGCGCCGCACTACACCTGGCGGCTGGCGCGCGGCCGCGCGGTCGAGACGGTGCGCGTGCCCGGCGCGCTGGCCAGCAACGACGGCGACGTGGTGCTCAACTGGGCGCTCGACGGCCACGGCATCCTGGTGCGCTCCGAGTGGGATGCCGCGAAGTATCTGCAGAGCGGCCGCCTGCAACTCGTGCTGCCCGCGTGGCACCTGCCGTCCGCCGACCTCTACGCGTATTTCCCGACGCGCAAGAACATGCCGGCGAAGGTGCGCGGTTTCCTCGATGTGCTGGTCGAACGCCTGGCGCGCCCGGCAGGATGAACGGGCGCTTGCTATCATCCTCGCATCGTTGTTCAACACGACTGCAAGGATTTCGATGACCACGCTTTCCGACTTTCCCATCACGAAGAAATGGCCCGCCCGGCATCCTGACCGCATCCAGCTCTACTCGCTGCCGACTCCCAACGGCGTGAAGGTGTCCATCATGCTCGAGGAGACCGGCCTGCCGTACGAACCGCACCTCGTCAGCTTCGAGACCAACGACCAGCGTTCCCCCGAATTCCTCTCGCTGAACCCGAACAACAAGATCCCGGCGATCATCGATCCCAACGGTCCGGGCGGCAAGCCGCTCCCGCTGTTCGAATCCGGCGCGATCCTGCTCTACCTCGCCGACAAGGCGCAGCGCCTGCTGCCGTTCGACCCCGCCGCACGCTACCAGGCGATCCAGTGGGTGATGTTCCAGATGGGCGGCATCGGCCCGATGTTCGGCCAGCTCGGCTTCTTCCATAAATTTGCCGGCAAGGAGTACGAAGACAAGCGCCCGCGCGACCGCTACGTGGCCGAATCGCGCCGTCTGCTGACCGTGCTGGAGAAGCAGCTGGAAGGCAGCGCCTGGATCATGGGCGACGAGTACACCATCGCCGACATCGCCACCTTCCCGTGGGTGCGCAACCTGGTCGGCTTCTACGGTGCCGCCGAGATCGTCGGCTTCCAGGACTTTCCCAACGTCAAGCGCGTGCTCGATGCTTTCGTCGCGCGCCCCGCGGTGGAGCGCGGCTTGCACATTCCCGCACGCGGCTAAGACGTTGGGTTTTTGCACCGGACGTCGCCTCGGCTGGCGGGGAAGTCCCTCCTTGGTGTACAGTTACTTGCTGGAAACATAACCGGCTGTCTGTCACCGCGCGTACGGCGGCGGACGGCCGTTCCCAATCACGCAACGCGCCGTCCGCGCGGCGCTCGTGCCGCCGGCGGCTGCGTGCCGGAACGACACCATGGCCTTCAACCCGAGTCCGCGCCAGCGGGCAATGAGCGACACGACGCCGCACCCGTCCGAACAACGGGATGCCTATCCGCTCGTCGAGCATTCGCCCGACCTCATGGTCGCCATCGGCGAGGATGGCAATTACCTGCACGTCAGCGCGGCAGTGGAGCGCATTCTCGGCTACCGGCCGGACGAGATGATCGGCCAGCCTTACACCCGTTTCGTGGTTCCCGAGGACGTCCCGAAACTGGAAGCGGGAATGGAGCGGCTTGCCACCGGCCAGGACGCTATCCATGACCTCGAAAGCCGCTGGCGCACCAAGGACGGCCGGATCATTTACCTTGCTTCGTCGGCGCGCATCGTGGCTTCGACCGGCATCGTCTACGCCACCTCGCGCGACGTCACCGAGCGGCACCTGATCCGCGCCGAGCTGCAGAAGTCCAAGGACCAGCTCACCTCCATCATCGACAGCATCGCCGACGCCTTCTTCACCGTCGACCGCAACTTCATCATCACCTTCATCAACGAGCGTGCTGCCTCCTTCGTGAACCTGACGCGCGACCAGCTGCTCGGCGTTAACCTGTGGGACGTGCCCGGCATGCGTTATTCGCCGATCCGTCCGCATTACGAGGAAGCGCTGCGCAGCGGCGAACGCCACACGCTCGAGTTCCTGTCCACCATCACCGGCAGTTGGCTGGAAGTGCGCATGTATCCGCACGAGGACGGCCTGTCGGTCTTCTATCACGACATCAGCGAGCGCCGGAAAGCCGGAGAGGCCGTGCGCCGCAGCGAGCAGCGCCTGCGCGAGATCATCGAGATGACGCCGGCCGGTTATGTCTTCGCCGACGCCGCCGGCCTGATCCGCAAGATCAATCCGGCGTTCTGCGCATTGGCCGGCTACGAGGCCGGCGAGCTGGAAGGGCGCGGCATCACCGAACTCCTGCCCGACTTTCCGCTCGACGACGGCCGCTTCGCCGACGGCATGGAATCGGCGATCCGCCACAAGGGCGGCCACCTCGTGCACGTGCTGCTCAACGCCAACAGCGCGCGCGACGCCGAGGGCCGTGCGCAGTCCTTCACCGCCTTCGTCACCGACATCAGCGAACGCAAGCAGAGCGAGGCCCGCCTGCAGCAGATGGCCACGCACGACGATCTCACCGGCCTGCCGAACCGCGCACTGGTCAACGTGCGCCTGCAGCAGATGCTGGAAAGCTCCGGCGGCGCCATGCCGATCGCGGTTCTGTTCATCGACCTCGACCAGTTCAAGGCCGTCAACGATTCCATGGGCCACGTGGCGGGCGACGTGCTGCTCTGCGGCGTGGCCAGCCGCTTGAAATCGGTGATGCGCCCGACCGACATGGTGGCGCGCCTGGGCGGCGACGAATTTGTCGCGGCGGCGCAGTGCTCGCGCGGCGCGCCGTCGGCACAGCGCATCGCGGAGAAGCTGATCGCCGCCTTGCAGGAGCCCTTCCATATCGGCAACGAGCAGGTTTTCGTCACGGCCTCCATCGGCATCAGCATGTTCCCGCACGATGCCAAGACCAAGGAGGCGCTGTTCCAGAACGCCGACACGGCGATGTACAAGGCCAAGGCCGCCGGCCGCAATGCCTACCGTTTCTTCGAAGCGGAGATGATGGTGCAGGTGCGGGCGCGCCTGACGCTCGAACAGGCCCTGCGGCATGCGCTGGAGCGCAAGGAATTCACGCTGCACTACCAGCCGCGCATCGATCTGAAGACCATGCAGCTGGTGGGCATGGAGGCGCTGATCCGCTGGCGGCATCCCGAGCTGGGCAATGTGCCGCCGCTGGAATTTATTCCGATTGCGGAAGAGCGCGGGCTGATCGAGGACATCGGCCGCTGGGTGCTGCGCGAGGCCTGCGTGAAGGCGCGCGACGTGCTCGACCGCTACGGGTTGCCGGTGCGGGTGTCGGTGAATCTCTCCGCGCGGCAGCTGCAGTGTGCCGATCTGGTCGAGCAGGTGAACGATGCGCTGCGCGATGCGCGGCTCGATCACGGGATGCTCGAACTAGAGATTACGGAGAGTGCGCTGATTCAGGATATGGATGCGTCGGCACGTGTTCTGAACGAGTTGAAGGCGCAGGGCGTGACGCTGGCAGTGGATGACTTCGGGACGGGCTATTCGGGTCTGGCGTATTTGCAGCGGTTTCCCCTGCACGTGCTGAAGCTGGATCGGTCGTTCATCAATGCGCGGCTGGATGGGACGAAGAATGCGCAGTTCATTCAGGCGTTCATCGATTTCGCGCATGCGCTTGGATTGCGCGTGGTGGCGGAGGGGATCGAGAACGGGGAGACGCTGCAGTTTCTGGCGCAGTCGTCTTGCGACGAAGGGCAGGGGTATTTGTTGTCGCGGCCGTTGTCGGAGGAACAGTTGGATGTGTATTTGGGGATGAGGAAGGGGGAGGTGTAAGGCACGTCGTGCGTGCTGACTACACTTGTAACTTCCACTGTCGTTCCCGCGCAGGCGGGAACCCAGAGATGCCTCGACTCCACCCGTCAAGCCAACCCATCACTCCCACCCCGCGTCATCTGCAAAATCGCCACCCTCACATCCGGCGGCAACACAAACCGCGCTTCATTCGCCGTCAGCGGCAAGCGCTCATCGAACAAAATACTTCCGTCCACCCCGATCTGCGCATATCCCACCCGCTGCAGCGTCGCAATGAAGTTCCGGAAGATGGCCTTGTCGAAGAACTCCGGTGCATTGAACTCCCTCAGCATGGCCAGGCGCTGCGCCTGCAGATGGCAGAGCGACTCCAGTTCCGCCGGCGTCAACGCACCCGAGCCGCGCGCCGTGAGCAGCGACAGCGTGATGAAGTAACGGATCAAGGTCGGGCGCATTACCTGCGCGAACTGCACGAGCTGGGCGTGCGCATCGCTGTTCATGTCCGGCGCAATGACACGCTCGCCTTCGATACGTAGCCAGCCAACGGCATCGAGCGCGACGAGCTGAGTGTTCACGGCGGCATCGACGTCTCCATCCTCCCAACGCAGGAACAGCTCGGTGCGCAGGAACGGCAGGATCAAGCGAACCAGCCGGTCCACCGACGCACGCTCAAGATCGGGATTGCGCGACACCAGGCAGGCGATCAACGCCGGCAGCGCGAAGGCGTGCAACACGTTGTTGCGCGCGTAGCTCGTCAGCACCGCGTCTTCCGCCGTGAGGAACAGCACGTCGCCCAACGGATGGGCCTGACGCTGCAGCAGGTGCAATTGCTCGCAGTAGGCGATCATCGCAGCGCCGTCCATGCCGGTCACCACGGTACGGGCGGAGTAGGGCGCAGCAAGCGCAAGGCCGCGGCAGGCATCCAGTTGCAAGACCAGCTGGCGCTCGTCCATCGCATGGCGCGGCGTGGCCAGCAGCACGAGGCTGACCAGGTTCACCGGGCCGAGCACCGGCGCAGCATTGATGCCGTGCGCGATGCGATGCTTGAGCGTGTCGACGGCCGACGTCAACCAGGCGGGGCGCACATCGCCGATCGAGGCACCGCGCCATTCGTCGCCGCCGGCATCCAGCACTTCCGCCAGATGAATCGGTTCGCCCACGTTCAGATGCACCTTGCCGAAATTCTTCTTCAGCTCACGCACCGTCAGCAGCAGGTCGAACAGCGATTCCGTCTTCTTCGGTTTGCCCATCAGCTCGCCGACATAGGTCCGGCCCTCGAACAGCTTTTCGTAGCCGATGTAGATCGGCACGAAGACGATGGGCCGCGCCTGTTCGCGCGCATAGCTCTGCACCGTCATCGCCAGCATGCCGGCCATCGGGGAAAGCAGGCGGCCGGTGCGGCTGCGGCCACCTTCGACGAAATACTCGATGGCATAGCCGCGCGTGATCATCATGTGCAGATAGTCGTTGAACACCGCCGCATAGAGCCGGTTGTCCTTGAACGAGCGACGCAGGAAGAAAGCGCCGCCGCGCCGCAGGATGCTGCCGAGGACCGGCAGGTTCAGGTTCGCGCCGGCGGCGATGTGCGGAACCATCAGGCCGCGATGGAAGACGATGTAGGAGAGCAGCAGGTAATCGATGTGGCTGCGGTGGCTCGGCAGGTAGACGATCTCATGGCCGGGCGCGACGTTGGCCACCGTGTCGAAATGCGAGACCTCCACGCCGTCGTAGAGCCGCGTCCAGAGCCAGGTGAGGAAGCGGTCGAGCACGCGGACCATGGGATAGGAATAGTCGGCCGCGATTTCCATTGCATAGGCGCGCGCGGCGGCTTGCGCCTTCATCTGCGCCGATGCGTCGCCGCCGTGCGCCTGGGCTTCGGCCGCGATGGCCGCCTGCACCGGCTCGGCGCCGAGCACCGCTTCGACCCGCGTGCGTCGATGCGAAAGGTCCGGCCCGATCGCCATCTCGCGCTGGCGGCGGAAATGCACGCGCAGCACGCGCGCGATCTTGCGCAGCGC
>SPQI01000265.1 GCA_004570315.1 Oxalobacteraceae bacterium OM1 | reverse complement strand
ACCGCCAGTTTCGGTTACGGCCTGCTGCCGGACATGGTGCGGCAGTTGCGCGGGCAGGTGCCGGGCATCTCGCTGACGTTGCGCGAACTGGTCACGACCGCGCAGCTCGAGGCGCTGGCCGCCGGCCGGCTCGACATCGGGCTGATGCGCCCGCATCCCGAGCATGGCGAGCTGGAGACGGTGCTGCTGGCGCAGGATGCGCTGGTCCTTGCCATTCCCGAGGCCGAAGCCGACCGGTGGCCGGCCAGCCCCAGGCTTGCCGATCTGCAGGATCGGCCCTTCCTGATGTATTCCCCCTACGAGGCGCGCTACTTCTACCAGTTGCTGCAAGGCTGCTTCGATCACGCCGGGGTGCGCCCGGAAGTGGTGGAGTACGTCAGCCAGATCCACACCATGCTCGCGCTGGTGGGCTCGGGCGTCGGCGCGGCGCTCATTCCTGGCGCAGCGACGCGGCTGCATTTCAGCGGCATCGTGTTGCGCAAGCTGAACATGACGCCCGCCATGCCGGTGGAAACCGTCTGCTCGTTCCGCAAGGACAACGACAATCCGATGATCGGGATTTTCCTCGAGCGCATTCTTCCGCCGTTCCGGGAACGCTTGAATGCCGCCATCCTTCAATCCAAAATTTGAATTGATCAAGTCACTAATTGATTTGATGCGGCATTAATCGCGCCGTACTATCCCTAGCGTAGAACAACAACAAGACACGGCGGCATGCGCAACCTGGCATGACCGCTTTCCAATCTACGTTCAGGAGACACGTGTGAAACAAGCACAAGCCATTGGTACGGCCGCGGCCGTCAAGGTCGGATCGCGCACCCGCTGGATGGTCCTCGCCATCCTCTTCATCGTCACTACGATCAACTACGCCGACCGCGCGACGATTTCGATCGCCGGACCGGAACTCAAGAAGGCGCTCGGGCTGTCGCCGGTCGAGATGGGCTACATTTTCTCCGCCTTCGCCTGGTCCTACGTGATCGCACAGCTGCCGGGCGGCTGGCTGCTGGACCGCTTCGGTTCCAAGGTCACCTATTTCTTCAGCATCTTCCTGTGGTCCGTGTTCACGCTGTTCCAGGGCACGGTCGGTTTCCTGACCGGCGGCGCGGCGGTGGCCACGCTGTTCCTGCTGCGCCTGCTGGTCGGCGCAGCCGAAGCGCCGTCCTTCCCGGGCAACAGCCGCATCACCTCGGCCTGGTTCCCGACGCACGAGCGCGGACTCGCGGCCGCGATCTTCAACTCGGCGCAGTACTTCGCCACGGTGCTGTTTGCGCCGATCATGGGCTGGCTGGTGCACACCTACGGCTGGCAGAGCGTGTTCTACGTCATGGGCCTGCTCGGCATCGCCGTCGCGCTGGTCTGGACCAAGACCGTGTACGGTCCGAAGCAGCATCCGAACGTCAGCAGCGCCGAACTCGAATACCTGCGGCAGGGCGGCGCGCTGGTCGATCTCGACGACAGCAAGGGCGCGGCCAAGGAAAAGCAGGTCAACACCATGGCCTGCATCAAGGAACTGCTGGGCAATCGCATGCTGCTCGGTGTGTACATCGGCCAGTACTGCATCACCACGCTCACCTATTTCTTCCTCACCTGGTTCCCGGTCTACCTGGTACAGGAGCGTCACATGACCATCCTGAAGGCCGGCTTCGTCGCCTCGCTGCCTGCCATCGCCGGTTTCCTCGGCGGCATCGCCGGCGGCTGGCTGTCGGACCGTCTCACCAAGGCCGGCTACTCGCTGTCCGTCGCCCGCAAGGCGCCGATCGTGATCGGCATGCTGCTGTCGATGAGCATGATCGCCTGCAACTACCTCAGCGCCGACGCCGCGGTGGTGGCCATCATGTCGCTCGCCTTCTTCGGCAAGGGCGTGGGCGCGCTCGGCTGGGCCGTGGTCTCCGACACCTCGCCCAAGGAAGCCGGCGGCTTGAGCGGCGGCCTGTTCAACACCTTCGGCAACACCGCCGGCATCACCACCCCGATCGTGATCGGCTACATCGTGCAGGGCACCGGTTCCTTCGCCGGCGCGCTGGTCTTCGTGGCCGCGAATGCAGCGGTGGCGATCGCCTGCTACCTCTTCATCGTCGGCGACATCAAGCGCGTGACGCTCACGAAGTCGCTGGTGCAATCCTGATGGCGGGATGCGCTGCATCCCAGAGCATTCACTGGAGTTTTTCATGCAAACCCGAGTCTCCGGCGCCCCGGTCGTCACCGACCTGCGCGTCATCCCCGTGGCCGGCCAGGACAGCATGCTGCTCAACCTGAGCGGCGCGCACGGTCCCTGGTTCACCCGCAACATCGTCATCCTGACCGACAGCGCCGGCAACACCGGCCTCGGCGAGGTGCCCGGCGGCGAGAAGATCCGCCAGACCATCGAGGATGCGCGTTCGCTCATCGTCGGCAAGACGCTGGGCGAGTACAACAACGTGCTCAATGCGATGCGCGCCACTTTCGCCGACCGCGACGCCGGCGGCCGCGGCCTGCAGACCTTCGATCTGCGCGTCACCATCCACGCCGTCACCGCGGTGGAGTCGGCACTGCTAGACCTGCTCGGTCAGTTCATGAATGTGCCGGTCGCGGCCTTGCTCGGCAACGGCGTGCAGCGCGACGAAGTTGAAATGCTCGGCTACCTGTTTTACGTCGGCGACCGCAACAAAACTGATCTGGCCTACCGCGCCGAACCGGACGCCGGCAACGCCTGGTTCCGCGTGCGCAATGAAGAAGCGCTGACGCCCGAAGCGGTGGTGCGCCTGGCCGAAGCGGCGCAGGAGCGCTACGGCTTCAACGACTTCAAGCTCAAGGGCGGCGTGCTGTCGGGCGCAGCCGAAATGGACGCCATCGTCGCGCTGCACGAACGCTTTCCCGAAGCGCGCGTCACGCTCGATCCGAACGGCGCGTGGTCGCTGCAGGAAGCGATCAAGCTCTGCCGCGACAAGCATGGCGTACTTGCCTACGCCGAAGACCCGTGCGGCGCCGAGAACGGCTATTCCGGCCGCGAGGTGATGGCGGAATTCCGCCGCGCCACCGGCCTGCCGACCGCCACCAACATGGTTGCCACCGACTGGCGGCAGATGGCCCACTCGCTGCAGCTGCAGTCGGTCGACATTCCGCTCGCCGATCCGCACTTCTGGACCATGCAGGGCTCGGTGCGCGTGGCGCAGCTGTGCGAGATGTTCGGCCTGACCTGGGGCTCGCATTCGAACAACCACTTCGACATTTCGCTGGCGATGTTTACCCACGTTGGCGCCGCCGCGCCCGGCAAGGTCACCGCCATCGACACCCATTGGATCTGGCAGGACGGCCAGCGCCTGACCAAGGAGCCGCTCGCCATCCGCGGCGGCAAGGTACGCATTCCCTCGCGTCCCGGCCTCGGCATCGAGATCGACATGGGTGAGGTCGAGAAGGCGCATCAGGCCTATCGCAACATGGGTCTCGGCGCGCGCGACGACGCCGCCGCGATGCAATTCCTGCTTCCCGGCTGGACCTTCGACAACAAGCGCCCCTGCCTGGTGCGCTGAACGGCATAAACATCACGACATTCGGGGACGGCATCCCCTCAATCCGACGACGCAATTATCATGAACATCCATCCCCAAGAACTGAAGCAGATCATGTCATCCGGTCTGCTCTCCTTTCCGGTCACCGACTTCGACGCGCAGGGTGACTTCCGCAAGGACACCTACATCGAGCGCCTCGAATGGCTCGCGCCCTATGGCGCCAGCGCGCTGTTCGCCGCCGGCGGCACCGGCGAATTCTTCTCGATGACGATGAAGGACTATTCGCAAGTCATCCGTACGGCCGTCGAAACCTGCCGCGGCAAGGTCCCGATCATCGCCGGCGCCGGCGGCCCGACCCGCGCGGCCATCGAATACGCGCAGGAAGCGGAACGCCTCGGCGCGCACGGCATCCTGCTGCTGCCGCACTATCTCACCGAGGCGTCGCAGGAAGGCCTGGAAGCCCACGTGGAAGCGGTCTGCCGCTCGGTGGACTTCGGCGTGATCGTCTACAACCGCGGCATCACCCGCTTCACGCCGAACACGCTCGCGCGCCTGGCCGACAAGTGCCCGAACCTGATCGGCTTCAAGGACGGCGTCGGCGAGATCGAAGCCATGGTGTCGATCTGGCGCCGCATGGGCGACCGCTTCGCCTACCTGGGCGGCCTGCCGACGGCCGAGGTTTATGCATCGGCCTACAAGGCGCTCGGTGTGCCGGTGTATTCCTCGGCGGTGTTCAACTTCATTCCGAAGACGGCGATGGAGTTCTATCACGCCGTCGCACAGGACGATCACGCCACCGTGAACCGCCTGCTCGATACCTTCTTCCTGCCGTACCTCGAAATCCGCAACCGCAAGCAGGGTTACGCGGTCAGCATCATCAAGGCCGGCTGCCGCATCGTCGGCCACGACGCCGGACCGGTGCGTCCGCCGCTGAGCGATTGCACGGAAGCGGAACATGAAGACCTGCGGGCGCTGATCGCCAAGCTCGGCGCGCAGTAATTTCCACGCGCATCCATGAAGGAGAAGCCGATGGAAAGCACGACGGCAGTGATGGATGCGCCGCGCTATATCGCGATGCATCCGAACGACAACGTGGCCATCGTCGTCAACGACGGCGGACTGGCGCAAGGCAGCGAGTTCGCCTGTGGCCTGCGGCTGACGGAGCGCGTGCCGCAAGGGCATAAAGTCGCGCTGCGCGACCTGCGCGAAGGCGAAGCGGTGTTGCGCTACAACGTGCCCATCGGCTACGCCGTGCGCGACATCCCGCGCGGCAGCTGGGTCAACGAGACCTTGCTGAAGATGCCCGAGGCCCGCAGCCTCGACGGCCTGCAAGCCTCGGCAAGCCCGACGCCGCGCCTGGCGCCGCTCGACGGCTACACCTTCATGGGCTACCGCAATGCCGACGGCAGCGTCGGCACGCGCAACATCCTCGCCATCAGCACCACGGTGCAATGCGTCTCGGGCGTGGTGGAATTCGCGATCGAGCGCATCCGCCGCGAGCTGCTGCCGAAGTATCCGAACGTGGACGACGTCATCGGCATCGAACACGTCTACGGCTGCGGCGTGGCGATCGATGCGCCCGGCGCGGAGATCCCGCAGCGCACCTTGCGCAACATCGCCAACAATCCGAATTTCGGCGGCGCTCCGGTGGTGGTCGGACTCGGTTGCGAGAAGCTGCAGCCGGTGCGCCTGTTCCCGGCGGGCAGCATTCCGACGGAGGAAGGCGACTCCTGCGTGGTGACCTTGCAAGACGAACGCCACGTGGGCTTCGGCTCGATGATCGATTCCATCGTCGCCGCCGCCGATCGCCAACTGGCGCGGCTGAATCTGCGCCGCCGGGTCGAATGTCCGGCGTCCGACCTCGTGGTCGGCGTGCAATGCGGCGGCAGCGATGCCTTCTCCGGCGTCACGGCCAACCCGGCGGTCGGCTTTGCCACCGACCTGCTGGTGCGCGCCGGCGCCACCGTCATGTTTTCCGAAACCACGGAAGTCCGCGACGGCATCGCCCAGCTGACCGCACGCGCCGCGACGCCCGAGGTGGCGCAGGCGCTGGTGCGCGAGATGCAGTGGTACGACGATTACCTGAAACACGGCGGCGTCGATCGCAGCGCCAACACCACGCCCGGCAACAAGAAGGGTGGCCTGTCCAACATCGTCGAAAAGGCGATGGGCTCCATCGTCAAATCGGGCAGCAGCCCGATCGACGGCGTGCTTGCGCCGGGCGAGAAACTCAAGTCCGGCCAGAAGGGCCTGATCTACGCCGCCACGCCGGCCTCCGACTTCATCTGCGGCACGCTGCAATTGGCCGCCGGCATGAATCTGCACGTCTTCACCACCGGCCGCGGCACGCCCTACGGACTTGCCGCCGTGCCGGTCATCAAGGTGGCGACGCGCAACGACCTCGCACGCCGCTGGCACGACCTCATGGACCTCAACGCCGGGCGCATCGCCAGCGGCGAAGCCAGCATCGCCGACGTCGGCTGGGAGCTGTTCACGCTCATCCTCGAGGTCGCCAGCGGCGACCGCAAGACCTGGGCCGAGCAGTGGAAGCTGCACAACGCCCTGGCACTCTTCAACCCCGCGCCGGTGACCTGACGGCCACCCGCCTTATCTCTGATACGCATCCATGATTACCGGTGAACTCCTGATCGGACAGCACGCTGTCCGCGGCGCCCAAGGCGTCATCCACGGCTGCAATCCCGCCACCGGCGAGCAGCTGCAACCGGCCTTCGGCCTGGCCGATGAGGCGCAGCTGCAACGCGCCTGCGCGCTGGCCGATGCCGCCTTCGATACTTTCCGCGACCTGCCGCCGCTGCGGCGCGCCGCCTTCCTCGAAGCGATCGCCCAAGGCATCCTCGACCTCGGCGACCGCCTGCTCGAACAAGCGCAGGCCGAAACCGGGCTGCCGCGCGCGCGCCTCGAAGGCGAGCGCGGCCGCACGGTGGGCCAGCTGCGTCTGTTCGCCGGCGTGCTGCGCGAGGGCAGCTGGCAGGAAC
>SPQI01000438.1 GCA_004570315.1 Oxalobacteraceae bacterium OM1 | reverse complement strand
GCAATGACAACGGCCTCGCGCTGCGCGAAGAGCACGACATCGTCTACCGCGAGAATCCGCAGCCCGGCGATCCGGTCCCGCCGCCCAAGGCCGCACCGGCCGCTGCCGCCTGGTCGCGCACCGTCACGCCGGACGACGTGCTGCTGTTTCGCTATTCGGCGCTGACCTTCAACGGCCACCGCATCCACTACGACCGCCGCTACGTGACCGAAGTCGAGGGCTATCCCGGCCTGGTCGTGCATGGCCCGCTGATCGCGACGCTGCTGCTCGACCTCCTGCGCCGCAACCTGCCCGAGGCGCGCGTGCAGCGTTTCAGCTTCCGCGCCGTCAAGCCGCTGTTCGATATCGCGCCTTTCGCGGTATGCGGCCAACCGTCTGCCGACGGCAAGTCGGTGCAGCTGTGGGCGCGCGACGCCGACGGCTCGCTTGCCATGGATGCCGTCGCCGAACTTGCCTGAACCGAGAACCCTGATGCTCCACACCCACGACCCATACCACGACCTGCGCGATGCGATCCGCGCCCTGTGCGCCGAATTCCCGGCCGACTACTTCCGCAAGATCGACGAAGCGCGCGGCTACCCCGAAGCGTTTGTCGCCGCCCTCACCAAGGCCGGCTGGCTGGCCGCGCTGATTCCCCAGGAATACGGCGGCTCCGGGCTCGGGCTCACTGAAGCCTCGGTCATCATGGAAGAGATCAACCGCAGCGGCGGCAACTCCGGCGCCTGCCACGGCCAGATGTACAACATGGGGACGCTGCTGCGGCACGGCTCCGAGGCACAGAAGCGGGAATACCTTCCGCGCATCGCCAGCGGCGAACTGCGGCTGCAATCGATGGCCGTCACCGAGCCGACCACCGGCACCGACACCACGAAGATCAAGACTACCGCCGAGCGCAAGGGCGACCGCTACGTCGTCAACGGCCAGAAGGTCTGGATCTCGCGGGTGCAGCACTCCGACCTCATGATTCTGCTCGCGCGGACCACGCCGCTGGCGGAGGTGAAGAAGAAATCCGAAGGCATGTCGATCTTCATCGTCGACCTGCGCGACGCGGTGGGAAAGGGCCTGGAAGTGCGGCCCATTCTCAACATGGTCAACCACGAGACTAACGAGCTCTTCTTCGACAACCTCGAAATCCCTGCCGAGAATCTCATCGGCGAGGAAGGCAAGGGCTTCAAGTACATCCTCGACGGCCTCAATGCCGAACGCACGCTGATCGCGGCGGAATGCATCGGCGACGGCTACTGGTTCATCGACAAGGTCACGCAATACGCCAAGGAGCGCGTGGTGTTCGGCCGGCCCATCGGCCAGAACCAGGGCGTGCAGTTCCCCATCGCGAAGGCCTATGTGAACGTGGAAGCGGCCAGCCTGATGCGCTTCAAGGCCTGCCAGCTGTTCGACGCCGGCCAGCCTTGCGGGGCCGAAGCCAACATGGCGAAGATGCTCGCGGCCGACGCCTCCTGGGAAGCGGCCAACGCCTGCCTGCAATTCCATGGCGGCTTCGGCTTCGCGAGCGAATACGACGTCGAACGCAAGTTCCGCGAAACGCGCCTGTACCAGGTCGCGCCCATCTCGACCAACCTGATCCTTTCCTACGTCGCCGAGCACATCCTCGGCATGCCGCGTTCATTCTGAGGGAACCCCATGCGACCATTGGATGGCATCACCGTAATCACGCTGGAGCATGCGATCGCCGCGCCGTTCTGCACGCGCCAGCTCGCCGACCTCGGCGCGCGGGTCATCAAGATCGAACGGCCCGGCGTCGGCGACTTCGCCCGGGCCTACGACACGCGCGTGCACGGCCTGGCCTCGCACTTCGTCTGGACCAACCGCTCGAAGGAAAGCCTGACGCTCGACGTGAAGCATGCCGAGGCGGATGTCATCCTGCACAAGCTGCTGGCGACGGCCGACGTGCTCGTGCAAAACCTGGCGCCGGGCGCGGCGGCACGCCTCGGCTTGTCCTACGAAGCGCTGCGCGAACGGTATCCGCGGCTCATCGTCTGCAACATTTCCGGCTACGGTTCGGACGGACCCTACCGCGACCGCAAGGCCTACGACTTGCTGATCCAGAGCGAATCCGGCTTCCTCTCGGTGACGGGCACGCCGGACGAGCCGGTGAAGGCTGGCTGCTCCATCGCCGACATTTCGGCCGGCATGTATGCCTACACCAACGTGCTGGCGGCGCTCCTGCAGCGCGGGAAAACCGGCGAGGGCTGCAACATCGATGTCTCCATGCTCGAAGGCATGGTCGAGTGGATGAGTTATCCGCTGTACTACGGCTTCGAAGGTGCGGCGCCGCCCCCGCGTGCCGGCGCCGCCCACGCGACCATTTATCCCTATGGGCCGTTCCCCGCCGGCGACGGCAAGACCGTGATGCTCGGCTTGCAGAACGAGCGCGAATGGGTGCTGTTCTGCGACAAGGTCTTGCAGCAGCCGGCGCTCGCCACCGATGCGCGCTTCTCCACCAACTCCGCGCGCAACGCCGCGCGTGCCGAGCTGCGGGCCATCATCGTGGAGACCTTCGCCGGGCTGACCGGGGAACAGGTGATCGAACGGCTGGACGCGGCGCAGATCGCGAACGCCCACATGAATGACATGCACGACCTGTGGGAGCATCCGCAGCTGAAGGCACGCCAGCGCTGGGCCGAGGTCGGCACGCCCGCCGGCCCGATTCCCGCGCCGCTGCCGCCCGGCATGCCGAATACGTTTTCCCCGCGCATGGACCCGATACCCGCGCTGGGCGAACACACCGATCGCATCCTCGACGAACTCGGCTACGACGCGGACCGCATCGCCGCGCTCAAGGCCGAACGCGCCGTGTGATTTCACGCATCCCTGACACTCCAGACCATGACCGCCACGCCAACCGCCACACTCTCAGCTTTCGTCGCCGAGCTCCAATTCGACGACATTCCGGACTCCGTCGTACGCCGTGCCGAAGACCTGTTCCTTGACTGGTTCGGGTCCGCGCTGGGGGGAAAGGGCGCGCGCCCGGTGGAGACCATCGAGCGTTTCGCGCAGCAGATGGGCCCGGCCGACGGTCCCGCCGAAGTACTGATCTCGCGCCGGCGCACGACACCGCTGTTTGCGGCGATGGTCAATGCCGCCGCCTCGCACTTCGCCGAACAGGATGACGTCCACAACGGCTCGGTCTTCCATCCCGCCGCCGTGGTCTGCCCGCCGGTGCTGGCGGTTGCCCAGTCGCTGCAGTCGTCGGGGCGCGATCTGCTCACCGCGATGGTCGCGGGCTACGAGGTCGGCATTCGGGTCGGCGAATTCCTCGGCCGCTCGCATTACCGCATCTTCCACACGACCGGCACGGCCGGCACCGTGGCCGCTGCGGCGGCAGTCGGGCGGCTGCTGGGCCTCGATGCCGAACGCATGCAGCACGCCCTCGGTTCCGCCGGCACGCAGGCCGCCGGCTTGTGGGAATTCCTGCGCGATGCGGCCGATTCCAAGCAGCTCCATACCGCGCATGCCGCGAGCGCCGGCCT
The DNA here is from genome assembly GCA_004570315.1 of Oxalobacteraceae bacterium OM1. Lineage (GTDB taxonomy): Bacteria > Pseudomonadota > Gammaproteobacteria > Burkholderiales > Burkholderiaceae_D > Noviherbaspirillum. The sequence goes on along the minus strand of SPQI01000438.1, from coordinate 2,998 downwards.
GATGGCGGCCTATCTTGCGCAGGACGGATTCACCGGCGCGGCGCGCATCCTCGAAGGCGGGCAGGGCATGGGCGCCGGCATGTCGCACGACGCCGATCCGGTGCGCCTGACCGACCGCCTCGGCAGCCGCTGGGCGCTGGCCGAGACCTCCTTCAAGTTCCATGCGTCGTGCCGCCACACGCATCCGGCGGCGGATGCGCTGCTGCAGGTCATGCAGGAGCATCGCTTGACGCCGGAGGATGTCGCCGGCGTAGTGACGCAGGTGCACCAGGGCGCCATCGACGTGCTCGGGCCGGTGGTCGATCCGAAGACGGTGCACCAGGCGAAGTTCTCGATGGGCACGGTGCTCGGACTCATTGCGGTCTTCGGGCAAGCCGGCATGAAGGATTTCGCCGACGCCTATCGCGATCCGCGTGTGGCCGCCTTCCGCGAGAAGGTGCGGATGGCGCTCGATCCCGAGGTGGACGCTGCCTATCCGAACCGCTGGATTGGCAAGGTGACGGTGCAGACCACGGACGGCCGCAACTTGCAAGGTCGCGTCGAGGAGCCGAAAGGCGATCCCGGCAATACGCTCAGCCGTGACGAGCTCGAGCAGAAGGCGCTGCGGCTGGCAGAGTTCGGCGGCGCAGCGACCAAGACGGAAATGCAGGCCGCCTGCAAGCGCATCTGGGCGCTCGCCGGCGCAGAGCAGGTCGGCCAATTCTTCGGTAGCTGACGCGATGCCCGCCACCATCGCACGGACCTACCTGTTCGTGCCGGGCAACCGGCCCGAGCGTTTCGACACGGCGTGTGCGGCGGGCGCCGACGCCGTCATCGTCGACCTGGAGGATGCGGTGCCGCCCGTGGAGAAGGAGCAGGCGCGCGCCGCGGTTGCGGCCTGGCTCACCCCGGACAAATCCGTGCTGCTGCGCATCAATGGCGCCGGCAGTGCATGGTTTCAGGACGATCTCGCACTCTGCGGCCTGCCCGGCGTCGCCGGCATCGTGCTGCCGAAGGCGGAGCGCGCCGACGACATCGCGCTGCTGCAGGAACGCGGCGCACGCACGGTGCTGCCCTTGATCGAGACGGCGCTTGGCATGTGGCAGGTTCACACCGTCGCTTCGGCGCCCGGCGTGCAGCGGCTGCTGTTCGGCTCCATCGATTTCCAGCTGGACACCGGCATCACCGGAGAGGGCGAGGAACTGCTCGCCTTCCGTTCGCAACTCGTGCTGGTCTCGCGCGTTGCGGGGTTGCAGCCGCCGGTCGACGGCGTCAGCGTGGCGCTCGATGATCCAGATCAATTGACGCGTGATACGCAGCGGGCGCGGCGGCTGGGATTCGGTGGCAAGCTGTGCATTCATCCCAGGCAACTGGAAGCGGTGAGCCGCTGCTTCCAGCCGACGGATGAGGAGATCGCCTGGGCCCGGCGCGTGACGCAGGCAGCCGCAGCAGCGGCAGGCGCCGCCGTGGCGCTCGACGGGAAGATGATCGACCGGCCGGTCATCCGCAAGGCCGAAGAGATTTTGCAAGAAGCGGCACGCCGATCGCCGTCGTGATCGGCCGATGACCCGCCACAGTGGAGTACACAACCAAGGAGACAGGAGCATGAAAGCATCGATTCGATCCCTAATCGGCATGGCCGGCATGGCGTGGCTCGTCGCGGTGGTGCCCGCTTCGGCGCAGCAGCCGATCGTCATCAAGTTCAGCCACGTGGTCGCGCAGGACACGCCTAAAGGGCAGGGCGCGCAGAAGTTCAAGGAGCTCGCCGAGCAGGCGACCAACGGCCGCGTGAAGGTGGAGGTTTACCCGAACAGTACGCTCTACAAGGACAAGGAAGAACTCGAAGCGCTGCAGCTTGGCTCGGTGCAGATGCTGGCGCCGTCGCTGGCCAAGTTCGGACCGTTGGGTGTGAAGGAATTCGAGCTGTTCGACATTCCCTACATCTTCCCGAACAAGGACGTGCTCTACCGCGTGACCGACGGCCCGATCGGCAAGCAGTTGTTCAAGAAGCTCGAACCGAAAGGCATCCTCGGCCTGGCGTATTGGGACAACGGCTTCAAGGAGATGACGGCGAACAAGCCGCTGCATGTACCGGGCGACGTCAAGGGTCTGAAGATGCGCATCCAGTCGTCCAAGGTGCTCGACGCCCAGATGCGCGCGCTCGGCGCCAATCCGCAGGTGATGGCGTTCTCCGAGGTCTACCAGGCGCTGCAGACCGGCGTGGTGGACGGCACGGAGAACACGCCGTCGAACATCTACACCCAGAAGATGCATGAAGTGCAGAAGCACTTGTCGCTGACGGACCACGGCTACATCGGTTACGCGGTCATCGTGAACAAGAAGTTCTGGGACAGCCTGCCGTCGGACATCCGCGCTTCGCTCGAAGAGGCCATGCGCGGCGCGACCAAGTATGCCAACTCGATTTCGCAGGCGGACAACGACAAGGCGCTGGAAGAAATCCGCAAGGCTGGCAAGACGACGATCTACAAGCCGACCGACAAGGAAATGGCCGAATGGCGCGCGGCGCTGAAGCCGGTGCAGCAGGAAGTGGCCGGTCGCGTCGGCAAGGACCTGATCGAGGCGGTGAACAAGGAAGCCGCTGCCGCCGGCGGCAACAAATAAGAAGGCGAGCAGAAGGCGCGCGACGGCTGGGCGGCGTGTCGTTACACGCCCCCATCAACCGCCATAGACGCGCCAGATCAGCCACACCGGCAGGCCGAGGTAGAGCGCGGCGAGCGCGAGTCGTTCCAGCCAGCGCCGTACCTCGGTCGCTTGTAATGGGCGGACGAGCACCGTCAGCAGCGTGCCGGCTTCGATTGCGGCCCGCAACGCGGCGGCGCTCAGCATGACGGCGATCGCCCACGAAGCCCACCAGAGCGCGAACGCGGACAGATACGCCTTGAGGCCGAATGCGTAGTACTCGCCGAGGCCGCTGCCGAAGGTGATGTGCTGGTGCAGGTGGAAGGCCGGGATCGCCAGTACGACGGGGAACAGCACGAACTTCGTCAGCGGGTGGTCC
>SPQI01000218.1 GCA_004570315.1 Oxalobacteraceae bacterium OM1 | reverse complement strand
ATGCGGGTGAATCGTTCTTCTTCGGCGGCGGCGAGGACGACGCCGTCCTTGACGATGGTAGCCGAACAGTCGTGATAGGCAGCATTGATTCCCAATGTGTACACAGTTCCTCCGGGTATGTGCTTGCAGCGCGTGTGTTTCGCGCAGGATTGTTGAACAACTGATAAGCAAGCCACATACCCGGCCGGGATCGCGCATTCACTAGCGCACGATCATGTTCAGCGCGTAATAAATTCCGCCGCGTGTAATTTCGACCGTGCAGCTTTTACCGCTGCGCGGCACGGATCGGCGTTGCGCCGGGCATCGTCTGCTGCCGCGCGGCCCGACGCTTGTTCTGGAGATAGATCATCTGGCCGACGACCGCGGTCAACGCCATAAAGAAATTGGTGGCGACGAACACCCAGTTTTCCACCAGCCAGCTATACACGGTGAAGCCGACCGAGGCGGCCAGCTGGCCGATGAACAGCCACTTGGACACGCCGGCCACGCTGCGGGTCTTCCACTGCGTGTACACCTGGCGGGTGATGGTGAGGGCAAGAATGAGGGCGCTGACCCAGCCGACGACGTCGGTGAACATGGTTTTCCTTCTATGGATTTTGCGATTGGTTGCGCCGGTAATACCACTCCATCAGGGGCGTCGCGGAAATGCCGTGCGCCACGATGGACACCGTGACCGCCGTCAACACCAGCGGCACGAAGCGCTGCATGAGCTGCGGGTCCCAGTGGTATTGCAGGACGAACAGGAGGTAGTACAAGCTGCCGATGCCGCGGATACCGAACCACGACATCAGCCGACGCTGCACTCGCGTGATCGGAGCACCTGCAAGCGACAGGCCAGCCGCGAGCGGACGTATTACGAGCAGGAGCAGCACGCCGATCTGAAAGCCCTCGCGCGACATGCCGCTGCCCGAGAGAATGATGCCGGTCAGCAGCACCATCACGAACTCCACGATGTGCTCGAGCTGGCCGTTGAACGCCATCACCGTCTCCGTCATGTAGGCCGGCGCCTTGACCGGATGGGTGGCGACTTCCGTTTCCTCGTTGGCGTGAACCTTGCCGATCACCTCCTCCGGCGGCGCCGCGCCGCTGGTCTGGTGCTCGATGCGGCGCATCGCCACGCCTGCGGCGAACACCGCGACGAAACCGATGCCGTGCACCGCATGCGCCACGCCGTACGACACGGCGATCAGACCGAGCGCAAAGAACTCCTCCATGCCCAGTGCCTGCTTGTAATGCAGCCGCAGGTACAGCGCCAGCCGCACTACCATGCGTCCGAGCGCCCAGCCGATGCCGAGTCCCGCAAGCACGCCCCACGCGGCCAGCACGATGCCCTTCGCGCTGGCGAAATCGCCGGCTTCGGGCACGCCGAGCAGGAACAGTCCCAGCATGACGAAAGGATAGGCCGTACCGTCGTTGAGCCCGCCCTCGCCGCTCAGGCTGAAGCGGATGCGGTCGCGGTCGCCCACGTCCTGCACCTGCACGTCGGACGCGAGCACCGGGTCCGTCGGGGCCAGCATGGCGCCCAGTAATACCGCGGCGCCGAGCGGCAGATGCAGCAGGTAGACGCCGGCCACGGTCACCAGCCCGATAGTCACCAGCATGCCCAGCACGCCGAGGCGCCACGGCAGCTTCCACAGGCTGTCGCTCAGGCTCACGCGCAAGCGCAGGCCGACCGCGAACAGCGAAATCAGCAATGCAATTTCGGTCAGCAGGGTGAGCAGTTTGGCATTCCCGAAAGGGTCCAGCCGCACGAGGCCGAGCCCGGATGGCCCCAGCGCAAAGCCGATGGCGAGATAGAGCATCGCCGGGCTGAGCGGCAGCTTTTCCAGTATCGAGCCCATCAGCCCCATCAGGATCAGGAGTGCGCCGATGAGCAGGTACCAGATGGTTGCAGCTTCGATGTAGGCCTCCCAGGTAGTCGAGAACAAGGCTATTCCGGATTGACGGCATGGCATCTTCTTCGTTCCCCGCCTTTGTTCCCCGTCTTCGTTCCTCGTCTTCATCTGGCGCTGCCGTTTCCCGCAGTGAGGCAAGCCGGACGCATGGGGAGGCTGCCGGAAATGCCGGTCCGCCGGAACTTGTCTTGCCGCCATGGCATCCCATCGGAAGCGGTTGGAACGAATAGTGCTAAACCGCATTACCGGCCACGAACGAGTGCGCCCGCGTCCTGCAACTGTCTTGCAGGAGCGGACGCATTTGCCGCCGCCCCGTGTAACTCTTACACCGGAACATCATGCCCAAGCCCCAACCCGTTCCCGCCTCGCAGGCCGGCGGCAGCAACGTGCTGCTCGACCTGTGGCGCGTGGTATCCACTTTCCGCGGCCGGGTGCTGCTCTCCCTGGTCTGCCTGATCTTCGCCAAGATCGCCGTGGTCTCGGTGCCGCTTGTGCTCAAGCGCATCGTCGACGAACTCTCGCGGCCGGAAAACCTGCTCGTGCTGCCGGCGCTGCTGCTGACCGGCTATGCAGCGCTGCGCTTCGCCAGCACGCTGTTCAACGAATTGCGCGACCTCGCCTTCTCGCGCGTCACCCAGCACACGGTGGCGAGCTATGCGCTCTCCACCTTCTCGCACCTGCACGCGCTCTCGGCGCGCTTCCATGCGCAGCGGCGCATCGGCGGTCTCCTCCCCGACATCGACCGCGGCACCAACGGCATCGCCTTCCTGCTCGGCGTCGGCCTGTTCACGCTGGTGCCCACGCTGCTGGAGATCGGCATGGTGGTGGCCATCATGACGGCGCGCTACAGCAACTGGTACACGCTCATCCTCGGTGTGACCTTCGCGCTGTATTGCATCTTCACCGTGATCTTCACCGCGCGCCGCTCGATGGTGCAGCGCCGGGTGAACCGGCTCGACTCCACCGCGAAGAGCCTGCTGGCCGACAGCCTGATCAACTACGACACGGTGAAGTACTTCACCAACGAGCACGGCGAATCGAAACGCTTCCAGGGCCTCATGGACCACTGGGCCGAGGCCGTGATCGCCAACCAGAAGGCGCTGTTCACCCTGCACGTGGGCCAGAGCGCGATCATCGCGCTGGGCGTGGCCTCGGTGATGCTGATGGCCGGACGCGACGTGCTGACCCATGGCATGACGGTCGGCGACCTGGTGCTCATCAACGCCTACGTGATCCAGATCTGCCTTCCGTTGAACTCCCTCGGCTTCGTCTATCGCGAAGCGAAGGACGCCATGGTCAACGCCGAGAAGCTGTTCCAGCTGCTGCGCGAAAAACCCGAGATCGACGATCCGCCCGGGTTGCCGGACCTGCGCGTCGCCCACGGCGAGGTGGTGTTCGAGAACGTGAACTTCAGCTATGAGCCGGGCCGGCAGATCCTGCACAACGTCAGCTTCCGCATCCCGTCCGGCGGCACCGTGGCGGTGGTCGGCGGCAGCGGCTCGGGCAAGTCGACGCTGGCGCGCCTGCTGCTGCGTTTCTACGACGTCGGCAGCGGCCACATCGCCGTCGACGGCCAGGACATCCGCAGCGTCAGCACGCGCAGCCTGCGCGCGGCCATCGGCGTGGTGCCGCAGGAGACCCTGCTGTTCAACGACACCATCGCCTTCAACATCGGCTACGGCCGCGAAGGCGCGACCATGGACGACATCGTTACTGCGGCGAAGGCTGCCCACATCCACGAACTCATCGACTCGCTGCCCCTGAAGTACGAGACGCCGGTGGGCGAACGCGGCGTGAAGCTGTCGGGCGGCGAGAAGCAGCGCATTGCCCTCGCGCGTGCGGTCCTGAAGAATCCGCCGCTGCTCATCTTCGACGAAGCCACGTCCGCGCTCGACTCGCAGTCGGAGCGCGCCATCCAGGCCGAACTCGACCAACTCTCGGTCAATCGCACCACACTCGTCATTGCGCACCGGCTCTCCACCGTCGTGGATGCGAGCGAAATTCTCGTGATGGACCGCGGCCGCATCATCGAGCGCGGCACGCATCAGGCGCTGCTGCAGAAGGACGGCGCCTATGCGCGGCTATGGCAGCTGCAACTGCGCTCGGACGACCTCGAAGCGAGCGAACGCGCGTTGACGTGAGCGCGCGGATGACATGTCCCATTGAATGTGCAGAAATCGATTGAGCGAGGTCAACCGGGGCAATGAAATGAGGGATGGCGCGGTCACAATTGTGAATACCCTTTAAGTACGTTGTATCGGAACCTGTACATGCCGAAAGTCATCGCATTCCGTAGAGAACGCCGCCGCTTTGCCGATCAGAACGAAGCGGGACCGCACTATCCGGGCGCCAACGAACGGCGCACAGGCACGGCGGCCGCGCTGCGCGACAGCGTGCCGCCCGTTATGCCCGACGTGCAAGTCCAGGTGTCCGTCGTCGTGCCCACGCGCGGCCGGCCGGAAATGCTCAACCGCTGCCTCGCCAGTCTCGTGCTCCAGGACTACGAACTGGAGCGCTTCGAAATCCTCATCGTCGACGACGGTCCGAGCGCCGCGACGCGCGAAGTGGTGATGCGCTGGAGCGATCACACCGCGGTCACCGGCCCGCACATCACCTACATTCCCTCGCCCGGCCCGCACGGTCCGGCTGCGGCACGCAATTACGGCTGGCGCGCAGCGCGCGGCGACGTCATCGCCTTCACCGACGACGACACCGTGGCGCGTCCGGACTGGCTGCGCACCGGCATCGAGGTCTTCGAGAACGCCGTCGAACCGGTCGACGCGGTGTGGGGCAGCATCGTCATGCCGCTGGACGGCACGCCGACCGATTACGAGCACGATGCCAAGGGCCTGGAGCGGGCCGAATTCGTCACCGCCAACTGCTTCTGCCGCAAGGCCATGCTCGACGAGATCGGCGGCTTCGACGAGCGCTTCCGCTTCGCCTGGCGCGAGGACGCCGACCTCTACTTCAACCTGCTCACGCGCAGCGCGAAGATCGTGCACGAGCCGGCCGCGGTGATGACGCATCCCATCCGTCCCGCGCAGTGGGGCGTGAGCCTCAAGCAGGCGAAGAAGGTGCAGTTCGACGCCCTGCTCTACAAGAAGCATCCGCAGCTCTACCGCCAGAAGATCCGCGCGAAGCCGCGCTGGGATTTCTACGTCACCGTGGCGGCGCTGGTGACCTGTCTCGTCAGCGTGGGATTCGGCGCCGGGTGGCTCGCGCTCGGCAGCGGCCTGCTGTGGCTGTTCCAGACCGGGCGCTTCTGCCTGCAGCGCCTGCGCCATACCTCCAAGGCACCGTCGCACGTGCTGGAGATGATCGTCACCTCGGCCCTCATTCCGCCGATCGCGGTGTTCTGGCGAGCCGTCGGCGCCTTCAAGTTCCGCGTAGGCTTCCTGTGACGACGCCGCTGCCCGGCTTCGTCCAGATCGAGCCGGTCGGCCAGTGCAACCTGCGCTGCCGCATGTGCCCGATCCAGTTTCGCGGCGAGGGCGCACCCGGTCAGCCGCGGGCCTACATGGAGTTCGACACCTTCCGCCGTCTCATCGACCAGTTCCCTGCGGCGACCGAGCTGCAGCTGCAAGGCTTGGGCGAGCCGCTGCTGCATCCACGGTTCTTCGACATGGTGCGGCATGCGGCCGAGCGCGGCATCCGCGTCTCGACCAACACCAACATGACGGTGATGACCGAGGAAGGTGCCGAGGAGTGCGCGCGCAGCGGTCTGCACACCTTGCACTTCTCGCTCGACGGCGCCACCGCCGAGACCTACCAGGCGATCCGGCTGCGGGCGCGCTTCGAGCGGGTGCTGCGCAACCTGCGGCGCCTGGTGGCCGCCCGCCGACGGCTCGACAGCGCCACGCCGCACATCGTGATCGTGGCAGTGGTCATGCAGCGCAACCTGCACGAACTGCCGGAGCTGGTGCGACTGGCGCATGCCGAAGGGGTGCGCGAGGTGTCCGTGCAGCACCTGTGCCACGACTTCGGCGAATCGAGCCTGCCGGAGCGTTACCGTCCCATGCGCGAATTCGTCGACGCCGAGACCTTGCTCAACGACGACCCGCAGCGCGTGGCGCGCCACTTCGCCGACGCACGCGCCGTCGCCGAGAACCTCGGCATGCGCCTGCGCCTGCCCAACACCAACCCGCACAAGCACCCGCCCGGCACGCCCGGCCGCCAGCGCTGCGACTGGCCCTGGCGCGGCGCCTACATCAGCTACGACGGCAAGGCCATGCCCTGCTGCATGGTCGCCACGCCGGACCGGATTCACTTCGGTGATATGGCGCAAGATGGCGTGGCCACGGTCTGGAACAATGCATCGTATCGACGCTTTCGCGAGCAGTTGGAAGGTGACGAGCCGCCGGAGGTGTGCAGGAGTTGTGCGGTGTATTCGGGGACGTTTTGAGTGGTTGGCTTGGCGGGTGCCGGTGAGGCATCTCAGGGTTCTCACCTTCGCGAGATTCCAGAATCGTAGGGTGCGCTTGCGCACCATCACCGTCATCGGGGCGCCGGTGCGCCGGTGCGCAAGCGCACCCTACCAATTCTGCCATGCCCTTGAACGGTTCCCTCCCCTTCAAGGGGGTGAGGCAGGGGTTTCGCGGAGCACTGCTCCGCGC
>SPQI01000372.1 GCA_004570315.1 Oxalobacteraceae bacterium OM1 | reverse complement strand
GACTCGACGACATGCTGGGCAGCATCGGGCAGGTCGAGGCAAAGGGCGACGATCCGCGCGAAGTCTGGGCGAGCCTGCGCGGCGAGCGCTGGCACGCGGTGAGCGAGGTGCCGCTGAAGCCGGGCGAACGCGTCCGCGTCGTCGGGCGTGCCGGCCTCGTGCTCAAGGTGATCCCGGTTCCCGATGACCTGAAAGGAGAATGACCATGTTCGAGCCTCTGACCGTCGGCCTGATCGCCATCGTGGTGCTGCTGGTACTGCTGCTGCGCACGGCCCTGCGTATCCTCCGCGAATATGAGCGTGGCGTGGTTTTCCAGCTCGGCCGCTTCTGGTCGGTGAAGGGGCCGGGACTGGTCGTGCTGATCCCGGTCGTGCAGCAGATGGTGCGCGTGGACCTGCGTACCATCGTGCTCGACGTGCCGACTCAGGACGTGATCTCGCGCGACAACGTGTCGGTGAAGGTCAATGCCGTGCTCTACTTCCGCGTCGTCGATCCGGAGCGGGCCATCATCCAGGTCGCGAATTTCTATGAGGCGACCAGCCAGCTCGCCCAGACCACGCTGCGCGCCGTGCTCGGCAAGCACGAGCTCGACGAGATGCTGGCCGAGCGCGAACGCCTCAACATCGACATCCAGCAGGTACTCGATGCGCAGACCGACGCCTGGGGCATCAAGGTCGCCAACGTCGAGATCAAGCATGTCGACCTCGACGAATCGATGGTGCGCGCCATCGCCCGGCAGGCGGAGGCGGAGCGCGAGCGGCGGGCCAAGGTGATCCACGCCGAAGGCGAACTCCAGGCGTCGGAAAAGCTCCAGCAGGCAGCCGCGGTTCTGGCGCGCGAGCCGGGCGCCATGCAGCTGCGCTACATGCAGACGCTGGCGACGATTGCCGGCGACCGGTCCTCCACCATTGTGTTCCCGCTGCCGCTGGAACTGCTGTCCGGCATGGCGAGCCTGGTCGCCGGTGCAAGCCGTACGGACGATAGAAAGACGCCCACCTGACATGCTGCGGCGCTGGGCGAGGGATGCGACGAGCGCAGCCGCTTTCCGGCCCGCACGCTGCGGCGCGCAAGCGATCGTACAGAGATACTTACAGATGCGGACAAGTGCATCGCCCGGCACAGGCTTGCTGCGTTTGACGACACCCGCACTTGCGCAATTCGATTGAGCCGCGTCATAGAAGCCGCCGCTTTCTTTTAGTATTCCGCCGGCCCCTCGCTAGAGTAAATCCAGCGCCCTATGCATCCTGCGGCGGCTCAATTGCGCCCCGCCTTCGGACTTTGCAGCAGTCTCCTTGAACAAGAAACCGCAGGTTTTTTAGGAGGTGTCCATGTCCACGCGTCGCTCCCGCACTGTCCCCGCAGTGCTGTCCCTCTTTATCGCCGCACCGCTCGCGGCACTTGCCCAGACTGTGCCTGCCACGCCGGACCAGGTCGCCCGCCCCGACGGCAAGGCCAACGCCTCAGTGCCGAAAATGGCGCTCGTCAAGGTCGCCGACGGCCTCGCCGACCCGGTTGGCGTCACCGCCGCCAACGATGGCAGCGGACGCATCTTCGTGGTCGAGCGCGTGGGGCGCGTGCGCGTGGTGAAGGACGGCAAGCTGCAGCAGGAACCTTTCCTCGACCTCACCAATTTCAATCCGCTCGGCAGCGACGTGCAAACCGGTTTCGTCGAGCAGGGCCTGTGGTCGATCGCCTTCCATCCGCGCTTCAAGGAAAACGGCTACGTCTTCGTCCACTATGCCTCGCTGCCGTTCAACGGCGCATCCATCATCGCGCGCTTCACCGTCGACAAGAGCAGCCCCGACCGCATCACCAAGGAACAGCTCACCAAGAGCGCCAAGGTGCTGATGAACATTCCGCAGCCGTACTACAACCACTACGGCGGCATGATCACCTTCGGGCCGGACGGCAAGCTCTACATCGGCAAGGGCGACGGCGGCTGGGAAGGCGACCCGCTCAACGCCGGGCAGCGTCTCGACGTGTACTGGGGCAAGCTGCTGCGCATCGACGTCGACACACCGGACGACGTGCCGTATGCCGTTCCGAAGGACAACCCGTTCGCCAAGGCCGACAAGGCACAGCTGATGTCGCTGTTCGGCATCACCGAGCAAGGATTCACCGCCAACAAGATCGGGTCCAAGCCTGAAATCTGGGCCTACGGCTTGCGCAATCCCTACTCCTTCCATTTCAACAAGCGCACCGGCGACCTGTTCATCGCCGACGTCGGCCAGAACCACTGGGAAGAAATCGACTGGCAGCCGGCGAACTCCAAGGGCGGCGAAAACTACGGCTGGAAGTTCAACCAGGGATCGCACTGCCACCCGACCACCGGACCGGGCGAAAAATGCCCGATCGTGGGCATCCTGCCGGTCGCCGAATATCCGCACCAGGAACCCTATCCCGGCGCCGAAAAACTGAAGGCCGGCTACGGCTGCTCGGCCCAGGGACTGGGCGTGGCCAACTACGGCGGACTGAAGGACACCTACATGGTCGGCGACTGGTGCTCCGGGCGCCTCTGGGGTGTGGTCTGGGACGAATCGGCGAAGCGCTGGCGGATCAACGAATTCATGCAGACCAGCCTGCAGTTCACCTCGGGCACGGTCGACAACGACGGCACGATCCTGGCGACGAACTGCAACTGCTTCTACACCGACGACAAGGGCGCGACCCGCAATCCGCCCGGACAGCTCTGGCGCCTGCTCCCCGCGGACAAGGTGCCCCAGGGCGCGGAGACCGCCCGTGCGAAACAATGACCGCGTGAACACAGGGTTGCGGCATGCGGCGCTGCTTGCCGGCGCCCTTGCCGTTTCCATCGCCTTCCCGGCAGCCGCCGACAAGCCGGTGTTCAAGAGCCCGATCGACAACGCGCCGATCGATACGCCGCTGAAGCCCGGCGAGCCGGAAACGCCCGCGCTCAAGCAGTTCAAGGAGACCGGCAAGAACTCCTATCGCAACGATGCGGTCGCGGTGAAGCAGGGCAAGGAGCTCTACGAGCAATGGTGCGTGGCGTGCCACAACACCGATGCTTCGGGCAAGATCGGGCCGCCGCTGGTCGGCGGCAAGTACACCTACGACCAGACGGCGACGGACCCCGGCATGTTCGCCATCATCTACGGCGGCGCCTCGGGCGCGATGCAGGCATTCTCCAAACGCGAAATGACGCAGGACGAGATGCTGAAGATCATTGCCTATGTGCGCAGCCTCGACCAGAAGAAGTAGGCCCGCGCTGCGGGCGCTTGCATCGGCGGCGCTGCTGCCGCTCGCCGCTCTGGCCCAGGAGGGCGCACCGGTGCCGAACCGCGTCGTGGTATCGGCCTCCGGCCTGCCGTTGACGGAGGCGATGGTCAACCAGAACGTCAGCGTCTATACCCGCGACGACATCGAGCGCTTCGCGCCGGCAAGTCTCTCCGAATTCCTGGTGCAGCGGGCCGGCGTCACCATCGACCGCGAGCCGCGTTCGGGCGGCTTCGGCTCGCTCTTCCTGCGCGGCGCCGACCCGAGCCACGTCGTGGTGCTGATCGACGGCATCCGGCAGAACGATCCGCTGTCTTCCCGCGGCAGCGCGGTCGATCTCAACACGCTCACGCTCGATGACGTCGAGCGCATCGAGATCGTGCGCGGCAGCTCGGCCGTCGTCCATCCGGAGGCGCTAGCAGGCGTAGTGCAAATTTTCAGGCTCGCGCGCAGCGAGTCGCCGCTCGTGCTGCGCGCCGAGACCGGCGGCGACCGCCTCGCCGCAGCTGCCGCCACCGCGGCCCTCGGCCCCTGGCGCGCCTCGGTCACCCAGCGCCAGGAAGGCGATGCGGACGACATCGGCTTCTCGCGCAACCGCGCCGCCAATCTTGGCTTTCGAGGACGCTGGGGCGGCACCGGATTGAACGTGCAGCTGCGCGTGGGCGACAGCAAGAATCTCGGCTTCCCGGACGACAGCGGCGGTCCACGCTATGCGCGCAACCGCAGCCTCGAGGAACGCCGCGCCGACACCAGCCAGCTCGCCGTGGCCTTCGATCGCGACCTCGGGAACGATTTCACGCTGGAGGGCCATGCCGCGCGTTTCCAGCGCAACAGTGCACAGAACACGCCGGCCGTCGCACCGGGCTTGCGCGACCCGCTTGGTTTGCCCGCGGCGCAGGGCGATGGCCGTTACGTGCGCACCGATGCCCAGGCCAATCTGCGCTGGCACCGCAGCGACGGGCTGGACCTGCTGCTCGGCGCCAGCACGCAGATCGAGCAGGGCGACCTCGACAGCACGCTGGTCTTCTTCGGCCGCCGTCTGCCCGCGAGCTTTCAACGGCATCGCGTGACCAACGGCGTCGTTGCCGAGGCGCGCAAATCCTTCGGCGATTTCAGCGTGCAGGCCGGACTCCGGCACGAGCGGGCGGCGGGGGAGGAGACGCTCAACCATCCGTCGGTCAGCGCCCAGTACCAGCTGCCCGGCTCCGGCGTGCGGGTCGGCGGCGCGCTCTCGTCGGCAAGCAAGCTGCCCAGCTTCTACGCGCTCGGCGATCCGCTGGTGGGCAATCCCAACCTGCGCTCCGAGCGCAGCCGGCAGGCCGAGGTGTACGTCGATGCGGGCGATGCATGGGCATGGAAAGGGCGGCTCACGCTGTTCCAGGCGAATTTCAAGGACCTGGTCGATTTCGATCCCGGGCCGCCGCCGCGGCTGGTGAATCGTGCGTCAATCCGCAGCCGGGGTGTGGAACTGAACGTGAATCGCAGCTGGCGGGAGGGAATGTCCGTGTATGCCCAAGGGACCTTGCTCAACATCCGCCAGCCCGAGGGCGACCCGCCATTGCGCTTCCGTCCGCGTCACCAGATGAGCGCCGGCGTGGAGCTGCCGGTCGCGCCGCGCTGGCGGGTGAATACGGCGGTGTCCTACGTCGGCCGGCGTTTCGATTCATCGATTCCCACCGGGGACGTCGAGCTCGGCGGCTATACCGTCTTCAACGTCGGCGCGACGTGGGCGGTGCCGCATTGGAAGGTGTTCGTGGCCGTCGACAACCTGCTCGACCATCGCGCCGATGAGGCGATCGGCACGCCGGTGGTGGAGCGGCGGCTGCGTGTAGGCTTGCGCTGGGAACTGTAAACCGTTCAGCCGGCGTGCGACTGATTCAGGTTGGATTTGAGGAATTGCTTGCTGGACTCGAGAATGGTGCGTTGCATCGCCGGGCTCGGCATGGCGCGCGCAATGAGGATGGCGCCGACCAGCTGGCAGATCATGGCCCATGCCAGTTCGTCGCTGCCCACGCGTTTGGCCAGGATGGCGTGTCCCTTGGCCAGTTCGCGCGCGTAGGTCTTGCGTACCGACACGTCGGCGCGGGCGATCTCGGCGCCGAGCGAGGGGAGGATGCAGCCGGCTTCCGGATGCTTGACGTGCGCCAGGTTCAGGTAGCGGTCGAGTTCGAAGGCGATCCAGTCTTCCGCCGTCTCGTGCGGATTGCCGGCCCACATCTCCCGGCTGGCCAGCAGCTCTGACTCGATGAGCGCCTCCAGCAGCTCCGACTTGGACGCGAAGTGGCCGTAGAAGGCGCCGCTGGTCACGCCGGCCGCCTGCATCAGCGCATCCACGCCGGTCGCGGCAAAACCATTCTGTTTCGCCAGGCTGCCGCTGGCCTGCAGCAGTTCCTTGCGCTTTTCTTCCTTGTGCTTGGGGCGATATCGCATCCGCAGTGTCCTCCGATCCGCTTGACAGTCTTTCAAGCATAGCATAACGTTCGTTATCGTAACGACCGTTATCCAACGTAGTTTTTCGTTGAAAGGGGAAGATATGGACGCCTCTGCGCGCGCCGCATTGATCGTCGGCGCCGGCGATGCCACCGGCAGCGCCATCGCCCGGCGCTTCGCTAGGGAAGGATTCATTGCCTGCGCAGTGCGGCGCAGCGCCGACAAGCTGCAACCGCTGGTCGACGAGATTCGCACGGCGGGCGGACAGGCCCACGGCTTCGGCGCCGATGCGCGCAAGGAAGAGGAGGTCGTCAAGCTGGTGGACGACATCGAGCGCGACATTGCACCGATCGACGTCATGGTCTTCAACATCGGCGCCAACGTTCCGTGCAGCATTCTCGACGAGACGGCGCGCAAGTACTTCAAGATCTGGGAAATGGCCTGCTTCAGCGGCTTCCTCGTCGGGCGCGAAGTCGCCAGGCGCATGGTCGCCCGCGAACGCGGCACCATCATCTTCACCGGCGCCACCGCGGGACTGCGCGGCTCGGCCAACTTCGCCGCCTTCGCCGGCGCAAAGCATGCGCTGCGTGCCCTGGCGCAAAGCATGGCGCGGGAACTGGGGCCGAAGAACATTCACGTGGCCCATGTCGTGGTCGACGGCGCCATCGACACCGCCTTCATCCGCGACACCTTCCCCGAACGTTATGCGCTCAAGGATCGGGACGGCATCCTGAACCCCGACCACATCGCCGACAATTACTGGCATCTGCATACCCAGCCGCGCGATGCGTGGACGCATGAACTCGACCTGCGCCCATGGATGGAGCGCTGGTAGCCTTTGGTAGCTTTTCGTC
>SPQI01000435.1 GCA_004570315.1 Oxalobacteraceae bacterium OM1 | reverse complement strand
CGATGGGCACCGCACCGGCGGTGCGCAATTCCTCGCAGCGCGATGCCTGGCTGGTGACGGCGAACACGCGATAGCGATCGCGCACCAGCGGCAGCAGGCGCATGCCGACATCCCCGCACCCGATCACCAGCAAACGTGGCCGGCCCAGTGCCGCCGCGTTTTTTGTTCGTCCATTTTTCATCATCGGGATTGTATGACTTTCCAAGTGACTGTTCAGCCGAGCGGCCGTCAATTCACCTGCGACGAGGGCGAGACCGTCCTCGGCGCTGCCATCCGCCAGGGTGTCGGTCTGCCCTACGGCTGCAAGAACGGCGCCTGCGGCAGCTGCAAGGGCAAGCTGCTCGAAGGTACCGTCGAACTCGGTCCCCACCAGGCCAAGGCGCTCATGCCGGCCGAACAGGAAAAAGGCTACACGCTGTTCTGCTCCGCGCGTCCGCAGAGCGACATCGTTATCGAAGCGCGCGAAGTGCTGGGCGTGGGCGAAATCCCGGTCAAGAAGCTGCCGACGCGCGTCGCCAAGCTCGACCGCGTGGCCGACGACGTGATGGTCGTCGCGCTGCAGCTGCCCGCCAACGAGCGCCTGCAGTACAAGGCCGGCCAGTACATCGAGTTCCTGCTCAAGGACGGCAAGCGCCGCAGCTACAGCATGGCGAACGCGCCGCACCTCGACGAGCACATCACCCTGCACGTCCGCCACATGCCGGGCGGCGTGTTCACCGACTTCGTCTTCGGCACGATGAAGGAGCGCGACATCCTGCGCTTCGAAGGTCCGCTCGGCACCTTCTTCCTGCGCGAAGAGTCGACCAAGCCGATGATCCTGCTCGCCTCCGGCACCGGCTTTGCGCCGATCAAGGCCATCGTCGAGCAGGCCATCCACAACAAGACCACGCGGCCCATGGTGCTGTACTGGGGCGGCCGCCGGCCGAAGGATCTCTACATGAACGCGTTGTGCGAAGAATGGGCGCGCACGCTGCCCAACTTCAGCTACGTCCCGGTGATCTCGAACGCCGAACCGGAAGACGGCTGGACCGGCCGCAGCGGCTTCGTCCACCATGCCGTCATGGCCGATATCCTCGACATGTCCGGCCACCAGGTCTATGCCTGCGGCGCGCCCGCCATGGTCGATGCCGCAAAGCGCGACTTCAGCGCCCAGTGCCAGCTGCCGCCGGAAGAGTTCTACGCGGACTCGTTCACGTCGGAAGCCGATCTGGCCAAACCGGTGGTCTGAAAAAACGTTTTGACGCACCGCGCAAAATTGCATACTATCGGCCAAATGAATACCGCTGCCAAACTCTTGCGACGCCGTCCCCCGCTGCCTCAGCCCGGGATGCCTCGCCTATAGCGTTTGCTGCGCCGAAAGCCACAGGTTTCCCCTGTGGCTTTTTTTTCGTCCCTATTTTTCCTACCCCTTGCAGGAGCCAACCATGGAATTCAGCCAGTACGACGTCAACTCCCTCATGTTTGTCACCAATCGCCCCGCCCTCGTCTTCACCGAAGGCAAAGGCATGATGCTGACCGACCACACGGGCAAGCGCTACCACGACTGGATGCAGGGCTGGGCGGTGAACTGTCTCGGCCATTCGCCGCAGTGCATGATCGATGCCGCCACTGCGCAAGCAAAGAAGGTGATCAACCCGTCGCCGGCCTTCTACAACGAGCCCTCCATCGAGCTGGCCTCGCTGCTGACCCAGCACTCCTGCTTCGACCGCGTCTTCTTCGCCAACAGCGGCGCCGAAGCCAACGAAGGCGCGATCAAGCTGGCGCGCAAGTGGGGCAAGCTGAACAAGAACGCGGCCGGCGAAAACCGCTATGAGTTCATCACCTTCAAGGACGCATTCCACGGCCGCACGCTGGCGACCATGTCGGCCGCAGGCAAGGCAGGCTGGGACACGATGTTCGCGCCGCAGGTCCCGGGCTTCAGCAAGGCCGTGCTCAACGACATCGAGAGCGTGAAGGCGCTCATCACCGACAAGACGGTGGCCGTGATGCTGGAGCCGGTGCAAGGCGAGAGCGGCGTCATTCCGGTGTCGCGCGAATTCATGCAGCAGCTGCGCGCCCTGACCAAGGAGCGCAAGCTGCTGCTCATCGTCGACGAGGTGCAGACCGGCGTCGGCCGCACCGGCGCGCTGTTCGCGTATCAGCACTACGGCATCGAGCCGGACATCATGACGCTCGGCAAGGGCATCGGCGGCGGCGTACCGCTGGCTGCGCTGTTGGCAAAGGAAGAGGTCGCTTGCTTCGAACCGGGTGAACAGGGCGGCACCTACAGCGGCAATCCGCTCACCACCGCCATCGGCGCGGCGGTGTTCAAGGAAGTGGTTGCACCGGGCTTCATGGAATCGGTGAAGGAGAAAGGCGATTACCTGCGCGACAAGCTGCTGCAGTTGTCCGAACAGCACGGCCTGCAAGGCGAGCGCGGCGAGGGTCTGCTGCGCGCGCTGAAGCTGGGCAAGGACATCGGCGCGCAACTGGTCGAAGAAGGCCGCACGCTCGAACCCGTCGGCCTGCTGCTGAATGCACCGCGCCCCGACCTGCTGCGCTTCATGCCGGCGTTGAACGTGACGCATGCGGAGATCGACGAGATGATCGATCTGTTGTCCGGTCTGATTGCCAAGCACGTGTAAGAAGGCGCTGCCATGGCGATCGAGATTTCCTCCGATCCGGCGCGGCTCGACCTCGCGCTGATCCATCGCTTCCTGAGCGAGGAGTCAAGCTGGGCGCAAGGCATTCCCTACGAGGTCGTGGAGAAGGCCGTGCGCAATTCGCTTTGCTTCGGGGCTTACGAAGACGGCAGGCAGCTGGGATTCGCGCGCGTGGTGACCGATCGCGCGTGCTTTGCCTACCTGGCTGACGTCTTTGTGCTGGCCGAACAGCGCGGGCGCGGGATCTCGCGCCTGCTGGTGGAAGGGACACTGGCGCATCCGGATTTGCAGACGCTGCGCCGCTTCAACCTGGCAACCTCGACGGCTTCCGGACTCTATGCCAAATACGGCTGGACGCCGCTCAGCAATCCGGGCATCCATATGGAACGCTACCGCCCCGACATCTACCGCACGTTGCCGCCGAGCTGATCGGTTCGCCGTACAGGCGGCAGGCGGGTATGAAGCCCGCAAAAAAAACGGCATCCTCGGATGCCGTTTTTCGTGCTGCGCGCCGCTTCTTACTTCTTGCGCGGCGGCGGCAGATCGGTACAGACGCCCTCGAACGCCTCCGCCGCCATGCCGATGGACTCGCCCAGGGTCGGGTGCGGGTGAATCGTCTTGCCGATGTCGACCGCATCGGCACCCATCTCGAGCGCCAGCGCGATCTCGCCAATCATGTCGCCCGCATTCATGCCGACGATGCCGCCGCCGACGATGCGGTGCGTCTCCGCATCGAACAGCAGCTTGGTAAAGCCTTCATCGCGTCCGTTCGCTGTCGCGCGTCCGCTCGCCGCCCACGGGAACAAGCCCTTCTCCACCTTGATGCCCTGGGCCTTGGCTTCGTCCTCGGTCACGCCGACCCACGCCACTTCCGGATCGGTATACGCCACCGACGGAATCACGCGCGCATCGAAGTAGCTCTTCTGCCCTGCTGCCGCCTCGGCCGCCACGTGCGCCTCGTGCACGGCCTTGTGCGCCAGCATCGGCTGGCCGACGATGTCGCCGATGGCGAAGATGTGCGGCACGTTGGTGCGCATCTGCGCATCGACGTTGATGAAGCCGCGGTCCGTCACGGCCACGCCGGCCTTGTCCGCCGAAATTTTCTTGCCGTTCGGGCTGCGGCCGACCGCCAGCAGCACTAGGTCGTACAGCTGCGGCTCGGGCGCGGTCACCGACGGATCGGCCGCCTCGAAACTGACCTTGATGCCTTCCTTCAGCGCTTCCACGGCAACGGTCTTGGTCTTCAGCATGAGCTTGTCGAAGCGCTTCTCGTTGAACTTCTGCCAGACGCGCACCAAATCGCGATCCGCGCCTTGCATCAGGCCGTCCATCATTTCGACCACGTCGATGCGCGCGCCGAGCGTCGAATACACCGTCGCCATTTCGAGACCGATGATGCCGCCGCCGATGACCAGCATGCGCTTGGGAATTTGGCGCAATTCGAGCGCGCCGGTGGAGTCGACGATACGCGGATCTTCCGGCACGAACGGCAGGTTCACCACGGAGGAACCGGCCGCGATGATGGCCTGCTTGAACTGCACCGTCTTCTTGCTGCCGTCGGCCGCCGTCACTTCCATGTGGTTCGGGCTGAGGAACTGGCCCACGCCCTGCACCACGTTCACCTTGCGCCCCTTCGCCATACCGGACAGGCCCGTCGTCATCTTCTTGACCACCTTGTCCTTGTACGCGCGCAGCTTGTCGAGGTCGATCTCCGGCTTGCCGAAGCTGACGCCGTGCGAAGCCATGTTTGCCGCTTCGTCGACGATGGCGGCAACGTGCAGCAACGCCTTCGAAGGAATGCAGCCCACGTTCAGGCAGACGCCGCCCAGCGTGGCATAGCGTTCGACCAGCACTGTCGACATGCCCAGGTCGGCCGCACGGAACGCGGCGGAGTATCCGCCGGGGCCGGCGCCGAGCACCAGCATGTCGCACTGGATGTCGGCAGTGCCGCCGAAGCTGGCAGCCTGCGGCGCTGCGGCCGGCGCGGGAGCAGGCGTCGTCGTGGGCGAAGTGCCATAGCCGGCCTGGCTCTGCGTGGACGATGCTGGAGCGGAAGCAGGAGAAGGAGCAGGTGCGGGCGCCGGCGCTGCCGCGACATCGCTTTCGAGCATGAGCAGCAGGCTGTCCTTGGACACCTTGTCGCCGAGCTTGATTTTCAATTCCTTCACCACGCCGGCATGGCTGGACGGAATCTCCATGCTCGCCTTGTCCGACTCGACGGTGATCAGCGACTGGTCGACCGCAATCGTATCGCCAGGCTTCACCAGCACTTCGATGATTTCGACGTCCTTGAAGTCGCCGATGTCCGGGACCTTCACTTCAACCAAGCTCATAGCCTTGCTCCATATTGTTGTCCTTCGTGTTGGCGAAGGTGCTTAATCTCGCATCGGAAAACTGTGGATTACGAAGGGTCCCGAGGTGCTCTTGTCGAACTCTGCCCCCGCATGCACGCCGACCTCGGCAATCTCGCGCGCCGACTTCGCCGTGTCGTACACCGCGTACATCGCACCCAGCGCAAAGTTGCGGCCGCTGCCGATGCCCCAGAAGCGATCGAAGCTGAACACTTCGCGGTAGGAATAGACGCCGAAGATCCCGTGCGGATTGGCGATGAGCGTCGTGATCTGCGACGACTCGTAGGGATCGTCCTCGTCTTCCTTGGTGTTGAGGAAGTATTTTTCCTTCAGGATCTCGTGGACCTTGGAAAAGGTCTCGAACACTTCCTCACGATTGCGCAGGCGGCATTCCTCTCCCATGTTAGTGAGCAGCTTGCGCATCACCGGAAAGTGCGCGGCGGTGCCGGCCAGGGTCACGAAGGACTCGCCCACCTGGATGATCTTCTCGTTGACTTCGTACGAATACGACAGGCGGGTATCGCCGAAGGTCACGAGCGAATCGGACGCAATGGCGATTTCATTGTTCTTCTTGACGACGACGCAGGTTGTCATTCTTCACTCCGTAAGACAGGGAAAGCAGGCTGGGGCAGCCGCGAGGGGAGCGATTCTCTCACTTCGCGGCAGGCCTCGCAGCCGCACCGTTCGCCTGTCTTGACTTACAACAGCGTCTTGCGCATGTCGCCGAGCACGTCGGCAAGATAGGCGGCGAAACGCGCGCCCATCGCCCCGTCGATCACGCGGTGGTCGTACGACAGCGACAGCGGCAGCATCAGGCGCGGCGCGAACTGCTTGCCGTCCCAGACCGGCTTGATCGACGATTTCGACAAACCGAGAATCGCGACTTCCGGTGCATTGATGATCGGCGTGAACGCCGTGCCGCCGATGCCGCCGAGCGAGGAGATGGTGAAGGTCGCGCCCTGCATGTCGGCCGGCTTGAGCTTGCCTTCACGGGCCTGGGCGGACAAGTCGCCCATTTCCTGCGCGATCTGCGAGATGCTCTTCGCGTCCACGCCCTTGATCACCGGCACCACAAGCCCGTTCGGCGTGTCGGCCGCGAAGCCGATGTTGTAGTACTTCTTGACGATGAGGTTTTCGCCCTTCTCGTCGAGCGAGGCGTTGAAGACCGGGAATTTCTTCAGTGCGGCGACGCTCGCCTTGATGACGAAGGCGAGCATCGTCAACTTGACGCCGGACTTCGCCAGGGCGGTATTGGATTCCTTGCGGAATTCCTCGAGATCGGTGACGTCCGCCTCGTCGAACTGCGTCACGTGCGGGATCATCACCCAGTTGCGATGCAGGTTCGGTCCGCTGATCTTCTTGATGCGCGACAGCGGCTGCACTTCGGTTTCGCCGAACTTCGAGAAGTCGAGCGACGGCCACGGCAGGACACTGAGTCCTCCGCCGGCTCCGCCTGCGGCCGGTGCGGCTGCGGGTGCCGCGGTCGCGCCGGACATGACGGCCTTCACGAAGCCCTGCACGTCTTCATGCAGGATGCGGCCCTTCGGTCCGCTGCCTTGCACC
>SPQI01000194.1 GCA_004570315.1 Oxalobacteraceae bacterium OM1 | reverse complement strand
CGACGGCGAACAGGTCGCTGCCGATGCAGATGTCGCCCAGCTCGGGCCGCGCCACCGGCTTCAGCACGATCTCGAAATCAGTCTCGGACGCCGGCTGCGGCGCGCGCATGCCGGTCGCGGCGGCGTCGCGGTGGGAAGTGTTCGGACCCAGCATCGGCGCGCTCCCTGGCCTCGCTCACTGGCTCGCGTTCTTCACGTCCGCCGGCGGCCAGCCGCCGCCGAGCGCCTTGTAGAGCGTGACGGTGTCCGACAGCATCTGCTGGTGGTTGGCCAGCATGGCGAGTTGCGCGCCGAGCAGCGAACGCTGCGCTTCAAACACTTCCAGCTGCGACACCACGCCTTCGCGCAATTGCCCTTCCACCTGTGCGGCGACGACGTTGAGGCTGTCCACCTGCTGCCGCAGTTCCTCGCGCTGCTTGCGGTGGGAATCGAGGTTCACCAGCGCGTTCTCGACTTCCTCGAACGCCCCGACGACCGTCTTGCGGTACTGCTCTTCCGCGACCTTGGCTTCCTCCTCGCTGGTGCGCGCCCGCGCCCGCACGCTCGGGTCGAGGCCCGGCAGGTTGATGCTGGGCAGCAGGCCGAAGGTGAAGGAGCGCAGCAGGTCGCCGAGCTGGAAGCTGGACGTGCCGCCGCGGCCGGTGAGGCTGATCGACGGCAGCTGCGCGAGCTTGGCCTGGCCGACGAGGTTGTGCGCCTCGAGCACGCGGTATTCGGCGGCCACGATGTCGGGGCGCCGGTTCATGATGTCCGAGGGAATCCCGGCCGGCACCGTGGGCAGGCGCACGCGATCGCGCAGCTTGCCGCGCGGGACGCGGAACTCGCCGGCGGGCACGCCCATCAGCGTGGCGAGTGCATTGTCGGAGAGCGCGCGGGCGCGTTGCAGTTCCAGCATGTCGTTGGTGAGGCGGTTGATCTCGGCGCGCTGCTGCAGCACGCGGGTGTTCGGGATCAGGCCCTGCGAGAGCATGGCGTCGTAGGTGGCGAGGATGTCGCGGTTCTTCGACAGCGCGAACTGCTGCTGGTCGATCTGCTCGTCGAGCTGCAGGATCTGGAAATAGGTCGTGGCAACGCTGGCGACGAGGTTCAGGTAGCCCGCGCGCCAGTCGGCCTCGCTCGCACGGAACTCGGCCTTCTGCGCCTGCACGCCCTTCTCGACCTTGCCCCAGACGTCCAGGTCCCAATTGACCTGCGTGCCGAGATTGAAGGTCTTGCTGAGCTTCTGGCCGGTGGTCTTTTCGTAGCTCGCGCCGGCGCCGACGTCCAGGCTGGGCAGCGCGCCCGCCCGCGCTTCGCCGACCTGCGCGTTGGCCACGCGAATGCGCGCGGCGAGGATGCGGATGTCGTTGTTGCCGGCGATGGCGCGGCTGACGAGGTCGTTGAGCGTCGGGTCGCCGAAGCCCTTCCACCAGTCGGGTGCAATGGTTTCGGTCGCAGAGACCGGCATGGCTGGCGCAGCCGTGGCGCCGCTCCAGCTTGCCTTGCCGACGGTCTCGGGACGCTGGTATTCCTTCACCGCGACGTCCGCGCAGCCGCACAGCAAGGCGGTGCAGACACCGGCACAGACGGCCTGCGCGGTGCGGGATCGGGAAGCGATGGCGGTCGTGGCATTCATGGCATTCATGTCGTCACCTTGGCGTTGGGCTCATGCGGCCTGCCAGGCCCGCGATTCGACGAAGACGTCGAACAGCGTGCCGTCGACGTGGCCGGCGCGGCACTCTGCGGCGATGATGTCGAGCGCCTGCTCGGCCGGCAGCGCTTTCTTGTAAGGCCGGTCGCCGGCGGTGAGCGCGTCGTAGATGTCGCAGATGGTGAGGATGCGGGTCTGCGTGCTGATCTGGCTCCCGCGCAGGCCCATCGGATAGCCGGAGCCGTCGAGCTTTTCGTGGTGGCCGTGCGCAATCGCCGGCACCTGCGCGAGGTCGCGCGTCCAGGGAATCAGGATCAGGAAGGAATACGAATCCACCACATGCGATTCGATCTCCGCCCGCTCCTCCGGCGTGAGGCAGCCCTTGGCCACGCTCAGCGCCAGGAACTCGGGCTCTTCCACCAGCGGCAGTTCGACGCCCTCGCCCTCGGGGTAGCAATAGCCGACCATGTCGTGCAGGTCGGCGGCGATGGCGGTATGCGAGATGGCGGGTTCATTGGCGCGGCGAATGGCGGCGAGGAAGTGTTCGAGGCGGCCGACTTCCTGCTGCAGATCCGCTTCGATCTTCGCCCGCTCGGCGAGGAAGTCCTCCATCGTCATGCTGCGCTCGGCATGCAAGTCGGCGAGGCGGCGGTAGGCGCGCCGCTCGAGGCAGGCCTGCGCATATTTGAAACGCTGCTCCAGCAGGCGCATGTCGGCGCTGTGCAGTTTCTTCTCCTTGCGCAGCACATGCTCGCGCACCCCGACCTTGCCGAAGTCGTGCAGCAGCGCCGCATAGCGCAGTTCGCGCAGCTGGTCCTTGCTGAAGCTGACGTGGCGCAGCGGCGGCGCGTCCGCGCGGTCCACCGAGCGCGCCAGCTGCTCGGCGAAATTGGCGACGCGGAAGGAATGGCCCGCCGTGGCCGGGTCGCGTTCCTCGATCGCCTGCACCGAGGCGCGCACGAAGCCGTCGAGCAGCTTCTCGATGTCGGTGTAGAGCTGGAAATTGCGCAGCGCGACCGCGGTTTCCGCGCATACGCCGGTGAGCATCTCCAGGTCCTGCTCGGTGAAGGCCGTCGGGTCGGACGAGGTGTCGACCTGGATCAGGCCGAGGCATTCGCCGGCCAGCAACAGCGGCACGCACATCACGCTGCGGATCGCCTGCGCGAGGATGGAGACCTGGGCGCCGAAGTGGCGGTCGGACAAGGTATCGACCGAGAGCACCGACTGCTTGCGCTCCAGCACCTGCCGCACGATCGTGCGCGAGAGCACGACGCGTTCCGGGTCCTCGACCGTGCCGTCGCGCCGGCGCGCCGCCACCGGCACCGGCGGCTCGCCCTCGGTCCGCCGCAGCAGGATGAAGGCGCGTTCGGCCTGCGGGAACAGCTCGAAGATGAAGTTCATGATCTTCTCGGTGAGCGTCGCCTGGTCGCGCACCACGCCGAGCGCGATGCTCACCTGCGCCATCGCATGCAGCCGGCGCACCACCCGCTCGACGTCGCCCTCCTTCGCGCTCTTGATGTCCGGCGGCGGCTCGCCGATGCGCGTGAGTTCGCTCGCGTCGACCACCTTGGTGATGACGGTCGGCATGCTGTCCTGCGCCGGCACCACGAGCGAGTGGAAGATCAGCGGCACGCCGGAGACGCTGAACTCGTCGCCGTCGCGCAAGGGATACCAGATGCCCGGACGCAGGCGGTTGCCGAGAATGAAGCTGCCGTTGAAGGAGTGCAGGTCTTCGAGATAGAAGGTCTCGCCGCGGCGGCGGATGCGCGCGTGGCGGCGGCTGATGGTGTGTTCGGGGATGCAGAGGAAGCGTTCGGTGTCCAGCGAGTCTTGCTGCTCGCGGCCGATCACCACCTCGTCGTGCAGCGCAAAGATGCTCGACGGGATGCCGGCGCCGCCGATGACTTCGACGTACGCCGAGACGGAATCGCCGGAATGCGACAGCGCGGATCGGTCTTGCATCTCGCCATCCTCATGATATGCCATCGGCTCGGCGTTTCAGTATGCGCGTGTGCTTCGGAATATTCCAGTCACTTCACCGTGATGGTGATCTTGCGCGAGACGATCGGCGGGTTGTGCGGGATGTGCTTGTCGTCGCCCATGATCAATTGCAGCGTGTGCTTGCCGGGCGGCAGTTCGATCTGGGTTTCGGTTTCGCCGGCGCCGAAGTGCAGGTGGTTGCGATCGTTGGGAATCACTTCGTTGGCCGGCGGCAGGTCGGTGTCGATCAACAGGTGATGATGCCCCGTGTTCGGGAAGGCCACGCCCTTGGGCGCCACGCCCATGTTGCGCAGTCCGAACCAGACGCGGAACGGCTTGCCGGCGGCGATGACCTCGCCGTTGTTGGGCCAGCCGATGTACAGCCAGGCGTTCTTCGGCGCCGGCGTTTCGCCAGCGAGGACGGGTCCGCACATCAGCATGACGAGTGCAGCGAAACTGGCGAGGTGCTTGCGCATGATGGCCTCCATGTCGATCGACGCGACGCGTCACTGCACGATGACGGTGATCTTCTTGGAATACACCGGGGGATTGTGCGGCGTGTGGTTGTAGTCGCCGAGCAGCAGTTGCAGCGTGTGCTTGCCGGGCGGCAGTTCGATGCGAGCTTCCGTCTCGCCGGCGCCGAAGTGCAGATGGTTGCGGTCGTTCGGGATGGGCTGGTCCATCGACGGCAGCTCGCTGTCCACAATGATGTGATGGTGGCCGACGTTGTCCATCTGGACGCCCTTGGGCGCCACGCCTGCGTTGCGCAAGCCCATGCGGACCCAGAATTTGCCTCCCTTGATCACCGTGCCGTCATGCGGCCAGATGAAATAGACCATGGCGTCCTTCGGCGCGGGAGTGTCGCCGGCGACCGCGGGCAGAGTGGCCAGGACAGGGAGCGCGGCGGTCAGTGCAGCAGCAAGCATGGTGCGCAACATCGTGCATCCTCCTTCGCGATGAAATCCTGTCCGCAGGCATCGCGCGGACGCGAGGCTCGAGCCCTACAGATACCGATGGTTCCTGAGCCTCTTCTACGGTAGAACAAAATTTGCGAGAAAACAGGAAGAAGTGTGCGCGGATTTGATAGAGAATGAATTCATGCGGCGATGTGCGACGCGCCGATGCACTTCATCCTTGTGGAAGGACGCTTATGTGGCGAACATTCCTGATTGCATGTGCGCTGGCCGCGTCGACGCCGGCCGTCGCGGGCGTGATGCCCAAGGACAGCGCCGAGCAGGTCGAGCTCACCTTCTGGGAATCGATCAAGGACAGCAACCAGCCGGGCGACTACGAAGCCTATCTGCAGCAGTATCCGAACGGACGCTTCGCTGCACTGGCGAAGTCGCGCATCGCCCGCTTGCGCGCGAATGCGCCGCAGCAGGCGCCTGCCGCACCGCCCGCGACTGAAGCGCCGAAATCCGCACCGCCGGTGAAGCGCGCCGCACCCGCCGAGAAGCCTGCGCCGCGCAAGACGCCGTCGCCCGAGCCGGCTGTGCCGCCCGCCGCGCAGGAGCAGACGGCACCGCTGCCCGCACCTGCCACTGCCAAGGGCGAATTGCGCGACTGCGATCAGTGCCCCGTGATGGTGTCCGTGCCTGCAGGCAGCTTCACGATGGGCAGCAACAGCTCCGATCCTTCCGAGAAGCCCGCCCATGCGGTCGCCGTGCGCAAGCCGTTTGCCATCGGGAAGTACGAAGTGACGGCGGACCAGTGGAAGGCCTGCGTCGCGGCGCAGGCCTGCACGGCCGCGGGCACCGAGACCGGCAATGCGCCGATCCGCGACGTCAGCTGGGACGACGCGCAGGCCTACGTCAAATGGCTGTCGAAAACCACCGGCCACGCCTACCGCCTGCCGACCGAAGCCGAATGGGAATACGCCGCGCGCGGCGGCTCGGCGACGCGCTACTGGTGGGGCGAGCAGATGCAGAAGGGCAAGGCCAACTGCAAGGACTGCGGCAATCCATGGAAGGACGCCGCGCCGACGCCGGTTGGCTCCTTCGCGCCCAACGGCTACGGCCTGCACGACGTCAACGGCAGCGTCTGGGAATGGGTGCAGGACTGCTGGCACAACAACTTCAAGGGCGCGCCCGCCGACGGCCATGCGTGGGAAGAATCGAACTGCCGCGCGCGCGTGATCCGCGGGGGGTCATGGCGCGAAGGCGCGACCTACATGCCGGTGACCACGCGGTTCAAATATGACTCGGCGGTCAGGCAGTCGCAGAACGGGTTCCGGGTGGCGCGGGATGTGAAGTAGCGCAGGACCAGGCCCAATTCTCGGACTCAGTTCTTTTTTGCGCGCGTCGTAATCTGCACAAAGTCCACCCCGATCCGATCGGCGCCGTGCTTCGCCGCGATCGCCTGCAGCTGCTTTTCCACCGCCTGCAGATACCCATCCCCCTGCTCCACCGCGGGCCGTATCTTCTCGGACAGCGCAACCGGCGTCGTGAACAGCACCAGCATCTCGGTGCCGAACGGCGGCGAGATTACCCAGTTGCCCAAGCCGCCCACTGTCGCCGCGTAATTCGCCGGCGCCTGGTTGGCGCGGGCGCGCGGGTTGGGCACGAGGTGGGCGACGTTGCCGTCAAGCGAGAAGTAATCGACGTGCACGAAGGACTCTGCGCCTCCGGTGCGGATGTCCACGATCAGCGGATCGCCTTCCTTCATCGCCGTGCCGCCCTGCTTCATGTGCATGGCCACCGTCGCTCCGCCCTGCCGGCTGCTCCTCCAGTACGGTCCGAAGACGCGCATCGCGCCGCATTTGTCCTGGCTGACCGCTTCGCCGTCGAACTGCACCGCGGCGACGCCGGGCACCGCTTCGAGCGCCTTGCGCAAGCCGTCCTGACCGACCGTCGACGCGAGGTAGCCGCTGACGCGCACCGTACGATCGTCAAGCTTCGCAGTGAGCGCCGAACATGGCACGCGCGCGAGCACCGACACGACGGCGTCGAGCGATGGCGGCGGGACGGCAGGCGCAGAGGCCGCCGGTGCGGGAGCCGGCGTGGCCGGCGTATTCGATGCCGTGACAGGCGCGGACGGCGGGACGGGTGCGGGTCCCTGCCGGCGCAGATAG
>SPQI01000241.1 GCA_004570315.1 Oxalobacteraceae bacterium OM1 | reverse complement strand
TCCCGGTTGAGGCCGTAGGTGCCTGCCGGAAGTTCGAGTTCGCCGCGCAGCGCAGCCTCTCTGGCGGCAGCGGCATCGCGCAGGCAAGTCGCGCGTTCGTCGGGCGAGGGTTTGGCGTTGCAGGCAGCGCGCTCGGTTTCGTAGCGGGCCTGAACTTCGGCTGGTGCCGCGCGGCCGGCGGCGAAGGCGGGCAGGGCGGCTGCGGCCAGCGTTGCACAGGCGGCCAGCCGCAGGATGAGGGAAACAGAAGGAAGCGACATGGAAGACTCCTTGCAGCGAAAAAAGACGCGGTCAAAGGATTAGATCGTTCGTCAATACGGCAATTCCGTTGCGGCATCAAAACACTGTGCATGATTAAGGAGGCTGCGGCGGCAACTCGGGTTTGCCGTTTGAACGGACATCGGCTAAAGTTGATCGGCAGTAACAAAATCGAGCGCTCGAGGCGGCATCGCCATCGATCCCATTGCGCCACGGAGACCGAGTCACGATGGATTTCTTCAAGCCGCCCGCCTATCAGCCGTTGTCCCGGCACATCGGTCGGCTCATTCCGGCATCTGCCCGCAGTCACCTGCGCACTGCGCTGCGTGCGGAAAACCTGGTGGTGGCCTTCCTGCTGGCGGTATCGGTCATCCCGGGTTACGGCCTGTTCTTCCGCTGGCTTGGCGACGGCCCAAGCGCTTTGGCCTGCTTCGCCGCCATGCCGTTCGTCGGTGCCACGCTCCTCATCCTGCGCCGGTACGGCGCCGTGCGCGCCGCCCGTACCGTCCTCGCCACCACGATCTACCTGCTCGTGCTGTTCATCATCTACCGCACCGGCGGCGCCGGATCGCCGTTCCTGATCTGGCTGGCGGCCTGCCCCTTGCTCGCCACGGCGGCCGGCGGCGCCTTGCACGGACTCGGCTGGACCTGCATGGTGCTGGCCACCGCTACCGGTGTCTATGCGGCCGGCGGCCACTGGACCCTGCCGCAGCCGCAGGTGCGCGACATGCTGCTGCTGCGCTTTGCCGCCACCACGAGCTTCGTGATGGTGATCGCCGTCTTCCTGCTGGTGTACGAGCGGATCAACGCCTCCGCCATCAAACGCCTCGACCAGGCCTTCGGCGTCATTCATGCGCTCGCGATCCGGGACGACCTCACCGGCGTCCTCAACCGGCGCGAACTGTTCCGCATTGCCGAACGCGAATGCCACCGCGCGGCGCGGCACGGCACGCCGCTGTCGTTCTGCCTGCTCGACGTCGACAACTTCAAGGTCATCAACGACACTTGGGGCCACGCCACCGGCGACGAGGTGCTCAAGCGCGTCGCCGGAACCATTGCCGGCACGGTGCGCAAGTCCGACGCCTTCGGACGTTACGGCGGCGAAGAATTCCTGTTGCTGCTGGTCGGCATGGACCTGGCGAATGCCGGCAGCTTCGTCGAACGCGTGCGCAAGGCGCTCGAAGCGATGCCGATCGACGAACTCGGCGGCCGGGGTATCACCGTCTCGGCCGGCATCGCGCAGTACCGGACGAATGAGTCGGTCGCCCAGGCACTGGGCCGCGCCGACCGCGCGCTTTATTGCGCCAAGGGCGACGGGCGCAACCGCATCGCCCTCGAGGCCGCTTAGGGGAGGGAGGAGACTGCCATGCCAGCCACGAACCTGGATCCCCGCGACGACTTTCTGCAGCGGCTCGCAGACAGCCCGCGCACCATCTTCTGGATGACGGACGCTTCGGACGCATTCCTCTGTCTCCATCAGGACGGCCCGGCACATGCGGGGGACCTAAGGGGACTGTCGCTGGACAACTGGGTCACGCTCATCCATCCGGAAGACCGCATGCAGCTCGGCCCGCTGGTCCAGTCGGCCTGGACCCGGCACGAAGGTTACAAGGTGCGCTACCGCTTGCGCCGCAGCGACGGCAGCTGGCGCTGGGTGCTCGGCACCAGCGAGGCGCGCTTCGATGCGGACGGTGGCTTCGTCGGTTTCATCGGGAGCGTGGTCGACGTCTCCGATCCGGATTTCATCTTCAACTCCAGCCGTATCGACGCCACGCATTCGCTGATCACCGAGAACACCAGCGATTTCATCAGCCACCATGCGCCGGACACCGGCGATTACCTTTACGTCGCGCCAGCCGTGCGCCGCCTCGGCTACGAACCGGCCGAACTCCTTGGCAAGAGCGTCTATACGCTGGTGCATCCGGACGACGTCCCGATCATCCGCGACGAAGTGCTGCGGCAGTTCCGCGGTCAGCCGGGCCGGGTGGTGGAGCATCGCTTCCTCACGAAGCAGGGCGAAGAGGTGTGGCTGAGCACGAGCATCGTGCTGCTCACCGACCCCATCAACGGCCAGAAGCTCGGTGCGGTCGTGGTGGCGCGCGACATCTCGGAACAGCGCCGCGCGCGTGAAGAGCTCCGCCATAGCGAGGAGCGCTTCCGCAGCCTGACCAACCTGTCTTCCGACTGGTATTGGGAGACCGACGCCAGCGAGCGCTTCACCTTTTTGTCCGATGGCCTCTACCGCCTGTTCGGCGCGACGCCGGAAGAAGTGCTTGGCTGCACGCGCATGGAGCGCGCCGCCGACCACAGCCAGCCCGGTCTGCTCGAATACCAGGCGCGCGTGGAGCGGCGCGAGCCATTCCGTGACCTCGTCTATTCCGTGTTCGTGCCGGGCAAGGGCCTCGTGCGGCACTCTGTGATTTCCGGCGAACCGGTGTTCGAGAACGGTGTGTTCAAGGGCTACCGCGGCGTCGGCCGCGACATCACCCACGACATCGAGCTGTCGAAAGAGCTGGAGCGGCTCGCCAAGCAGGATTCGCTGACCGGTCTGCCGAACCGCGCATCGCTGCACGAACAGCTCGAGCGCATGCTGGAGACCCGGAACGGCGCTCCGGTGGCAGTGTTATTCATCGACCTCGACCGCTTCAAGGAAGTAAACGATTCGCTCGGCCATGTGCCGGGCGACATGCTGCTGTGCGAAGTGGCGAACCGGCTCAAGGGCACGCTGGAGCCGGACGAGCTGATCGCGCGCCTCGGCGGCGACGAGTTCGTCGTCTGCGCGATCTGCCCGGGCGGGAAGAACCAGGCGGCGGAGATTGCGCGCTGCCTGCTCGATTCCCTGCAGAAGCCGGTGCATGTCGGCGGCCGCGACGTGATGGTGCGTGCCTCGATCGGCATCAGCCTGGCACCGGGCGACGGCGACACGCGCCATCTGCTGTTCCAGAACGCGGATACGGCGATGTACAACGCCAAGGATTCCGGCCGCAACTGCTATCGCTTCTTCGAGGCAGGGATGACGACGAAGGCGCGCGTGCGGCTGCTGCTGGAGAGCGGCATGCATGCGGCGCTGGAGCGCGGCGAGTTTTCGCTGCACTACCAGCCGCGCTTCGACCTGCGCCGCACGGCGGTGGTGGGCATGGAGGCGCTGATTCGCTGGCACCATCCCGAACTCGGACTGGTGCCGCCGCTGGAGTTCATTCCCTTTGCCGAGGAGCGCGGCTACATCGAAGCGATCGGCAAGTGGGTGCTGGAGGAAGCCTGCCGGCAGACGCGCCGGCTGTCGGACTTTTTCGGTGCGCCGTTGCAGGTGTCGGTGAACCTGTCGGCCCGGCAGTTGCGCTCGGCACGGCTGGTGGACGACGTTGCGGCGGCACTGCAGGCGAGCGGTCTGGCGGGTGCGCAGCTGGAGCTCGAGCTGACCGAGACCGCGCTGGTCGAGGACACCGCGAGTTCGACGAAAGCGTTCGAGGCACTCAAGGCACTCGGTGTGGCGTTGGCCGTGGACGACTTCGGCACCGGTTACTCCGGCATGGGCTATCTCGGACAATTCCCGTTCGATACGCTCAAACTCGATCGTTCCTTCCTCGCCCGCAACGACGATGCCTCGCGTCGCGTGATCAAGGCGTTCATCGACATGGCGCACGCGCTCGATCTGGCCGTCGTGGCCGAAGGCGTCGAGGAGCAGCGCACGGTCGACTTCCTGCGCGAGATCGGTTGCGACGAAGTGCAAGGCTACTTCTTTGCCCGGCCTTTGCCGCTTGACGAGTTGGAGCGATTTCTTGCCGCACGAAAAGTGTGAGCCACGCGGAATTGCCGTTTTGGCAGCCGCGAATCGCAGTCGTTTTCAGCCCCTGAACAGTGCTTTGCGGAATCGAGAATTCAGATGAAGTTCTGCTGAAATTTTCAGCGAAAAATTCTTCAAAAATTCTTGATAATCCGGCCCGTGACGGCATATGGATTACATCAGGATGGGCGAACAAGTCCTTGTTTACCCGAGCAATTTTCCCAAGCACTTCCTAACGAAATACTGATTTCAGGAAACCTGTCTCGCAGCGTGAACACTACCAAAAAAGTATTGATATCGGAGCTCACTTGGCGTACCATGACACTGTATGGATATCCAGTAAAAGACCTTGGTGACGTTCAGCTTTGTTAAGTCCAGCGGTGCCGGCCGCTATTTCCCGATGGATCGGTTGATCGATCGGCTGATGGAGCGTTTTCCGGCCTGAGGCGGCCCCTGCAGGCGTTCACGCAAGAGCTCGAACATCAGCTCGCGTGCGACGTCCTCCTGCGATCGAAAGAGCGCAAGGGCCATTTCCACAAACAACTTTTCTTTTTCGGTATTGGGCGGGTTCAGCCGGTCGTGTTCGCGATCGAGCCACCCGTGCGGGAGCTTCATTTTCGCTTCGATTGTCCGCGCGACGTTGTGGCCGATGTTCTTGCGCCGGCACTTGATGTGGCTGAGGTAGCGGTCCGACAGTTCGAGCCGTTCGGCGAACAGCTTCAGCATCCCGCGCTGCGGAAGGTGGGCGTGCTGGTCAATGAATTCCGCAAAGAGACGTTCGAAGTTTTTGTGCCTGATCTGAGCGCTATCCATCGCCATGGCGGACCTGTCGGGTGACCACATGCCTAGCGTGCGCCGGGCTCCATGGGAACGGCAGTTTACCTCAGGCGGCGATGTTTTTGGTGACTTTGTGCAACCAATTTGGACGTATAGATAAAAAGCAGTTCGCCGGGCGCAGCAAAGGGGCTGCATGCGCCGGGAGGCGAGCGATGGGACCGGCGGCCTCGGACGCAGCATTTGCATGAAAGACGAGAACGGAAGTTATGGCAAAGACCAAGATTCACTACCCGCAATGGAAGACGCAATCGAGTCCGGCGCGGCGCAGCACCGATCGCGCCACGCTGGTGGACGTGATCGCGCTGACCGCCGAGGCGTGCGGGCATCCGATGTCGATGGCGGCCGCGGAGATGCTGGCGGACGACCTTGCCGGTTTCGACGAGCAAAGCCTGCTTGGTGCGCTCGCGCGCTGCCGGCTGGAGCTGGACGGGCCCCTGCGCGCGCCGGAAGTGCTGGCCCGCATCGACGACGGCAGGCCGGATGCCGATCTCGCCTGGGCCATGATGCCCTCAGGCGAGCATGACTCGGTGGTGTGGACGGAAGAGATGGCGCAAGCCTGGGGCAGCGTGCAGCTCCTGCTGGACGGCGACGATCCCGGCGCGGCGCAGGCGGCATTCAGCGCGGCCTACGACAAGCGCGTGATTGCGGCCCGCCTGCGCGGCGAACCGGCACGCTGGACACCGTCGCTGGGCCGCGATGTGGCCGGACGTGAGCTGGCCTTGCGCGACGCCGTGAGCAAGGGCCGCATGACGGCGGCCCAGGCCGAAATGCTTCTTGGCTACGCGATCGGCGTGCCGGAGCCGGCCGAAACCTACGCGCAGGAAGAGGTGAAGAACCTGCATTGAAAACGCTGCCCGCAAGGGCGGCACTGGACTTGGATTCGAAAGATGGAAGACCAGGGAATGGATGATGGCGGCATGCAGTGGTACGAGCAAATTGGCCGTCAGGAACAGTTTGAAACCGAGCAGAAGGAAAGGACCCTCAACATGTCTACGTTTGAAATTCACCGTGCCACGAAGCGCCGCGCCAAACTCCGTCTCGGGATGTCCGGTCCGGCCGGCAGCGGCAAGACCTATTCCGCGCTGAAGATCGCCAGCGGTCTCGGCGGCCGCATCGGCATGATCGACACCGAGCACGGTAGCGGCGACCTCTACGCCGACCTGCTGCCCGAAGGCTACGACGTCCTCACGCTGACGCCGCCGTTCACGCCGGCCCGCTATGTCGAAGCAATTCATGCACTGGAAGAGATCGGCGTGCAGACCATCATCATCGACAGCCTCACCCACGCCTGGAGCGGCGAGGGCGGCTCGCTCGACCGGCAGGGCAAGATCGCCGACAAGTCAGGCAACAGCTGGCAGGCCTGGCGGCAGGTGACGCCGGAGCACAACGCGCTGGTGGAGGCGCTGCTGCAGAGCCGCTGCCACATCATCGCGACGATGCGCGCGAAGACCGAGTACGTGCAGGAGAAGGACGAGCGCACCGGCAAGCAGGTGGTCCGCAAGATCGGCCTGGCGCCCATCATGCGCGACGGCATCGAGTACGAGTTCACCACCTTCTTCGAACTCGACGTACATCACATGGCCTATGCCGGCAAGGACCGCACCCGGCTGTTCGACGGCGACATCTTCCGTCCGAACATCGATACCGGCGCCAAGCTGGCCGCGTGGCTGAATGCCGGCGCCGAGCAGAACCAGCAGAGCACCATGTCGCAGGACCAGAAGGACTCGATGAAGCAGGCCATCAACCAGGCGGAAACCCTGGACGACCTGTTCCAGGCGTTCTCCGTGGCCTACCGCGTCGCGAACTCGCTGGCCGACCATGGCGCCCTGGCCGAGCTCACCGCGCTGAAGGACCAGCGCAAGGC
>SPQI01000163.1 GCA_004570315.1 Oxalobacteraceae bacterium OM1 | reverse complement strand
CACGTCGCCTTGCGCGGCGACCGGCAGCACGGCGCCGCTCACCTTGGCCATCGTCGACGCGGGCAGTGCGATCGGCGCAGCCGAGGTGCTGACCTGCGTGGTGGCCGACGTGCTGACCGGCACGCCGTCGATCACTTCCGATGCATGCGCATCGGCCGTCACCACCACCGTGTAGTTGCCGCCCGCGCCGGTCTGCGTCAGCGGCGCAAGCTTGAAGGCGCCGGTGGCGTCCGGCACCGTGCTCTTCACCACCACGCCGTTCTGCTGCGCGGTGATCACCGGCTTGCTGGCGACCAGCGCCGGGTCGACGTAGCCGCTGATGCCGCCGCTGGTCGCGGCGGCGGTCACGCTGATCACGGGCTTCAGGCCATAGGCGCCGTTGCCGCGCTTGACCACCGATTTGCAGGCGTCGAAATCCAGCGTGAGGTCAGCGCTGCCGCCGGCGGCCACGTCGAATTCATGGATCAGTTTCAGGCCGCTCTGTGCCGCCGACGGCGTGACGAGCGCGGTCTCAGTGCCGCCGGTCGGCACGACGGAATTGGCGAGGCCCGGACCGGTGCTGTCGGCGGCGAGCACGAGGCGCAACTGCGAATAGTGGCCGGCCGGCAGCGCGGCCTGCCCGAGCGATTCGAGCACGCCGTTGGTCAGGTTCACGAGGTTGATCTTGCGCGCCGGGTTCAACGTGATGTCGGTCCAGCCGGCATCGGTCTCGCTGGCATTGCCGCTCTGGTGCACGCGCACCTTGGTCACGGTGACGTTGACGGCGTCGAAGCCGCAGGCCGGCGCGTCGGTGAGCGCGACGTTCAGGGTGCCGGTGGCGCCGAGCTGCGTGCTGGTGCCGGACGATCCGCCGCCTCCGCCGCAGGCGGCGAGCGTTGCGGCGATGGTGAGCGGGACGAGCCGCACGGCATGGCGGGCGATGGTTTGCATGGGAGTTCTCCTGGGTGATGGCCCGGGTGTTCGGCGCAAGGCGCGCCGGCCCGGTGTTATGCCTGTGCCAAGAGGATTGCAGAAAAGGAAGCTTCGCGAGACGTTCGCAGGATGCTGTTTCGAATGTTGCAGATGGTTACGACGCGGTGCAGCAAGCCCGTTCTGCGGGGCAACGCATATAATCGTTCTGTCGTTCCCCCACCGCCCACGCCATGCACATCCGTCGCTGTCCGAGAAGCCAATGCGGCCGTCCCTTCCAGGTCAACCGGTATGGCCTCGGCATGGCGGACAGCGGGGCCGTCGCCTATGTGGAGTGTCCGCACTGCAGGCTGCGCATGCAGGGCGACGGCCGCTCCGTGTTCCTCACGCACCCGCTCTCCGCCGACGAAGAAGCGGAATACGACAAGGCCCATCCGCGGCCGGCTGCCTGACGGCCTCGCTGCCTGAACGGCCGGCGCGCCCTACTGCTTGCGCGCCAGGAATCCGCCGATCGCCACTGCTCCCGAACCCGACAGCGTGAAGGTGCCGCCCACTTCCGGCGCCCCGCCGTTGGCCACCGGTCCGAACCAGCGCGCGCCGATGCCGCCAGTCAGCGTGCCGTTGGTGGCGCTGCCGTTGAGGACGTTCGCTTCGCTTGAGCCGGCCGCCGGCATCGCCACCGTCGCCGTCAGCGCCACCGGCACCGTCGGCGTGCCGGTGGTGTTGGCGCGGGTGTTCTGCAGCGCGATGTTCACCTGGCGGGTGGCAAAGTTCACCGTGATCTGCGCCGTGCCGGTGAAGAACTGCTGCGCCGTGCCGGCGTTCGGCGCATACCAGCCGTAGACCGTGCCGCCGTAGGTGGCGCTGCCGGTGGCGGGCAGCGTCGCCGGATCGGTCACTGCACCGAAGGCCGAGAGGCCGTCGCGGCTCGAGCTGCGTTCTTCCGCGCCCGGTCCGCCTGTCCATTCCACGATACTGATCGTGTCCTGCGTCTTCCAGTAGGCAAGGTTGGCGTAGCGGTAGCCCCAGTTGATCAGCTGGCGATAGCCCTTGGAGCCCGGGAAAGGCGCGCCGAAGCCGCTGCCGCCGGGCAGGATGGTCGGGTTGCCATTGGCGTCGTTCGGGCCGTTGCCGGCGTGCACGTCGCCGTCGTCATGCAGGCGGCTGACCGCGCCTTCGGTCGGCGTCACGCCGCCGGTCAGCCAGTCGCCCTGGGTGAATTGCAGTCCGGTGGTCTCGACCGTCGGACACGGACTCACGCCGGCCGGGCAGCGCGGCGGCTCGGTGCGCGGGAAGTACTGGTTGTTGGCGTAGTTCGCCTGCGTCGCCGCCGTGCCCTTCGAGGCGTAGTCGTAGAACGCCAGGTTGGAGCTTGGTTGCAGCGCCGTGTAGCTGATGGCGCCGCTCGCATCGAGCAGCGTGCGCCCCTGCAGCGGACGGAAGGTCTCGACGATGGGCGGGCGCTCCACTTTCTTGTCCCACGAAATGCCGAGGTCGCGCAGGATGACGACGGGGCTGGAGATGGTGCCATCGGCAGCTTTCGCCACGCGCAGTTCGGCGCTGCCGCCGGTGGCCGGCTGGAGACCGAAGGCGGTGGTCGGGTCGGCCACCGGGACGTTGATGTCGCTGGTCGAGCGCGCATAGACCTGCACGCCGGATTGCAGCAGGCCGACGCCGTTGTCGGTGCGGAGCACGGTGCCGCCGCTGCACTGCACGTCGGCGCCGCCGATGCAGGACATCAGCAGCGGTGAAGGCGATGGTGAAGGCGAAGGCGAAGGCGATGGCGCCGGTGAAGGCGACGGAGAAGGTGAAGGCGACGGCGATGGCGCAGGACTCGGTGCGGGAGCCGGAGCGGGCGAAGGGGATGACGAACCGCCGCCGCCACAGGCGGCAAGACTGCCGGCAAGGACCAGGGCGAGCGCGGAAAGAGCGGTGAGACGCGTGGATGGGAACATGGCGTGAATGTGGCGTGATGGTGCGGCCAGTCTACGGCCGGTGCACCCCCGCCATTTGCGCCAGCGCAGACCGGCCCGCGCGAGGCACGCTTTTCTGCCGGCTTGTTGCGCGAACCCGACTTCGACGGGCGCGCGCCGTATCGTGTCCGATACAGCGCGGCCGCCCTTGTCATGCGTGCGCAACGGACCTCAATCGGAACTGCCCGACTCGCCCGGCTTGCCGGCATAGAGCGTCGCCGTGCCGGTCGGCGTCACCTTGTAGATCGCGGACTTGACCGGATCGGTGACGAAGAGGTCGCCGTTCGCCGCGATCGCGAGGCCGGCGGCAAAGACCGGGTCGCCGGAGGCCACCGTGCGCGTGGCCGTGCCGTCGGGGAAACCGCTCAGCACGGTCGTCGTCGCGCCGTCGGGCGCAATGCGCAGGATGCGCATGTCGCTGAAGGTGGTGGCCGGACTGCCGGTGGTCCCGGTGAAGGTCCGCTTTGCGTCGGCAAGATACAGATTGCCGGCGGCGTCGAACACGAGCTTGCCGTTGTCGTTGAACGCGGCCGGGCGCGATACGACGTTCGCCGACTTGTCTTCGCCCGGCTGCGCGGACTGCGGCACCAGGCGCAGCTCGTCGCGGTCGTCCGGCGTGTCGATGGCGATCGCGAGGTCGCCCTGTGCGTTGCTCGCGAAGTCGACGACGGTGCCATAGGTGCTCATGCGGTACACCTCGCGGCGGGTGCCGTCGGCCGCGATCTGCTCCACGCGGTAGGTGTTCCGGTATTGCAGCAGCACATAAAGACGCCCGGCGCCGTCGGTGGAGAGCGCTACCGGGTTGTAGCTGGAAGAGGTCGCGGGATAGTTCGCAACGACGGTGCGCGTGGCGCCGTCGGCGCTGAGCTTCAACACGTTCTCACCGTGGATGGCGTACAGGGTGCCGCTGGCATTGGCGGTCAGCCTGTCTCTGACGGCGAAGTCGCCCTGCAGGGTGCTCACGTCGCCCGAGGCGGCGATCTTGCGGATGCGGCCGTTCATGCGATCCATGACGAAGACGTTGCCGGCAGGATCGACGGCGAGGTCGCCGGGGTCATTGAAGCGGGCCGTCTGGTCGACCTGGAAGCTGCCGGCCTGGTTGGCGGTGCCGGTGCCTGTTCCGTTGGTCGTTCCCGTGCCCGTGCCGGTGTTGGCGTTGGTGCCGCTGCCGGTGCCCGGAACCGTGCCGCCGGTGCCGCTCGTTCCCGAGCCGGCGTTGCCACTGCTGCTGCCGGTGGTGCTGCTGCCCGAAGTACCGGTCGATGGCGTGCTGCCCGAAGTACCGGTCGATGGCGTGCCGGTCGGAGACGGGGTGCCCGTGCCGGTGGATCCG
The DNA here is from genome assembly GCA_004570315.1 of Oxalobacteraceae bacterium OM1. Lineage (GTDB taxonomy): Bacteria > Pseudomonadota > Gammaproteobacteria > Burkholderiales > Burkholderiaceae_D > Noviherbaspirillum. Next base: position 2,544 of record SPQI01000163.1, on the reverse strand, counting down.
CTCGCGCCGCTACCGGCCGTCGTGCCGCTCGCGCCGTTGCTGCCGGTGGCGGTAGTGGAGCCGCCCGTCGTGGCGGGTGCGGCCGTGGAGGAATCCGAAGAACCGCCGCAGGCGGTGACGATGAGGGATGTCGTGAGTAGCGCTACTGCAAGGTTTCTGGTCTGCATGGGAATCGCAACGATGAAGTGACTCCCTGAGTGTCGTGTTCTTATGCGCTTGATGATGACGAACACTCGGTTCCATTCATTTGCGCAAAGCCAAACCCTGCCGTGCGCCGTTGCAGCCGTGCGACGTGCGAGACGGCGTCAACGCCTGCGCACGGCAGCGCAGCGCCGGCGCCTCCCACGTTCATGGGAAGCGACCGGCGGGACTGCAAGACGAGACTCGCAAAACGAGACTACAGCGCGATCCCGCAGCCGCGGCCTCAGTGCATGAAGAAGTAGATCAGCACGAGAACGACGGCCGGCACGCCGAGCAGCCAGGCGAGGAAGTACTTACCCATGATGTGCTCCATATGTGATTGCTGTCATGGGTAGAGCGCAATGCGGCGGCGGCGGTTCTTGCTACGCAAGCATTGCTTGACGCGCACTAACTCATTCTTCGTGGACCGCAGTGTCGCGCTGCTCGTCCTCCGGCTTTGCCAGCCAGCGGCGGTGCAGCATGCGTTCGAGCGGACGGCCGACGAAGAACAGCACGAACAGCAGGATTACCGCCGTCCCCGCCGTGCGCCATTCGCCGATGCCGCAGACGATGCCCAGCGCGGCGGTGACCCAGATGGAGGCTGCGGTCGTCAGGCCCTTCACCTGTTCGTTGCGGTCGTGGACGATCACGCCAGCGCCGAGGAAGCCGATGCCGGTAATGATGCCCTGGATGGTGTGGCTGAGCGCGGTGACGTCGATGCGGCCGTGGTCGTAGGTGTAGTCGAGCGTCGTCATGGTGACCAGCGCCGAGCCGAGTGCGACGAGGCCAAGCGTCTTGATGCTGGTCGGCTTGCCATGCAGGTTGCGGTCGAGGCCGATGATGCAGCCGATCAGCATGGCGGCCGTCAGGCGGGACAGCATTTCGGTGTAGTCGATCATGGCGTGGCGGCGAAGGGGCTTGCGTCGAATGTACCACGCACCCGATCGCGAAACGGCGCTCGGCCCGCCCGGTAGTCCGTCCCACAGTGCGCCCTGCAGTGCGTCCTGCAGTGCGTCCTATAATGCGCCGACCTTCACTACCTCCTGCCATCGTGGACAACCGCTTCGTCGCCCGCCGGTTCTGGCTCGTCTTCCTTCCCGTATTCGCCTGCTACCAGGCCGCCGAAGGGGTGGGCATGCGCCTGCTCGGCAGCGCCGTCTGGCAGGGCATGCTGATGACGGCCACCATTCCGCTCGCGCTCCTCCTCGGCCGGCGCGTGTACGGCAATGCAGCCGCCACCTTCGCCCTCGAACGTCGTGCCGGCGCCTGGCGCTGGCTGTTCGGCGGCCTGCTGCTGGCGCTGGCCGCGAAGGCGGCGGCCTGGGCTGTCGGCCAGGCGACGGGCGTCTACCATGTCGCGCCCGCGGCCTTGCCGGCGCCGGGCGCGCTGCTGCAGGCCGTCGCGCTGGTGCTGTTCACCACCATCATCCCTTCGCTGGCCGAGGACATGCTCACCCGCGGCCTCTGGGTTCGCCACGGCCCGCTGCGCGAGGGCGCCGGCTTCGTGCTGCTGAGCACGCTGGTGTTCGTGCTGAACCACATCTACCGCCTGGCCAACGGCCCGCTCGAATGGCTGATGCTGGCCTGCTTCGGCCTTGCCTATGCGGCGGCGCTCGCCCGCAGCGGCACGCTGTGGGCGGCGGTGGGATTGCATTGGGGCTGGAATGCCGCGAATGGGCTGCTCGGGCAGTTCGTGGATGTCGATGTGCTGCAGCGCGCGCCCGCGACGCTGCTGTCGGCGAGCGCGCATCTCGTGCTGCTCGGCATCGTGCTGGCCGTCGGCGGACGTTCGGCCAAGCGGCAGCTCGCGGCTCCTCAGTAATCGTTGCCTCCGTCGCCTCCGCCTCGCGACTTCATGAAGCTTCAAGCTGCGCGAACGCAGCGTGTCCGACACGCATCAGTTCCTGCCGCGCCACTTCACCCGCGAGCGCGCTGGCGAAGCGGGCGTCCTTCCACACCACCACTTCCAGCGCGCCGATGCGGCTGAACGCGAACGCAGCTTCGTGCGCGGTGCCGTGCGGTGGACGTTGCGGCGTACGTGTCGGCGCAAGGTAGAGCGTGATGCGCTTGCCGGCGGCATCGCGGTACATCAGCTGCGCCACCGGCCCGCTGTCGCCGGGCAACAGACGGCCGCCGATCAGCGTGTAGCCGAGCGCGTCCAGGCGCGGCGGCACGATCCGCACCGCCAGCCGCTTCGACAGCCACGCTGCGAGGTGCGCCTCCTGGTCGGCGGCGACTTCGACCGGATGCCGCACTTCGGGCGCAAAGACGGCATGCGCCATCGCCGCATCGCGCGCCAAGTCGGCAGAGGCATAGGCCAGCGGATCGGTGGCGAAGCCGCGCGCCACCCAGCCGCCCATGGCG
>SPQI01000454.1 GCA_004570315.1 Oxalobacteraceae bacterium OM1 | reverse complement strand
CCGTTCCAGGCGCTCGCCAAAAAACCGCGCTCCTTCTGGCGGCCGACCAGCAGAAGCGGCAGGCTCATGTCGCCGCCCGCCACCGTCTTGAACAGCGTGGCGTCCTCGTTGGTCGACACGGTCTTTTCAGTGAACGGAATCCCGCGGGCGGTCAACAGCTTGCGGCCTTCGTCGCACGGCAGGCAGTTCTGCGAACTGTAGAGCACGACGGGGTTGGCCTGCACCGCCTGCTGCAATTCGTACGGCAGTTCGGAGACGGACGAGCCGCCTCCGGAAATGGCCTTGGCTTCGACCTTGGCGTTGCCGGCCGGCGGCGTGTCGCTGTAGGTGACTTTGCCGTCCGGTCCGACCGATTTGTAGAGCTGCGCCTGAGCGCCGGCGGCGCACAGGAGCAGTAGCAATGTCCAGCAGGATGTGTGCTTCTTCATGTCTCGTTCGCGGGTCAGGACGTCATGCCGCTATGGCGCAGCAGGGCGTCGATGTTCGGCTCGCGTCCGCGGAAGGCCATGAAGGATTCCAGCGCCGGGCGGGAGCCGCCGACGGCGAGGATCTCGCGCTGGAAGCGGCGGCCGGTTTCCACCGACAGCACGTTGCCTCCCGATGCGCCGGCCTCCTCGAACGCGCCGTATGCATCTGCGGATAATACCTCGGCCCACTTGTAGCTGTAATACCCTGCGGCATATCCGCCGGCGAAGATGTGGCTGAACGAGTTCTGGAAGCGGTTGAATTCCGGCGGGACCATCACGGCGACGCGGTGGCGTACGTCGTTCAGCACGTCCTGCGCGGTGCGCCCGCCGTATGAATCGTGATCGAAATGCAAATGCATATCGAACAACGCGAACTCGACCTGACGCAGCGTCTGCAGTCCGGCCTGGAAGTTTTTCGCGGCGATCATCTTGTCGAACAGTTCACGCGGCAGCGGTGCGCCGGTGTCGGCATGGGCCGTCATGTGCTGCAGCACGTCCCACTCCCAGCAGAAGTTCTCCATGAACTGCGAAGGCAGTTCGACCGCATCCCACTCCACGCCCGTGATGCCGGACACGCCCAGCTCTTCGACCTGCGTGAGCATGTGGTGCAGGCCATGGCCGAACTCGTGGAACAGCGTGATGACTTCGTCGTGCGTGAACAGCGCCGGCTTCTGTTTGCCGTCCGCGACGGTCGGCTCGCTGAAGTTGCAGGTGAGGTAGGCGACCGGCGTCTGCACCTTGCCGTCGAGGATGCGGCGGTTGCGCGCATCATCCATCCAGGCACCGCCGCGCTTGCCGTTGCGCGCATACAGGTCGAGATAGAACTGGGCGAGCAGCTGGCCGTCCTTTTCGACGCGATAGAACTTCACGTCCTTGTGCCAGGTCGGCGCGCTGTCGGTCTTGATGTCGACGCCGAACAGCGTGCGCACCACGCGGAACAAACCTTCAACGACCTTGGGCTCGGGGAAGTACTGCTTCAGTTCCTGCTCGGAGAAGGCATAGCGCTGTTCGCGCAGCTTCTCTGAGGCGTAAGCGACGTCCCAGGCTTCGAGCTTGTCGAGGCCGAGTTCCTTTTTCGCGAAGGCGCGCAGCTCGGCGAGGTCGTTCTCGGCAAACGGGCGGGCGCGCTTGGCGAGGTCTTCGAGGAAGGCGATCACATGCTGCGGCGTCTCGGCCATCTTGGGCACCAGCGAGACTTCCGCATAGTTCTTGAAGCCCAGCAGCTTGGCCTCCTCATCGCGCAGCTTCAGCAGCTCGGCGATGTTGGCCGTGTTGTCCCACTCCGGCTTGGCACCGAGTTCGGACGCCTTCGTGACGTTGGCGCGGTAGATCGTCTCGCGCAATTCGCGCTTGTCGGCGTACTGCAGGATGGGGAAGTAGGACGGGAAGTGCAGGGTGAACTTGTAGCCCGGCTTGCCGTCGCGCTCGGCGGTGGCGCGTGCCGCCTGCTTGGCGTCGTCGGGCAGGCCGGCGAGGTCGGCTTCGCTGTCGACGAAGAGCGCGTAGTCATTGGTTGCGTCGAGCACGTTCTCGGAGAACCTGGTCGCCAATGCGGCCTGGCGTTCCTGGATTTCGGCGAAGCGCTGCTTCTTGTCGTCCGGCAATTCGGCGCCGCCCAGGCGGAAATCGCGCAGGGCGTTCTCGATGATCTTCTTGCGGGCCGGCGCCAGCGTGTCGTATTCCTTGCTCGCCCGCAGCGCCTTGTACTTCTCGAACAGCGCGAGGTTCTGGCCGAGCTCGGTCCAGAATTCGGTGACCTTCGGCAGGTTCTCGTTGTAGGCGGCGCGCAGTTCGGGCGTGTCGACCACGGCATTCATGTGGCCGATGATGCTCCACGCACGGCCAAGGCGTTCGGTGCTGTCTTCGAGCGGCTCGACGAAACTGGCCCAGCTCACCTCCTGCATCGGGCCTTCGAGGCGCGCCACGACGGCACGGTTTTCTTCCAGGAGCGCGTCGATCGCCGGGCTGACGTGCTCCGGCTTGACGGCGTCGAACCGGGGAAGATCGGAAAAGTCGAGCAGGGGGTTATGGGCTGTGTTCATGCGGTCAGGTTCTTTCTGCGGCTTCGATGGTGTTGACGAGCAGCATGGTGATGGTCATGGGGCCGACGCCGCCCGGCACCGGTGTGATCCAGCCGGCCACTTCCTTGGCGTTGGCGAAGTCCACGTCACCGCACAGCTTGCCCTCGTCGTTCCTGTTCATGCCGACGTCGATGACGACGGCTCCGGGTTTGATCATATCCGCCGTCACGATGTTGCGCTTGCCCGTGGCGACGACCAGGATGTCGGCCTGCCGGGTGTGGTGGCCGAGATCGCGGGTTTTGGAATTGCAGATGGTGACGGTCGCGCCGGCCTGCAAGAGCAGCATGGCTTGCGGTTTGCCAACGATGTTCGATGCGCCGACCACGACGGCGTTCGCCCCGCGCACCGGGTAGTCGATCGATTCCAGCATCTTCATCACGCCGTAGGGCGTGCAGGGACGGAACAGCGGATTGCCAGTCATCAGCAGGCCGGCGTTGCTGATGTGGAAGCCGTCCACGTCCTTCTCCGGCGCGATCGCCTCGATCACCTTGTGCGAATCGATGTGCGGCGGCAGCGGCAGCTGGACCAGGATGCCGTGGATCTTCGGATCCTCGTTCAGCGCATCGATGCGGGCGAGCAGGTCCGCTTCGCTCATGTCGGCTTCATATTTCTCGAGCACGGAATGCAGGCCGTTGTCTTCGCAGGCCTTGACCTTGTTGCGCACGTAGACCTGCGAGGCGGGGTTGTCGCCGACGAGCACGACGGCGAGGCCCGGCTGCTTGCCTTGGGCGGTGAGGGCGGCGGCGCGGCGGGCGACGTCGGCGCGGATTTCCTGGGAGAGAGCGTTGCCGTTGATGAGTTGTGCGGTCATGGCGGGGAAGGGTAGGAAAGGATGGGTAGGGAAAACCGAGATTATAAGGTGCCGAGGCACGCAGACCGGCCGGGCGAAAGGTCGGCTCCATGCTGCATTGCCGCAGGAAAATCTCACATTATGAGATGACGTCCCGTATGTTGGGAAATGGCCAAAATGATGTTACCATGCTGTCACTTCGCACCACCCGCGCGAAAAGTTGTCCAAAAAACTTCCGACTCCTGCAAGACTCCAAGGTCGGTCCCCACGATAGGAGAGACCCATGTCCGCCCAGCTCGACCAACTGTTGGCCCAGGCTGCCAACGACCCCGACATCACGGAAACCCAGGAGTGGCTCGACGCCCTCGAAGCCGTCATCGAGACCGAGGGGCCCGACCGCGCGCATTACCTGCTGGAGCGCATGGTCGACCTCGCGCGCCGCCGCGGCGCCCACATTCCGTTCTCCAGCAACACCGCCTACGTCAACACCATCCCCGCCCATCTCGGCGAACACTGCCCCGGCAATCTCGAATACGAAGAGCGTCTGCGCTCCTGGATGCGCTGGAACGCGATGGCGATGGTGGTCAAGGCCAACCGCGCCGACGGCGACCTCGGCGGCCACATTTCCAGCTTCGCCTCACTGGCGAACATGCTGGGTATCGGCTTCAACCACTTCTGGCATGCGCCGAGCGAAAACCACGGTGGCGACCTGCTTTACATCCAGGGTCATTCCTCGCCTGGTATCTATGCGCGCGCCTTCCTCGAAGGCCGCCTCACCGAAGAGCAGCTGCTGAACTTCCGCCGCGAGGTCGACGGCCACGGCCTGTCGTCATATCCGCACCCGAAGCTGATGCCGAACTTCTGGCAGTTCCCGACGGTCTCCATGGGCCTGGGCCCGCTGATGGCCATCTACCAGGCGCGCTTCCTCAAGTACCTGCACGCCCGCGACATCGCCAAGACCGACAACCGCAAGGTCTGGACCTTCTGCGGCGACGGCGAGATGGACGAGCCGGAATCCATGGGCGCGATCGGCATGGCCGGCCGCGAGAAGCTGGACAACCTCGTGTTCGTCGTCAACTGCAACCTGCAACGCCTCGACGGCCCGGTGCGCGGCAACGGCAAGATCATCCAGGAGCTGGAAGCCGACTTCCGCGGCGCCGGCTGGAACGTCATCAAGGTGATCTGGGGCTCGTACTGGGACGAGCTGCTGGCGCGCGACAAGGAAGGCCTCCTGCAGCGCGTCATGATGGAAACCGTCGACGGCGAGTACCAGAACTACAAGGCCAAGGACGGCGCCTATGTGCGCAAGCATTTCTTCGGCAAGCATCCGAAATTGCTCGAGCTGGTGAGCAAGATGTCCGACGACGACATCTGGCGCCTCAACCGCGGCGGCCATGACCCGCACAAGATCTATGCCGCCTTCAAGCAGGCGCAGGAGCACAAGGGCCAGCCGACCGTGCTGCTGGTGAAGACCATCAAGGGCTTCGGCATGGGCAAGTCGGGCGAGGCGCGCAATACCGCGCACCAGACCAAGAAGCTCGACGACGCGGCGATCCGCGAAATGCGCGATCGCTTCGCGATTCCGATTCCCGACGACAAGCTGCCGGACGTACCGTTCTTCAAGCCCTCCGACGACGCGCCGGAAATCAAGTACCTGCATGAACGCCGCCAGGCGCTCGGCGGCTACCTGCCGCAGCGCCGCGTGAAGGCCGACGAACAATTGCCGGTGCCGGATTTGTCCGCGTTCCAGGCCGTGCTCGACCCGACTGCGGAAGGGCGCGAGATTTCGACGACGCAGGCGTTCGTGCGCATCATCACCGCGCTGCTGCGCGATGCCAACCTCGGCAAGCGCGTGGTTCCCATCCTGGTCGACGAGGCGCGTACCTTCGGCATGGAAGGCCTGTTCCGCCAGATCGGCATCTTCAACCAGCAGGGCCAGTTGTACGAGCCGGTCGACAAGGACCAGGTGATGTACTACCGCGAGGACAAGGCCGGCCAGATCCTGCAGGAAGGCATCAACGAAGCGGGCGGCATGAGCTCCTGGATTGCGGCCGCGACGTCGTACTCGACGAACAACCGCATCATGATCCCGTTCTATGTCTTCTACTCGATGTTCGGCTTGCAGCGCGTCGGCGATCTCGTCTGGGCGGCCGGCGACATGCGGTCGCGCGGCTTCCTGCTCGGCGGCACCTCCGGACGCACCACGCTGAACGGCGAAGGCCTCCAGCACGAGGACGGTCACAGCCACATCCTGGCGGCGACCATTCCGAACTGCATTCCGTACGACCCGACCTTCGCACACGAAGTCGCGGTCATCATGCACGACGGCCTCAAGCGCATGGTCGAGAAGCAGGAGGACGTGTTCTATTACATCACCCTGCTGAACGAGAACTACGGCCATCCGGGCCTGAAGCCGGGCCAGGAGCAGGACATCCTCAAGGGCCTTTATCTCCTGCAGGAAGGCGACAAGAAAGCCAAGCTGCGCGTGCAGCTGATGGGCTCCGGCACCATCCTGCGCGAAGCCATCGCCGCCGCCGAGCTGCTCAAGAATGACTGGAACATCGCCGCCGACGTCTGGTCCGCGCCGTCGTTCACGCTGCTGGCGCGCGACGGCCTGGATGCGGAGCGCTGGAACATGCTGCACCCGACCGACACGCCGAGGGCCTCGCACATCGAAAACAAACTGGGCGGCACCCAGGGGCCGATCGTGGCCACCAGCGACTACATGCATCTGTTCGCCGAGCAGATCCGCGCTTACATGCCGAAAGGCCGCAACTACAAGGTGCTCGGCACTGACGGTTTCGGGCGTTCCGACACGCGGGCGAAACTGCGCGAGTTCTTCGAAGTCAACCGTTACTACGTGACGGTGGCGGCCCTGCGCGCACTGGCCGAAGATGGCGCGATCGAAAAATCGGTGGTGGCGCAGGCCATTGCCAAGTACGGGATCAATCCGGACAAGCCGAATCCGGCTACGCTGTAATTCTCGGTAGTGGAATCCGCCCGGCCGTGAAGTTCGCGCGCAAGCGCGGGCGGCGGACGGGCGGTGCATGCCGGCGGGCAAGCGGCCGCCGGCAGGTATCCGGTTGCGCTTTCTTCCAGTCAAGGAAGCGCTCGGTGTGCGAAGAACAATAATGGAGCTAGAGCCATGAGCCTGCAGGAAGTCAAAGTCCCGGATATCGGCGATTTCAAGGATGTGGAAGTGATCGAGGTGCTGGTCAAGCCGGGCGATACGATCGCACATGACCAGTCGCTGGTGACGGTCGAGTCGGACAAGGCGAGCATGGAGATTCCGTCCAGCCACGCCGGCGTCGTGAAGGAATTGAAAATCAAGGTCGGCGACAAGGTCTCGGAAGGCAGCCTCGTGTTGCTGCTCGAGACCGCCGACGGCGCAGCGGCGCCAGCCCCCGCCCCGGCAGCCGCACCGGCTC
>SPQI01000349.1 GCA_004570315.1 Oxalobacteraceae bacterium OM1 | reverse complement strand
GCCGTAAGCCGCGCGCTCGGGGAGATCGTGATTTTCAGCGACGCCAACACGCTTTTCGGACGCGATGCGGTGGCGCGCATCGTGGAAAACTTTGCCGATCCCGAAGTCGGCTACCTCACCGGGGCGTTGCGTTTCACCGCCGAGGACGACACCATCAGCGGCGCGGGCGTGGACGCCTACATGCGCTACGAAAACTTCCTGCGCGAGGTGGAGACGCGCGCCGGCTCCATCATCGGCGTGAACGGCGGCGTGGACGCGATCCGCAAATCGCTCTATGTCGACATCCCGCCGCACCTGATCACCGATTTCGTGCTGCCCCTGAGCGTGATCGCCGCCGGCCGCCGCGTGGTGTTCGATCCGCGCGTCACGGCCGTGGAAGCACCGAACACGGAGATCGGCTCCGAGTTCCGCATGCGGGTGCGGGTGGCGCTGCGGGCGATGCAGGGGTTGTCGTACATGCGCCGCCTGCTCAATCCCTTCCGCTATCCGCTGGCGGCGTTTTGTCTTGTGTCGCACAAGGTGCTGCGGTATGGGGGGTTCGCGTTCATGCTGGGCGCTTTGTTTGCCAACATGGCGTTGGCGCTGCATAGCGACGGGTATGTGTGGCTGCTGGTTCTGCAGCTGGCCTGCTATGCGCTTGCGCTGGCGGGGCTGGCGGGGCAGTTGCCGGGGTGGCTGAAGAAAGTTGGGCTGGTGCCGGGTTATTTGTTGATGTCGAATGCGGCGTTTGCGTTCGCTACGGTGCGGTATTTGCGGGGGGATACGATGGCGGTGTGGAAGCCGAGGGCGGGGTGAGCAAAGATGCGTTGACTTCGCTGCTTCCTAGTGCCGTCATTCCGGCGGACGCCGGAATCCAGTGTCTTGCTTGCGTGCGGTTCTTCGGTGTGACAGTGCTTGCATCACTCCGTAAGAGCCTTTGCCGGGGGCGGCCCGGCAGCCGCTCACTTTCTTTGCTTCGCCAATGAAAGTAAGCAAAGAAAGGCGACCCCGGTTCAGACGCCGCCTTCGGCGGTCCCCAAAACAGCAGCGCAGCAAGCGGGAAGCGGGCAAACTCGCTTCGATCAGACAAGCCCGCTTCTTGATCCGCTTGCCGCACTGCTGTTTTGGCGTCTGCACAGGGGGAACTGCCTTAACCCCATCCCCACCCTAACCCTCCCCTTGAAGGGGCGGGAACGGTTCGAGGTCTTGGCAGACTCTGTAGGGTGCGCTTGCGCACGGGTGCCTCGATAACGGTGTTGGTGCGCAAGCGCACCCCACCAATTCCGCGCGGGATTGACAGGTTTGGCCGCCTCTAACCTTCCTGTCGTTCTCTCGTTCCTGTAAAACGGTGCGGGCTTGTCAGCCCACGCGCGCCCTGCGAGGGGAAACCCAGGGATGCCTCGCCGTCATGCGTCAAGCCCCGGAACCAGCCGCCCCTTTTCGTTTCCCCATAGCGCCGCAGCAGGACAAGTTGACATCGTCGAGGCGGATACCGTAATTTTTCCCTCCCCGACCTCGCATCTCAAGCTGCGTCGTTGCATTGACCCGCCGGCACTGCGCCGGCCGGAAGGAGCCGAACATGAGCAGCTGGCAAGCCCGTTTCTTCAGCGCATTGCTGCGCCAGACCTTCAAGCGCAAGTTGGCCGCCGCGACCGATGCCTTCGCCGCCCGCAAGGTCCTCAACAGCGGCATTGTCCGCACGCCGGGCGATGTCGTTGTCACGCCGGCCACGGTCGGCGGCGTGCCCGGCGAATGGGTCGCGTCCATGCACGGCAGCGGCAGCCTCACCATGCTGTTCCTGCACGGCGGCGGCTACTTCGCCTGCTCGCCGCGCTCGCATCGCGCCTTCACCAGCTTCTTTGCGCGGCAGGGCATGCGTGTCTATGCGCCGGACTACCGCCTCGCACCGGAGCACCCGTTTCCCGCCGCAGCGGACGACGCGCTCGCCGTCTATGAAGGCCTGCTCGGCAGCGGTGCGGATCCGGCGCGCATCCTGATCTCAGGCGATTCCGCCGGCGGCGGACTGACGCTGTCGCTGCTGCTCCGCATCCGCGCGCGCGGCCTCGCGATGCCGGCGGCCGTCGCGCTGTTCTCGCCGCTCACCGATCTCGCCGGCACGGGCGCCTCGCTCGTCGAGAACGACGCGCGCTGCGCGATGTTCCGCGGCGCCCGCATTGCCGAGGCAGGACAGTTCTACCTCGCCGGCACCGATCCGCGCGACCCGGTCGCCTCGCCGCTCTACGCCGACCTGCGCGGCCTGCCGCCGATGCTGATCCATGTCGGGGCCGACGAAGTGCTGCGCGACGATTCCACCCGCCTGGCCGAGCGCGCCCGCACCGCCGGCGTCGAGGTCGCATTGCGCATCTGGTCCGACGTCTGCCACGACTGGCAGCTCTTCCACACCTTCATTCCCGAGGGCCGCGCCTCGCTGTTCGAGGCCTGCGCCTTCCTCAAGCAGCGTGCGTTGTTCGATCGCCCCGGCGCGTCGGCGCCGCGTGCACCCGATTACGACGTGCTCATCGTCGGCGGCGGCTTCTCGGGGCTGGGCATGGCGATCAAGTTGAAGCAAACGGGCAACGGCAATGTCATCGTGCTCGAAAAAGCCCCGGAAATCGGCGGCACCTGGCGCGAGAACACCTATCCCGGCTGCGCCTGCGACGTGCCTTCGCACATGTATTCGTTTTCCTTCGAACGCAAGTGGAACTGGAGCCGCATGTACGCGACCCAGCCCGAAATCCGGGATTACCTCCGGCACTGCGTGCGCAAGTACGAACTCGCGCCCTTCATCCGCTGCAGCACGGCATTGGCGGAAGCGGTGTTCGACGAGACGCGCGATCTGTGGACGGTGCGCACCGCCGACGGCGGGACCGTGACGGCGCGCGCCGTGGTCGCGGCGACGGGTGCGCTGCACCGGCCGGCCTATCCAAAACTGCCCGGCATCGAGCGCTTCCACGGCACGGTGTTCCACTCTGCCGAATGGCGCCACGATCATGATCTGCGCGGCCGGCGCGTGGCCGTGATCGGCACCGGAGCGAGCGCCATCCAGTTCGTGCCGCAGGTGGCGAAGCAGGCGGCGCAGGTCACGCTGTTCCAGCGCACGCCGGCCTGGGTGCTCCCGAAGATGGACCGGGCGCTCGGACCGAAGGAACAGTGGGTGTATCGCCATGTGCCGGGCGCGATGCGCCTGTTCCGCAACTTCCTCTACTGGCGCCAGGAACTGCTCGGCCTCGCCTTCCTTCATCCCAGGCTGATGGCGCACGCAAAGCGCATGGCCGAAGCGCACATGCGCGCGCAGATCCCCGATGCGGACCTGCGCAGCAAGCTCACGCCCGACTACACCATCGGCTGCAAGCGCGTGCTGATCGCGAACGACTACTTCCCGGTCTTCTCGCAAGCGCACGTCGCGCTGGTTACGTCGGGCGTCGCCGAAGTCCGCGAAGCCAGCATCGTCGCGTGCGACGGCACCGAATACCCAGCCGATACGCTCATCTACGGCACCGGCTTTCGCGTCGGCGCCTCCCTCGCACCGATCCGCATCCTCGGCCGCAACGGCGTCGATCTCAACGACACCTGGCGCGACGGTGCGCAGGCCCATCTCGGCTTGACGGTGGCGGGGTATCCGAATCTGTTTCTGCTGCTCGGGCCGAATACCGGCCTTGGCCACAACTCGGTCGTGTTCATGGCGGAGCAGCAGATCCGGCACGTGTTGCGCTGCCTGAAGGCGATGCGCCGCAGGGCCATGACGTCGATCGAGCCGCGCGCGGAAGCGCAGGCGCAGTTCAATGCGCGGGTGCAGTCGCGCCTCGGAACGACGGTCTGGGCCAGCGGCTGCCGCAGCTGGTACCTCGACGCGCAAGGCAGGAATGTCGCGATCTGGCCCGGGTTCACCTTCCAGTACTGGCGCCTCATGCGCCGTACGCATGAAGCGGAGTATCGGTTCGGCAGGGTGAAGACGGCGGCCGGGGAACCGGCGCGGAAAGAAGAGGCGGCGGCCTGATCAGAGGTAGTAGATCGCCAGCGCCACGCCGACGATGAGCGCCACCTTGGTGATCTGGTACACGGTCTTGTTCCAGCGCTTGAAGCGGCGGCGGTATTGGCCCATCAGCCAGACGAAGCGGAACAGCTTGTTGATGCCGCCGGTCTGGTCGCCGGTTTCGTTGGGCGAGCTGGCGGCCGTCATCAGCGTGCGGCCCAGCCACTTGTTCAGGCGCTGCGCCCAGCCGTAGCGCATCGGGCGCTCGATGTCGCAGAACAGGATGATGCGGTTGCTCTGGCTGCCGTTCTGCGCCCAGTGGATGTAGGTCTCGTCGAAGATCACCGCCTTGCCGTCGCGCCAGCTGTAGCGCTTGCCGTCGACTTCGATGAAGCAGGCGTCGCTGTTGGGCGTGACGAGGCCGAGGTGATAGCGCAGCGAGCCGGCAAACGGATCGCGGTGCTCGTTCAGTTTGCCGCCCGGCGGCAGCTCGGCGAACATCGCCGCCTTCACCGTCGGAATGCGGCGCAGCAGCGCCACCGTCTGCGGGCAGAACTGTTCCGCGCTCGGATGGCTGGCGTCGTACCACTTCAGGTAGAAGCGCTTCCAGCCGTTCTTGAAGAAGGAATTGAAGCCGGCGTCATCGTTCTTCTCGGCGGCCTTGATCTTCTGCAGGTTGGACAGCGCGACGGCTTCGTCCCGGATCATTTCCCAATGCTGCTCCAGCTCGCGCAGTTCCGGGAATTCCGAGGTCGCGTAGAAGGGCGTCGACGGCACGCGCGAGAACAGGTGCATGAAGGTGTTCAGCGGCGCGACGAAAGAGGAATGGTCGAACAGCTGCCGGAAGAAGGGCAGGCGCACCCGGCCGCGGAAATGCACGTGCAGGATGGACAGGAAATACAGGGCGACGATGGTCCACTTCATGGCAGGAAGATCCGGTCTTGTTGATTCACCAATAGCAGCGCGAAGCGCCGTCGTATTGCGGAAACGCAAAGCGTTGCTCAAACGGTAAGCGCTTGTTTGCGCCTTGGGGCGTGCTATCTTACTGCGGTCCAAGGAAAGACGCTCATGCTAGCCGCCCCCATTCCGCTCAACGACGAAGAACGCCTTGCCGCGCTGCATGCGCTGCTCATCCTCGACACGCCGCCGGAGCAGCGCTTCGACCGCATCGCCGCGTTCGCCGCCCAGGAGTTCGACGTGCCCACCGCGCTCGTGTCGCTCGTCGACCGCAACCGCCAGTGGTTCAAGGCGCGGGTCGGCATGGCGATGTGCGAGACCGGCCGCGACGTCTCATTCTGCGGCCACGCGATCCTCGCCGCCGAAACGCTCGTCGTGCCGGACACCACGCAGGATGCGCGCTTTGCCGACAACCCGCTGGTCGCCGGTGCGCCCCACATCCGCTTCTATGCCTTCGCGCCGCTCGTGATGCCGTCCGGGCATGCGGTCGGCACCCTGTGCGTGCTCGACACCCGGCCGCGGACGCTGGACGCCACCGAACTTTCCATCCTTGCCACGCTGCGCGACTTGCTCGTCAACGAGCTGCTGGCCGAGGAAAGCCCGCTGCAGGACGCCGGCGATGCATGAACTTGCGAGCGCAGCTTCAGGCCGGGCCGCCGCGGCGCCGGTGCGCCTGCCCATGTTGCTGCTGGAGGCGGATGCGCTCCTGCGCCGCACGGTGGTGCTGACCGCCCGCTCGCTCGGCCTTGGCGAGATCCACGAAGCGAGCAGCAGCGCCGTCGCCACGCGCCTGCTGCGCGAGCGTCCCTTTCGCGGCGCCATCATCGCACTCGACCTCGGCGACCGCCGGCTCGATCAGTACGACTTGAGCTTGATCGATGTGATCCGGCATGACGATGCGATCGCGCATCGCTCCATGCCGATCGCCGTCATGCTCGAACGCTGTGACGCGGCGCTCGCGGAGGAATTGCGGCGGCGCGAAGTGAACCGCGTCATCCTCAAGCCCTTCCGGGCGCGCACGCTGCTCGACACCTTTTCCGAATTCCGCAGCCTCGCACGCCACGCATAAGCGCATCGTCAAGGCCGCGCATGAGCGTGGTATTTTTTCAGGATCGCATCGTAGATGCCGTTCTGCCGGATGGCGCGCAGTCCCGCATTGAAGCGGTCGCGCAGCGCCGGATCGCGGAAGGCGACCTTGCGCGGGCTGGGCGGGAAGATGTCGTGGAAGACCACCGGCTGCCCGCCGTCGATACCGCCGTCCATGTGCGCGGCGAAGTAACGGAAGATCAGCCGGTCGCCGACGACCACGTCCACTCGCCCGGTGAACAGGAGCTTGGCTTGCGTGATCTGCTGGGCATATTCCCGGTATTGCGGATGGCGCTGCGCGACGTCATGGAAATGCGGCCCAAGGGTGACCGAAGCGTTCTGGAAACCCGCGACCGAATAGTCCGGCAGGTCGTCGATGTGCTTGAGCGGGATGTGCCGTCGGGCCAACGTGACGGCGACGTTGTGGTAGACGACGTAGGTCTCCGAGAAATACCCGTCGCCGATGCCTTCATCCACGGTGAGCAGCGCATCGAGCTGCCCGGCGCGCAGCAGGCCCAGCCCGCGCGCCGGCGGAAATTGCAGGCCGCTCATGTCAAAGCCCGCCGCGGCAAACGCCTCGCGCGCAATCTCCACTTCGATGCCCTCACGGCCGGACTCGAAGACGTAGGGCGGCTTCGTCAGTCCCATGCCCACGCGCACCGGCGGCAAGGCGCCGAACGCCGGCGCACAGCACACGATGGCACAGCAGGCAAGCAGCAGTCGTCGCAACGCGTACATCGCAGACCTTTCCCGCGGGAGGCGGCATGGGGACGCTCGATTATAGGTCGCGCCTGCTGCGCTGCGGCGAGCGG
>SPQI01000492.1 GCA_004570315.1 Oxalobacteraceae bacterium OM1 | reverse complement strand
GGCTCGTCCATGCCGGCCTCCCGACAGGCGACGTGGAAGCGGCGCTTAAGCTCGATGGTGTGCGGCCTTTTCCGCTCAGCGGCACGGCGCGCGCGGCCGGCACCTTTCAGGACAAGTCCTATCGGCTCGATGCCACGCTCTCCAATACGCTGGCGCAACCGCTTGCCGAACTGACCGCCATCGGCGACGGCCTCGACGCGCGGGCCCGCGTGCAGGCCGCGCCCTTCGATCCGGTGCCGGTGCGCGAGGCGCATGTGACGATCAACGCAATCGATCCGAAGCAGTTCCTGCCGTCCATTCCGCATGCCCAGCTCGACGTGCAGGCGGATCTGCAGCCGCTGCCCGGCAGCGAGACGCAGCTGCGCGTCGGCGGCAATTTCCGCATTCGCAACCGCGCGCCGGCTGCGTACGACAAGGACGGCATTCCCGCCACCGCGGCGAGCGGCACCCTGCTCGCGGATGCTGCGGCACAGACGCTGTCGGACCTGCGCATCGACCTCGCGGGCGGCGGGCAGTTGACGGGCAACGCGCATTTCGCCAAGGGCGGCGGCACGCTGGAACTGGAAGCGGCTGACGTCGATCCGCACGCCTTGCATTCCGCCCTGCTCGCCGAGTCTGTGAATGGTCCGCTCACCCTGGATTTCGACGCGCAAGGCCAGCGCATCGCCGTCGACCTCCAGGGGCGCGACATCGCCCTGCTCGCGCATGCCGGGGCAACGCCCGCCGCCTTTACCGTCGACGACGCCTCGCTAGCCTCGCGCGGCGCATCGCTGGCCCTGCAGGGAACGCTGGCACGCACCGGCCCGCGCGCCTTTTCCGCAAAAGGCAAGGTGCAGGATTTCAATCCGCAGGCCTTCCTCGCGCGCAAGCAGAAATATGCTGCTGCCCGCATCAACGGCGATCTTTCCGCGGAAGGCAGCCTGCAGCCCGAACTCTCGGCGCGCCTGCGCTTCGACATCCGCGACAGCAGCTACGCCGAACGTCCGCTTTCGGGACGCGGCACCGTGCAGCTGGCCGGCAAACGCCTGCTCGACAGCGATGCCCGCCTCGAGATCGCCGGCAACACCGTGCAGCTGCACGGCGCATTCGGCCTCCCCGGACAACAATTGCGCTTCGCCATCGACGCCCCGGCGCTCGACCGGCTCGGCGTCGGAGCGCGCGGCCTGCTGCAGGCGGAAGGCACACTGGGCGGCACCTTGGAGCGCCCCGCGCTCGATGCCACCGCGCAGGCGCGCGAGCTGACCTATGCCGGCTACCGGGTCGGTACGCTGGATGCACGCGCGCGCACGGCCGGCGTTCCCGGCCGCGACGCCAACGCCAGCATCCTGCTCGACCTCGATGCCGCAGCACTCGCCGCGCCGGACGTGTCGCTGAACAAGCTGACGGCACGCATCGACGGCACCTATGCGGCACATGCCCTTCAGCTGCAGGCCAACGGCCGGCTGCGCGGCAATCCGCTGACGCTCGGCGCCACGGCGCGCGGCAAGCTGGAAGAGCGTCCGGAAGGCTATGCCTGGTCCGGGACGCTGCAATCGCTGGAGAATCGCGGCCGGCCCGCCTTTGCACTCGAGGCGCCGATGGACGTGGCGGCCGCGCCCGGCCGCGTGCTTCTCGGATCGACCCGCCTGACATTGGAAAAGGCGGCGATCACGCTCGACCGCTTCCGCTATGAAGGCGGCGAGATCGCCACCGCCGGCCGCCTCGACGCGCTCGACGCCGGCCAGCTGCTCGAACTCCAGCGCACCTTCACCGGCAAGACTGCGCCGATACGTTCCGACATGGTCTTCGATGGACGCTGGGACCTCGCGCTCGCCGGTCAATCGCGCGGTAGCTTCGCGCTCGAACGCAAGCGCGGCGACGTGCGCGTGGTGGACGGCACCCGCGTCATCTCGCTCGGCCTGCAAACGCTGCGCATGCAGTCATCTCGAGTTCCAGCTGCATGCGCGCAATCGGCGTGCGCAGGTCGTGGGAAATGCCGGCCAGGATGACGGCGCGATCCGATTCCATGCGATGCAGGTCGGCCACCATCTGGTTGAAGCTCTGGTTCGCCTCGCGGATCTCGGTCGGGCCGCGCTCGGGCAGCGACTCGAATGCGTAGCCCTTGGCCACGGCACGGGTGGCGCTGGTTAGTCGCGCGAGCGGCTGGTTGATCAGGCGCGAAATGAACACCGCACCCAGCAACGAGAGCACCAGCGTGATGCCGCCGAGACCGAGCCATTGCACGCGCGAAAAGCGCTCGATGCGCTCGCGATCCAGGCGCAGCCAGTATTCGTCATCGTCGATCTTGAAGCTCACCCAGAATCCGGCCACATCATTCACGGCGCCGGCAAAGCGTGTGTCCTTGCCGAGCTGCGTCTTGACGGTGGCTTCGAGTACCGGCATCAGGGCATTGTCCTGCGGCGGCTCGATGACGTCTTCCTTCTCGAGCGGATAGATTCGGATGCCCTCGTTGCTGGCGAGGTCGAACAACAGTTCGCGGCGCAGGTCGGGCGCCGAATGAGTGAGCGCGGCGCGGGTGATGGTGACGATGGAGATGACCTGTGCCGCGACCTGCTGGGCGCGTGGCGTGCGTTCGACGAATTGAAAGGTCGAGACCCATGCCAGCAGGCTCGCGGTGATCATCACCGCGAGCAGCACGAAAGTCCGCCAGAACAGCCCGCTTTTCAGCCAGCCGAGGCGTTTCACGAGACTCTGCATCGAAATTCGCCGAAGGCCGGGCAGCCTCAGCGGGGCTGGCCTTCAGGAATGAACACGTAGCCGAGGCCCCATACGGTCTGGATGAAGATCGGATTGGACGGATCCGGTTCGATCAGCTTGCGCAGGCGTGAGATTTGCACGTCCAGGCTGCGGTCGAACACTTCGTATTCGCGGCCGCGCGCCAGTTCCATCAGCTTTTCGCGGGACAGCGGCTGGCGGGCATGGCGGGCAAAGACCTTGAGCACCGAGAATTCGCCGGTCGTCAGCGAGATGGTTTCGCCGCCCCGCTTGAGCGTGCGTGTGCCCAGGTCGAGGATGAAGTCGCCGAAGGCAAAGGTCTGCGGCGTTTCCGAGGGCGCGCCGGGGATTTCATCGGGACCCTTGCGTCGCAGGACGGCGTTGATGCGGGCGACCAGCTCGCGCGGATTGAAGGGCTTGGGAAGATAGTCATCCGCCCCCATCTCCAGACCAACGATGCGATCGACATCCTCGCCCTTGGCGGTCAGCATGATGATCGGCGTCTGGTCGCCGGCGCCGCGCAGGCGGCGGCAGATCGACAGTCCGTCCTCGCCGGGCAGCATGAGGTCGAGGACGAGCAGGTCGTAGCGCTCGCGAATCCAGAGTTTGTTCATCGCCTGGGCATTCTCGGCGGTGACCACGTTGAAGCCTTGTTCGGCGAGGTAGCGGCGCAGCAGGTCGCGCAGGCGGATGTCGTCGTCGACGACCAGCACCTTGGCCTGATGGCCGTTGACCTGGCCGCTGGTATGGGATGTGGTGTTTGTCGTGCTCATGGCGCTATGGTAACTTCCGATCTTCAAGCGGAAGTGCTTGAAATTAAATGCATTACAAAGTGTTACAAACTTTACCTTAGTCAGGTTACGACCCGAAAAGGCGCAGCATACACTTGAATCACGGCGCAGGATTCTTGCGCCGGAAGGGTTCAGTAGTATAAATCGCGGTGCTTTTTCCGGTCATCGAACCTGCCCCAGGTTGAAGGACATGCAGCTCAAACATTTCGGCCTTACTTGCCTCCTGATCGCGACCGCGCTGCCGGCGCTGTCCGACTCGCCGCCGCGGCGTGGCGAGCGCGATGCCGTGCGCGCGTTCTATCTCCAGCAAGCGGGCAACAACGAGCGGGCCGTCAGCCAGGAAGAGCCGCAACCCCTGCCGCGCCAGGTGGACGTGCAGCGCGGGCAAGTCTATGCCATGCCGGACACCAGTGGTTATGGTGGCTCGGCGCCGGATCCGAACGCCGAGCAGCGCCGCCGTTCGGGGCGCATGAGCCCGGAAGAGCGCCGCGCGCTCCGCCGCCAGATCGACGAAGTCGGCCACGACATCTATACGCAGAAGCGCTAGCGCGCCTCGCGCTTCCTGCGCGCCAGGTCTTGCGCCAATTCGATAAAACTTTCATACAAGGCCCCGCATGCAGGGGCCGCAGCCGCAATCGCCGCCTGTTGGCGCTGCACGATTGACATGTCGCCGCGGGCGATGGGTCCAGTCAAAGCAGCGGCGGTGCCGAGCCGGAACACGTTATCGACGGTTCCACGGACCAATGGTTCCAGCAATTCCCGTGCGACGGCCTCGGGCACGCCGGCGGCATGGTAGGTTTTCAAGGCGGCGTCGATCAAGGTGACAAGATAATTCGATGCCATCACCGCCGCGCCGTGGTACAGCACTTTGGTCTCGGCGCGCAGTAGCAGCGGCCGTCCGCCGATCGCTTCGCATGCGGCCGTCAGTGCAGTAACGGCATGTTCTTCGCCTTCAATCCCGCACCACGTGCCGGTGAAGTCGCGCACGGCAAGTGCAGGATCGGCAAAGCTGCGAATCGGATGCAGGCTGGCGGTCCGGGCTCCGGCACGCCGGGCACTGTCCAACTTGTCTGAAGCCAGCGCCCCGCTGCAGTGGAAAACGACGGCATGCGCAGTCAATTTGCCGCTGGCGCTCAGGGCTGCGCAGGCCGCTTCGATGTCCCTGTCGCCCGTACCGATGAGCCAGAATTGCGCCGGACGGCATTCTTGCAATTCGGCGACCGCATGGCCGCCACCCATGAAAGCGATGGCCGCCGTCGCACTTTCCATCGAACGGTTCAGCACATCCTGAACCGCGTAGCCCTTGTCCCTGAGCAGCCGCCCCAGCGTCATGCCGACCTTGCCGGCGCCGATGATATTGATTGTGCCCGGCTCACTGCGCGCCATTGCCGTCTCCGTCTGTCCGCTGCAAATACCAGTCCTGTTCGAGCAGCGAATAGCAGTGCAGGTCATGAAAGTGCCCGCCCCAGTACGCCTGCTCGCGGTGGGTGCCCTCGAGAACGAAACCGAGCTTCGTTGCAAGCGCGATCGACGCGGCGTTGTCGGGATGGGTTTCGGCCTGCACGCGATGCACGCGCATCACGCCGAATCCGTAGTCGAGGATGGCCGTTGCGGCTTCGCGCGTGTAGCCCTGTCGCTGGCAGTCGCGCGCGATCTCGTAGCCGATCACGCAGTTGTGCCAGCTCCTGTTCCATCGAAAGAGCCCGCAGGTGCCGATGAGCCGGCCGTCGCTGCGGCGCTCCAATCCCCAGCGAAAGCCGGTGCCGCCCTCGAACCAGCCATGAAAGAGGTCGGCCAATTGTTCTCCCTGTTCAGGCTCGGTCAGCGGCTCGACGCCATACCAGCGCATCCATTCGCGGTCGGAGTGAATGGCGAAGAGCGCAGGCGCATCGGCGCGCGTAATGTCGCGCAGCGTCAGGCGCGCGGTGCGCAACTCCGGAAAGATTTCGATCATGCGCGGAAGCGGACGGCGGGCCCGGTCGCCCAGTATTCGCCTTCGGTGTCGTGCGTGCGGCGAAGAGCCATGCCGCGAGCCTGGAACAGCGGATGCGCCAGGGCTTCGTCAGCGCGCAGGATAGGCGTGACGCAGCAATCGGCGGTGGCAAAGCGTTCGGTCCAGTAGGCAAGGTCATGAGCGGCGAAAATGGCGTCGAGTTCCTGCTTCAATGCCATCGCATCCGCGCCGCCGACTTGCTGACCGCGCGCCCAATGCCGTGCCTTCAGGTCCGGCCGGTTCAACACGTCGCACACGCCTTCCCAGAATTTGAGCTCCAACGCACCGACTGCCATGAAGCGATTGTCGCTGGTCCGGTAGACGTTGTAGCAAGGCACGCCGCCAGTCAGCAGATCGCATCCCGGCGCAGCGGTTCGGCCACTATTGTTTACGGCGACCAGCGGCATGATGTTGTGGGCAAAGACGGCGTCGGTCATCGACACGTCCACGAAGCGCCCCGGTCCGCCCATGCGCACGCCGAGCAGGGCGGCGAGTATGCCTTGCACCGCGGCCTGCGTTCCGCCAAGCAGATCACCGACCTGCAGGTTCGACAGCGCCGGCACGCCGTCCGGTCCGACGTTCTGCTCCAGCATGCCGGCCAGGCCGATGTAATTGATGTCGTGGCCGGCAAGTTGTGCGAACGGGCCGTCCACGCCGTAGCCGGAAATCGAACACATGACGAGGCGCGGATTGTGCTGCCTCAGGACATTCCAGCCGATACCGAGCTTGTCCATCACGCCGGGGCGGAAGCTTTCGATCACCACATCCGCATCGACGACCATGGTGAGGAACCGTTCGCGCTGCGCCGCGTCCTTCAGGTCCATGCGCAGGAACTGCTTGCCGCGGTTGACCGCGACGAAGAATTGCGAAACCTCGTGGCGCACCGGACCCATGGTGCGAGCGTAGTCGCCTGGCCCCGGATCCTCGATCTTGATCACTTCGGCGCCCATGTCGGCAAGGTGCAGGCTCGCCATGGGGCCGGGCAGCAGGCGGGTCAGGTCGAGGACGCGAATGCCTTTGAGAGGCTGGTCGACGGGCTGGGTCATGGGATGCTCACAAGGAAATGGCGGGCGGATGCCGGCGGGACGTTGTCCGAAGCATCATAGTCGAACTGCCGCGACGCCGCGGCCTTGCTCAGGCGATGCGCTCCAGCGCGTCCTGCTGTTCCAGCCACTCGTTTTCCAGCTGCTCGAGTTCCTTGGTGTGGTAGGCCTGGTCGACGATGAGCGCCTTCAGTTCGTCCTTGTTGGCCGCGTCATAAATGGCCGGATCGGCGAGCCGCGCGTCGATGACCGCCTTCTTTTCCTGC